>CAYYHY010000075.1:0-11289 GCA_964471855.1 uncultured Oscillospiraceae bacterium | reverse complement strand
TTCTCCCTGCTGGCCAAGCACAACATCAACGTGGACATCATCCTCCAGTCCATCGGCCGGGATGACACCAAGGACATCAGCTTCACGGTGGCCCGCAGCGACGCCGAGGAGGCCGCCGCCATCATGGAGGAGAACAGGGAGGTTGTGGGCTGCCAGCGGGTGGAGCTGAGCACCGACGTGGCCAAGGTGTCCATCGTGGGGGCCGGCATGGTAAACAACGCCGGCGTCGCCTGCAGGATGTTCGAGGCCCTCTACTCCGCGGGGATCAACATCAACATGATCTCCACCTCCGAGATCAAGGTCTCCGTGCTGGTGGACGACCGGGACGCGGACCGGGCCATGCAGGCCATCCACGACCGCTTCTTCACCGAGTTCGGCGGCCGCATATGAGTTTTCATTTGGCCGGAGGTCCCGCCGGGGCCTCCGGCTTTCATCAGGCAGCAGATTTAATATACAGATAATGGAATTCAGGAGGGAATGGAACTGGAGAGACGGCCCGCCCTTGACAGGACCCGGCGGAGGGGGTATCCTGCAGAGAGAAAAAGGGGAGGAGGCCGGACAGCATGACGCAGCAGCGGGGCGGAGAGGCGCCGGAAACCGGCATGAAGATTCTGCCTGACACCCTGGAAGTCAGCGGCAGAGTTCACAGCGCCGTATACTTCCACCTGCCGGAGGAGCCGGCGGGCTTTCTCAGCAACTGGTATCCCAGCCCCTTCGAGCTGGAGGGCCTGCAGTTTTCCGGTGCGGAGCAGTACATCATGTACCGAAAGTGCATGACCTTCGGGGATACCGCCACGGCGGAGAAGGTCATGGGGACGGACGACCCGGCGGAACAGCAGAGGCTGGCCAAAGGGGCTGCCGGATATGACGACAGGATCTGGAACGGTCTGCGGCAGCCTGTGGCGCTGAGGGCCCTGGAGGCCAAGTTCACCCAGAATCCGGCTCTGCGCAGCGCCCTGCTGGACACCGGCGGCGCCTTCCTGGTGGAGTGCGCCCGCTCGGACAGGATATGGGCCTGCGGGCTGTCCCTGTACGACGGGGCCCGGAAGAAGATTGAAAACTGGAAGGGAGAGAGCCTGCTGGGCTTTGCTCTCATGGAGGTAAGGAGAATGCTGGACGGACAGAAGGAAAAGAGCACCATCCGCATAGTGGAGGGTGACATTACCCGGCTGGACTGCGACTGCATCGTGAATGCGGCCAACAGCTCCCTGCTGGGGGGCGGCGGCGTGGACGGAGCCATCCACGCGGCGGCCGGGAGAGAGCTCCTGGAGGAGTGCAGAACCCTGAACGGCTGCAGAACCGGTCAGGCGAAGATCACGAAGGGGTACCGGCTTCCCGCCAGGTGGGTCATCCACACGGTGGGTCCTGTCTACCAGGGCCGGGAGAAGGACGCGCAGCTGCTGGCGGACTGCTACCGGAATTCCCTGGATCTCGCCAGGTCCAGAGGCATCCGCAGCATCGCATTCCCGGGCATCTCAACGGGGGTGTACGGATACCCGCTCAAGGATGCCACGGAGATCGCCGTGTCCACCGTAAAGACCTGGCTGGAGGAGAACGGAGACTACCCCATGGAAGTGATCTTCTGCTGCTACGGCAGGCGGGCCTTCCAGGTCTGCCGCAGCGTGGCGGAGGACATGGGCATCCAGGCGGAGAGCTGAGCCGCCCCGGAGACGGGCACAGAGAAACAGACCGGAGACCCTGCGGGGCCTCCGGTTTCACTGTTTACGGCCGGTATTTCCTGATTTTCATCCGGGGTTCCGGCGGCAGAGGCGCCTGAAGGGCAGAGGACAGGGACTGCCGGTCCGGATTCCGGCAGATTGACAGGGGGGCGCGGTCCACCTATAATGCAGGATGAGGGCAACGGAGCTTCCTGCAGCGGGCGGGGATACTCCGCGCCCTGCTGTGCTCCTGCGCCTTATGAAGGGAAATGAGGTGCTGCGCCGTGGGAAAGACAAGCCTGTATCTGTTGTGCTTCTGTGTCTACTCCGCCATCCTGCTGATTATCGGCAAAACCAGCCTGGGGGGCGGCCGGACCCCCGGGGACTACTTCCTGGCCGGCCGCAGTTCCGGCCTGGTGCTCTGCGTGGGCACCTTCACCGGCACCTGGGTCTCCGCCATCACCATCCTCAGCCTGACGGGGAGCGTCTACGAGGACGGCCTGGCGGTGCTCTGCTACTCCGTGATCCCCTGGTTCCTGGGGGCCCTTCTGCTGGGCATGGTCACCCGCCGGCTGTATGCCTGCGACTGCATCACGGTGCCGGAGCTCTTCCGCATCCGCTACGGGTCAAAGGCCCTGCAGGCAGTCTACGGCGTCATCCTCACCGTTGTATACATTTTCTATCTGGTCTCCCAGTACAAGGGGTTCGGGACGGTGGCCTCCGCCATCTTCGACATCCCCTACCCCATGGCGGTGCTGATGGTGTACCTCTTCATCCTCTACACAACCTTCGGAGGCTTCCGCTCCGTGTGCCGCACGGACGTCTTCAACCTCACCCTGCTGGTGAGCGTCCTGCTGGTTTTCTGCCTGCACATCGTCTCCAGGACGGGGGGTCTGGGGGAGCTCTACCGGCAGGTGGGCACCATCTCCGGCAGCGCCCACGCGGGGGACCTGGACCCCACGGTCCCCGGGGAGATGCTCTCCCTCTTCAACTCACGCTACACCCCCCTGGTCAGCCTCACCATGTTCTGGGGCTGGGGACTGGGACTGGCTGCCAATCCCCAGTACCTGGTCCGCCTGCTGGCTGCAAAGGACAGCCGCACGGCGGAGAGGACGCTGGTCTGCTCCCTGGCCCTGCTGGCGGTCATCTACTTCTGCCTGATCCACATCGGTCTCGGCATGCGGGTGCTGGTACCCAGCGTGCCGGAGGTGAACACCACGGACGGGATTGTCATACACCTGGTTAACAACGAGCTCTACGGTCCCCTGAGCTGTCTGTTCTTCTTCGCCGTCATCGGGGCCTGCATCTCCACCGCCAACTCCCAGCTTCTGCTGGTGGCCTCCTCCGTGGCCTACGACGTGGTGCGGCCCCTGTCCCGCAGACCCCTCTCCGACAGCCGGGTGGTCAACCTGGGCCGTGTCGCCGTGGTGGTCGGGGCCACCATCGGCATGATCCTGACTCTGAATCCGCCCGCATTCACCCTCAGCTACGGGGGCGACCTCTGGGGGGTCTTCAGCATTCTGCTCTTCCCGCCCCTCTACGGAACCCTGCTGTTCAAGAAAACCACCCTGCAGGGGATCTGGGCCTCCATCGGCACCGGGGTCCTCTCCGTCCTGATTTTTTATCCCCTCCACAGTGCCGGCATTCTGCGGATCCACCCCGCCTTCTCCGGGGTTCTTCTGTCCGCCGCCGCCCTGACTGCGGTCTCCCTGTGCACTGCGGGAAAGGAGAAAAGCCAATGAAGCGCGTTCGCGGTCTCTCCATCGAGAACAAGATCCTCATCCCCTTTGTCCTCATCAGCCTGGTCTCCGTGGCCGGGTTCTGCGCAGTGCTGTACAGCACGGAGTACGGGGTCAAGCTGGAGACAGAGACGGAGATCGCCCGCTCCCTGGACGGGTATCTCCAGGCGGACATCAATGCGGGGGAGTTCTGGAAGGACCCCCAGGCCCTGCTGGAGAAGTACCGCAGCTGCTACCAGGGGGACAGTCTCTTCCTCTACGACAGCAGCGGCCGGCTGCTCTTCAGCCGCCGCACCCCGGGGGATGCGGAGCTGGTGCTGGCAGACAGCAGCGACAACCGCCTGGGCTGGCGCATGGTATACAGCCTGGACCAGCACGCCCTGCGCAGCTCCTTCATAGAGGAGCAGCGGTACCTGATTCTGGGGGTGGTGGCCCTCCTGATCATCATCATCCAGGCCAGCGTCTTCATCGCCTACAACATATCGGACCCCATCCGGCAGCTCAGCCGCATCTGCACCCAGGTGAGCACCTCCCCGGACCGGGGGGAGGACCTGAATGCGGAGTACACCCGCCGCAGGGACGAGGTGGGGCAGCTGGCCCGGGCCTTCCAGTCCATGCTGGACGGAATCCGGGGATACATCGGGGAGCTCTCCCGGGTCAAGGCCCTCAATGAGAGCATTGTGGAGAACCTGCCCCTGGGGGTGGTGGTCTGCAACGACCGGGAGGAGATCGTCTTCACCAGCGCCCGGGCTGACGCAATGCTGGAGCGCACCGGGGAGCGGGACAGCCAGGGGCACACCCTGCGGGACATCCTCTCTGTCCTGGTGCGCCGCAACGACGTGCTGCCGGAACCTGTCCGCCTCAGCACAGCGGACGGGAAGGTGCGGGACTACGAGTTCGGATTCTGGAAACTCAGCCGCTCCGGCACCCTGGACTGGAGCAACCTGTTTACCATCGACGACGTGACCTACAAGCGGCACATGGAGGAGAAGCTCAGCCGGGAGGAGAAGCTGGCCTACACCGGCCGTCTGGCGGCCACCGTGGCCCACGAGGCCCGCAACCCCCTGGCGGGGATCCGGGCCGGCCTGCAGGTGGTGGGCCGGAAGCTGGATACGGAGCGGGACCAGATGCTGTGCCGTGAGATGGTGCGGGAGGTGGACCGGGTCAACAGCCTCATCGAGAATCTGCTCCACCTGGCCCGGCAGCAGGAGAGCACGAAGTCCACCGTCAGCCTCAACGCCCTGGGGGAGGAGCTGCAGTTGCTCTACAGCAAGGTGGCGGAGAACAACGGCATCACCCTGGACATGGACCTGGACCAGGCCCTGTGGCTCTTTGCAGATGAGCAGCAGCTGCGGCAGATCCTGATCAACCTTATAAACAACTCCATCCGGGCCCTGCCCGGAGGCGGGCAGATCCGCATCTGCGGCCGGGCCGGGGAGGAGGGGGTCACTGTCAGCGTTCAGGACAACGGATGCGGCATGGACCCGGACACCTGCGAGAAGGCCCTCTCCGGAGCGGGCGGAGGTCTGGGCCTGTCCATTGTGCAGAAACTGATGAAGCAGAACGGCGGCACCATGCAGCTGGAGAGCGAGCCGGGGAGGGGCACGGCGGTAACCCTGACCTTCCACGGAACAGGAGGCGGACCACGGTGAAATACAAGATTCTGGTGGTGGATGACGAGTACATCCTGCGCATGAGCCTGGAGGACGGCTTCTCGGATCTGGGGTATGAGGTGAAGACTGCCTCCTCCCTGGCGGAGGCCCTGTCCCTGACGGAATCCTTCCGGCCGGATGTGGTGCTGCTGGACAACCGCCTGGGCAGCCAGCGGGCTCTGGACTGCATCGATGATTTCCGCCGGCTGGACGAGGACCTGGTCATTATTCTCATGACCGCCTACGGCTCCATCTCCCAGGCCGTGGAGGCCATGAAGAAGGGGGTCTGCGACTATGTGCAGAAGCCCTTCGACCTGGAGGAGGTGGACCTGATCATCCGCCGGGAAATGGAGCGCCTGGCCAGCCGCCGCAGTCTGGAGCTGAACAGAATGCAGTCCCGGCGCCTCATCGGCGTCAGCCCCGCCATGGAGCGCATCCGCCAGCAGATCCGGGTGGTGGCGGAGAACGACAGCGTGGACCTGCTCATCTGCGGGGAGACAGGCACCGGCAAGGAAGTGGTGGTGAAGACCATCCACGACAGCAGCCCCCGGCGGGACAAGCCCCTGGTCAAGATCAACTGCGGCGCCATCCCCGAGAACCTGCTGGAATCCGAGCTCTTCGGCTACGAGAAGGGGGCCTTTACCGGGGCCGTCCGGACCAAGAAGGGTCTGATGGAGCTGGCCAGCGGGGGCACGGTCTTCCTGGACGAGATCGGGGAACTGCCTCTGCTGATGCAGGCCAAGCTTCTCACCTTCCTGGAGGACCGGACATTCAAGCGGGTCGGGGGTCTGCGGGACATCGAGGTCAGCGTGCGCATCGTGGCCGCCACCAACCGCAACCTGGAGGAGGAGGTCAGCCGCGGCACCTTCCGGGAGGACCTCTTTTACCGGCTCAACGTGATGCAGATCCGCATCCCGCCCCTGCGGGAGCGGCCGGAGGACATCCCGGTGCTGTGCCAGTACTACCTGGAGCACTTCAACCAGAAGTTCAGCAAGCATCTGGAGGGGATCGATCCCGCCTTCCTGGATGCCCTTGTCTCCTACCACTGGAAGGGGAACGTGCGGGAGCTGCGGAACGTCATGGAGCGCTGCGTCCTCTTCAGCCGGGGCCGGACCCTGACCGGGGAGGAGACCGGTCTTCCCCTGGTGCCCGGCCAGCGCTCCTCCTCCCGCCTCAGCTACCCGGTCAAGGACCTGCGGCAGGGGGAGATCGACCTGAAGGAGGAGGTGGACGCCTTCGAGCGCGCCTACATCGACCAGGCCCTGGAGATCACCGGGGGCAACCTGACCCGTGCGGCACAGCTCCTCGGCTGCACCCGCTTCACCCTCCGCCGCCGCATGGAAGACGGCACGGTGCAGAATTGAACACCCGGGCTGTGCGGTTCTGCACACCTGGGCCATCCTGAAATTCATATGCAGAGCAGAAACTGCGGGAATTCCCATTTTCTGGGACTTTTCTGCAGTTTCTTTTCTTCTTTCCTGCATGCGCATCCTGGCACGAAACTTGCTTGTATAAATGGCAGAGGTCCTCTTCCGGGGGACCGGCATTCGAGCAAGGAGGTACTGCTTATGAACAGAGTTGACCTGAACAGCGACCTGGGAGAAAGCTTCGGCGCCTATACCATAGGACTGGACAGTGAAGTCATTGCCCATGTTTCTTCCGCGAACATCGCCTGCGGATTCCATGCAGGAGATCCCCTTGTCATGGACCGGACGGTGGCGGCCGCGAAGGCGGCGGGAGTCGCCGTAGGCGCCCATCCGGGCTATCCGGACCTGATGGGGTTCGGCCGCCGGAACATGGTGTGCACCCCGAAGGAGGTCAAGGCCTATGTTCAGTACCAGCTGGGTGCCCTGAAGGCCTTCACCGCAGCTCACGGCGTGCCCCTGCAGCACTGCAAGCCCCACGGCTCCCTGTACAACATGGCGGCAAAGGACCCCGCCCTGGCGGAGGCCATCGCCGAGGCCATTGCAGAGGTGGACTCTGAGGTGATCCTGCTGGGCCTGGCGGGGAGCGCCATGCTGGAGGCCGGACGCAGGGCGGGCCTGCGGGTGGCCAGCGAGGTCTTTGCGGACCGGGCCTACCAGGCGGACGGCTCGCTGGTGCCGAGAAGCCGCCCCGGCGCTGTGATCCACGACAAGGCGGAGGCCATCGCACGCACCGTCCGCATGGTGAAGGAGGGGACCGTCACCGCCATCACCGGCGAGGAGGTGGCCATCGAGGCCCACTCCATCTGTGTCCACGGGGACAACCCCTCCGCGGTGGAGTTTGTGAAGAACATCCGCGCCGCCCTGGAGGCGGAGGGAGTGGAGATCGCTCCCATCTCGAAGATCGTCTGATCCGTCCTGCGTAAGGAGAAAGAAAAAAGGAGGTATACGCATGAGCAAGGAGACAAAACCCGAGAAGAAGTCCAAGAACATGTCGGTCCTTCTGGGCGCCGCCTTCCTGATGGCCACCTCGGCCATCGGACCCGGCTTTCTGACCCAGACATCCCAGTTCACGGCCCAGTATCTGGCTTCCTTCTCCTTCGTCATTGTCTGCGTCATTATCATGGACGTCATCGCCCAGACCAACGTCTGGTCGGTCATCGGCGTCTCCGGCCTGCGGGGCCAGGAGGTCGCCAACAAGGTGCTGCCCGGGCTGGGCATCTTCCTTGCCATACTGGTTGCCCTCGGCGGCCTCGCCTTCAACATCGGCAATGTAGGCGGCGTCGCACTGGGCCTCAACGCCCTGGCCGGGATCCCCGAGAAGATCGGCTGCGTTCTGGGCGGAGCTCTGGCCATCTGCATCTTCCTGTCCAAGAGCGGCAAGAGCATCATGGACCGTGTGGCGCAGATTATGGGTGCCATCATCATCTGCGTCATACTGTACGTCTGCATCACTACAAAGCCCCCTGTTGGAACCGCAATCATGCGGATTGTAACCCCTGAGAACCCCAAGCAGCTCATCGCCCCCATGATCACCCTGCTGGGCGGCTCCTGCGGCGGATACATCACCTTCTCCGGCGCCCACCGCCTTCTGGACGCGGGCTACGGCGGAGAGGAAGACGTCCCCTATTTCCGCAGGTCCGTTCTCACCGGCATTGCCGTATCCGGCACTGTCCGTGTGCTCCTCTTCCTGGCCGTTCTTGGTGTCTGCACATCCGGCGGTGCCGCTGTGGCTGAGAACATTGCCGCCATCACCGGCGCCAGCAACCCCGCAGCAGAGGCCTTCCGCCTGGCGGCCGGAGACATCGGCTACCGCCTGTTCGGCCTGGCCCTCTTCGCTGCCGGCACCACCTCCGTAGTAGGTGCCGCCTACACATCCGTCTCCTTCCTCAAGACCCTGCACCCCTTCATCATGAAAAATGAGCGGTGGTTCATCGTCGCTTTCATCGCCTTCTCCACTGCCGTCATGGCCATTCTCGGCGGCGCCAAGGGCATGGTCATCGTGGCCGGCGCTGTCAACGGTCTGATCCTTCCCATCTCCCTGACCTGCATCCTGCTTGCCTGCCGGAACAAGAAGATCGTGGGAGAGCACTACAAGCATCCTCTGATTCTGCAGATCCTGGGCTGGATCGTGGTCGTATTTGCAGCCTATCTGGCCATCACCACTCTGCCCAACATCATGACTCTCTTCAACTCCTGACCGATTATCCTGCCGCCATTGAGCCGGAGCCGGTGCTGCGGCACCGGTCCCGGCTGGAAAGGAGACTGCCATGCAGCCTGTCAGATTTCTGCTCACCGGAGACACCTCCCTGAGCGTGGAATTCGGCAATGAAATCAGCGAAACCATCAATGCCCGCATACGGGCATTCAGCATCGCTCTGGACCGCAGCGGCATCAAAGGGATAGTGGAGACGGTTCCCACCTACCGGTCCCTGATGATCCACTACGACCCGGAGGTCATCCTCTACGATCCTCTTGTGGAGGCCCTGAAGGGCCTGCTGGACCAGCTGGACCAGATTCAGATTCCCCCCAGCGAGGTGCTGGAGATCCCCGTCCTCTACGGCGGGGAGGAGGGGCCGGACCTGGACTTCGTGGCGCAGCACAGCGGTCTGTCTCCCGAGGAGGTCATCCGCATCCACACCTCAGGGGAGTACCTGATCTACATGCTGGGCTTTACCCCCGGCTTCACCTACCTGGGGGGCATGAGCGAGGCCATCGCCACCCCCCGCCTGAAGACACCCCGGGTGAAGATCCCTGCCGGTTCCGTGGGCATCGCCGGCGCACAGACCGGCGTCTATCCCATCGACTCCCCCGGGGGCTGGCAGCTGATCGGGCGCACCCCCGTGCACATGTACGACCCTCAGCGGGAGAATCCCATTCTGCCGGAGGCGGGTCAGTACATCAAGTTCCGGTCCATCGACCGGAAGGAATACGACGCCATCGCCGCTGAGGAGGCGGCGGGAACCTACAAATGCAGGCGGTACCCCAGGAAGGAGGCGGCGAAATGAGCATCACGGTTCTCAACCCCGGTCTTCTCACCACTGTTCAGGACCAGGGCCGCACCGGCTATCAGAAGTTCGGCGTCCCCGTCTCCGGTGTGGTGGATCCCCGCTCCGCCGCCCTGGCCAACATACTGGCCGGCAATCCGGAGGGGGAGGCAGTTCTGGAGTGCACCATGATGGGTCCCCACCTCCAGTTTGACCAGGATATCGTCATCGCCGTCACCGGCGGCGACCTGGGTCCGACCCTGGACGGAAAGCCCCTGCCCCAGTATCGGGCGGTGGCCGTGAAGGCGGGTCAGATCCTCCGCTTTACGGCGCCGAAAACCGGCTGCCGGGCTTTCATCGCCTTTGCAGGGGGTCTGGATGTTCCGCTCGTAATGGGCAGCCGCTCCACCTATATGAAGGCAAAGATCGGCGGCTGGCAGGGGAGGAAGCTGGAGAAGGGGGATGTCATCCCCTTCCGGGATCCGAAGGCTGACCTGCCCCGCATGGAGGCCAGAGCCCTGAAGCGGGAATTCCAGCCCCAGAAGGAGAATGTGCTGCGGGTGGTTCTGGGTCCCCAGGACGACGCCTTTACAGAGGAGGGAATCCATACCTTCCTCTCGGAGGTCTACACCGTAACGCCGGAGTTTGACCGCATGGGCTGCCGTCTGGACGGACCCGTAATCAAGCACAAGGAATCCGGAGACATCATCTCGGACGGCATCGCCTTCGGCGCCATCCAGGTGCCCTCCTCAGGAACCCCCATTCTCATGCTGTCCGACCGCCAGACCACCGGCGGGTATACAAAGATCGCAAACGTCATTACAGTGGACTTCCGCATCCTGGCGCAGCTGAAGGCGGGAGACAAGGTGCGGTTTGCGAAGGTCAGCATACAGGAGGCTCAGAGCGCCCTGCTGGCCCAGCGGAGAGCCCAGCGGGCTCTGGCCGCCATTAACCGCTGAGAGCAAGGAGGACAGCAGACTATGGCTTTCGACATCACCCCCTATGTGGACATGAAACCCGCGGAGGTCCGGGCGCTGATCCGCGCCGGGAAGATCGACTTCCCCACGGCGGGAATGTGCCGCGGCTATGCCCAGGCCAACCTGGTGATTCTTCCGGCGGACTATGCTGCGGACTTTGAGCTGTACGCCCGCCGCAATCCCTTCCCCTGCCCCATTCTGGAGATCATCCGGGGCACCCCGGAGACCCACGACATGGGGGAGGGAGCGAACATCTGCACCGACATCCCCCGGTACCGGATCTATGAAAACGGTGTATTCACCCGGGAACTCACCGATGTCTCCTCCTTCTGGCAGGACGGATACACGGGCTTCCTCATCGGCTGCTCCTTCTCCTTTGAGGAGGCGCTGATGCGGGCGGGCATCGAGGTCCGGCACATCACCCAGGGCCGCAATGTCCCCATGTACAAGACCAACATCCAGACCGTGAAGGCAGGACCCTTCGAGGGTCCCATGGTCTGCTCCATGCGTCCCATGACACCGGAGAATGCACAGAAGGCATACGAGATCACCGCCCGCATGCCCAACGTCCATGGAGCGCCGGTGCACATGGGCGACCCGGCGGAGGTCGGCGTGAAGGACATCATGAAGCCGGACTACGGCGAGGCAGTGGACATCTACGAAGGGGAGATCCCCGTCTTCTGGCCCTGCGGCGTGACACCCCAGGCAGCAGTGGAGAATGCAAAGCCGCCCATCGTCATCACCCATGCACCGGGCCACATGTTCATCACTGACGTTCTCAACGCGGACCTCAATGACTATCTGGAGGCCCACAAGAAATAAGCAGCGGCCGGAGGGGCACAGCCCTTCCGG
>CAYYHY010000074.1:0-11292 GCA_964471855.1 uncultured Oscillospiraceae bacterium | reverse complement strand
GGGTCAACCACCCGGCGCGGCAGAACCACCGGGTGGTGCCCATCTCCATCAACGGCTCCCCCTGGTATCTGCAGTACAGCCCCTATGTCTACTACAACGAGCACTGCATCTGCTTCAACAGCGTGCACACCCCCATGAAGATCGACCGGGCCTGCTTCGGCAAGCTGCTGGACTTCGTGCGCCAGTTCCCCCACTACTTTGTGGGCTCCAACGCCGACCTGCCCATCGTGGGGGGATCCATCCTGGCCCACGACCACTTCCAGGGGGGACGCTATACCTTCGCCATGGAGAAGGCGGAGATCGAGACGCCCTTCGTGTTCCCCGGCTATGAGGACGTGAAGGCGGGCATTGTGAAGTGGCCCATGTCCGTGGTGCGCATCACCGGTCCGGACCCGGAGCGGCTCATCGATCTGGCGGACCGGATCCTCCTGTCCTGGCGGGGCTACACCGACGAGGACGCTGTCATCTATGCGGAGACGGAGGGAGTGCCCCACAATACCATCACCCCCATCGCCCGGCGCAGGGGGGAGGACTACGAGCTGGACCTGGTGCTCAGGAACAACCTGACTACAAAGGAGCACCCCCTGGGTCTCTACCACCCCCATGCGGAGCTCCACCACATCAAGAAGGAGAACATCGGTCTCATCGAGGTCATGGGTCTGGCCGTGCTGCCCGCCCGCCTCAAGGCGGAGCTGGCCGCCGTGGCCGACGCCCTGGTCAGGGGGGAGGATCTCCGGGCCAGTGAACTGACAGAGAAGCACGCGGACTGGGCGGAGGAGTTCCGGCCCCGGTACGAGTTCACCCCGGAGAACGCCCTCTCCATTGTGGAGAAGGAGACGGGTCTCGTCTTTGCCAGAGTCCTGGAACACGCCGGCGTCTACCGCCGCACCCCCGAGGGGAAGGCCGCCTTCCTCCGCTTCCTGGAGCAGGTGTGCTGACACAGGGAACAAATGCAGCCGGGCTGAACCGCATGAGCAGTTCAGCCCGGCTGCTTCTGTCTGGATATGGCAGGGAAGGGAAGGAAGAGAACGGGGGTTCAGGGGCGGAGCCGCCAGCCGGGCCCCTCATAGAGCTCGTGGATGAAGCGGACCACGTCCGTCTCCCAGAGACCGCTGTCCTGCTTGGCCTGGAGGGTGGCCAGATACTGTGCGCTGTCCGGAGTCCAGCGCACCCGGGAGGTGCGGCTGAGGAATATGTCCCTGTTCCGGATGCCCAGCTCCTGGAAGTCCGGCAGGAACCCCTGCTGCCGGAAGACGGGGTAGAGGAGCATGCTGCGGTTCTCCTGGAGAAACTGCAGGAGGCTGCCGTCCGCCCCGGTGTCCTCCAGTTCCCCGAAGGAGGCCAGCGCCTCCTCCCACCGGCCGCTGTCGATCTTCTGCAGCAGACTGTCCGCCCAGGTGCTGTACCGGCCGCTGCCGGAGGGCGGCAGGTTGCCGGTCCATTCACAGACCCGCTGCCTCAGGGCGGCGGGGTCCAGGATCAGGCATGCGCCGGGGAACAGACCCCTGACAAGGTCCGGAACCCAGGGGGAGCCGTCTGTCAGTACCACAGTGGAGGCGGCCCCGGCGAGTCCCATGCGGGTGGCGCAGGCCAGCAGCAGCTTCTCAAAGATCTCCAGCGGCTCGAAGCAGCTGACAAACTCCCGGCGGCGGACCCTCCTCCGGAGGGTGCCGTCCCTGTCCTGGAAGATGTCGATCCCCCCGGAGGAGAAGACGGCAGCGCGCCGGTTCTCCAGACGGCAGGTGCCGGAGCCGTCCTCCGTGCGCATCCGGATCTCCCTGCCGGAGAGGAGGATCCAGCAGATGCTCCCCGGGACGGGGGCGGTCTGCGGCTGAAGGGGCAGGGAGCCCAGCAGCCGGTCCGCCTTCCGCAGGTCCTCCTCGTAGACCAGCTTCCCGATGCCGGCGGTGACCTGGCGCAGGGTATCGTCGTTGACGGAGACACCGGCGGTGGCCAGGAGCATGTCCTCCGCATCCTGCCAGGTGTCCGCCTGCTGGGCCCACCAGGCGCAGCGGAGCATGAGCTCCACGGACATGCGGCTGGGGTACCTGGTCAGCCCCGTCTCCTGGTCGAAGGGGACCACATTGCGGGAGCGGTCCCTGGCATACAGCGCCTCCCGGGAGGGACCGTCCGCGGGGACCAGGACCGTGCGGATGAAGGTGAGGGGTCCGGCCAGGGTGTGTACGGTGAGAGGAGCGTGCCTGTGGGGCTTCAGCCGAATTCCGTACTCCGCATACTCTGTTTTTTTTTAGCCGTTATGCCGGAGTCCCCGGCGGAGCGGAGGATGCCCTGGAGCAGATCTGTGCAGACAGCGCTGGTCTCGGTCTGGAGCCGGGTCAGGGCGGACTCCAGGTCGGTGATGGAAGGATACCGGTCGGGGCTTGACAGCATGTCGCGGATATCGGCGTCAAAGGCGGAGAGCAGACGGGAGATCTCCTCTGCCGCTATTTCCGGATTGGAACAGCCTGCAGTCATGGTACCGGGCCCCCTTTCTTAACACAGATACTAGCACAGACCGGCCGGAATGTAAAGGAATGCACCGGGATGCGGCGTCCATGTAGACAGGGGAAGACCTGCGTGCTAGAATGTGTCTGCCCTGCAGAGCCTGCAGGGCAGGAGAAAGGGAAGATACGTCTCAGGAGGAAAACAGAATGGAATACCGCAGACTTCCGCGGGGCGGGGAGCAGATCAGTGTCATCGGCATGGGCTCCTCCGTCGTCGGGGAGCAGAAGGAAGAGGGCATCATCGATACCGTCCGCTTTGCTGTGGAGCAGGGCATCAACTATTTTGACCTGGCTGCAGGCCACGCCTCGTGTTTCCCGGCCTACGGGAAGGCGCTGCAGGACTGCCGGGACAGGGTGTATCTCCAGATCCACTTCGGGGCGGACTACACAACCGGCCAGTACGGGTGGACCACAGACCCGGAGAAGATCAGAAGGTCCATCGACTGGCAGCTGACGCAGCTGAAGACGGACTATATCGACTTCGGCTTCATCCACTGCCTGGATGAGATCTCCGACCTGGAGGACTACGAGGCCAGCGGGGCCCTCCGGTTTGTCATGGACATGAAAGACCAGGGGGTTGTCCATCACCTGGCCCTGTCCTCCCACACCCCCGCCACCGTGCATGCTGTCATGGACCGGGTGCAGCTCGACATGCTGATGTTCTCCATCAATGCCATGTACGACTACGGACAGGGGGAGTATGCCTCCGGCACGGACCGGGAGCGCTACGACCTGTACCGCCGCTGCGAGAAGGAGCAGACGGGCATCTCTGTGATGAAGCCCTACAATGCGGGCCTGCTGCTGGACGGGCGCCAGTCCCCCTTCCACCGGGCCATGACCCCGGCCCAGTGCATCCAGTATGCCCTGGACAAGCCGGGGGTTGTTACGGTGCTGCCGGGGGCGGGCTCCATTGAGCAGGTGAAGGAGAGCCTCGCCTGGCTGGATGCATCTCCGGAGGAGAGGGACTACTCCTTCCTCAGCCGGGAGATCCCGGAGGACTCCAGAGGCACCTGCGTCTACTGCAGGCACTGCCACCCCTGCCCCGCGGGGCTGGACATCGGTCTTATCAATAAATACTACGACCTGGCACAGCTGGGAGACCCGCTGGCCCGGGACCACTACCTGAACCTGGAGAAGACAGCCTCTGACTGCATCCAGTGCGGACACTGCACCAGAAGATGTCCGTTCCAGGTGGACCAGATGGCCAGAATGGAGAAGATTGCCGCTTATTTCGGCCGTTAGCAGAAAAACGGGTCCCTCCGGACCGACAACGGTTCCGGAGAGACCCGTTTCCAGCAGGCTGCGCGGGAGGGTCCGCTGCTGTCTGCCTCTCAGCAGATGGAGGCGCCGAGGCGGCGGGCCTCTTCCAGTTCGGGCTTGCCCTCAATGTCCCCCGTGTCCATGTTGCCCCCTGCCAGCACATGCCCCAGGTTCTTCCACCGCAGGTGCTCCAGCAGGTGGTCGAAGCAGAGCACGGCGTCGTCGAAGCCGTGTCCCTCGGCGGCCATCAGCAGGGCGGCGGAGCGGCCGTTTCCCCGGAGGAGATTGCCGTCCGCCTCCTCCAGGGCAAAGAGACGGTCCAGGGCGGTCTTGAGCTGTCCGCTCCAGCCCCAGTAGTACAGGGGGGAAGCCAGTACAACAACATCGGCAGCTTTCACTGCGGGATAGATCTGCGCCATGTCGTCCTTCTGTACACACGGGCACTCCCTGCTGCTGTGTCCGCCGAAGCATCCTCTGCAGCCGCGGATGTTCATGCTGCCCAGGCTGAAGGTGACAACCTCATTGCCGGCCTGTTCGGCTCCCTCCGTGAATGCCCTGACAAGGGCCGCGGTATTGCCCCTGCTGCGGGGGCTCCCGTTGAGAACTGTGATTTTCCTGCTCATGTTCTGCATCTCCGTCATTCGTGATCTCCCATCAGGGGCAGGCTGATTCTAGAGGACAGGAGACAAAAAGGCAAGTACTAACATCAAGGTAATATGCTGTCCTTCGGGAAAGTACTGCAGGCAGATGCGCCGGGACGTGCAGGCAGGGAAGGAACCGATGCTGCAGTTCGCCAGTACAGAGCGGGAAAGTGTGAGCGGTCCCGTTCTGAGCAGACCATTTATAAAAAGGAGACAAATTGAGATGAAAAAACACCTGACCCGGCTGCTGGCAGCACTGACGGCGCTGTCCCTGTGTGTCTGCATTCCGGTCTGTGCGGCGGAGAGCAGCTTCTCCGATGTACCGGAAGACATCTGGTATGCGGAGGCAGTGGATTATGCGCATGAGAACGGACTGATGGAAGGTACGGGAGACGGACTCTTCTCCCCTGACGGGACTGCAAGCCGCGCCATGCTGGTGGCGATTCTCTACCGGCAGGCCGGCAGTCCGGAGGTGACGGAGCCCGCGGCATTTTCGGATGTGGAAGCCGGCGCGTGGTATGCCGATGCAGTCAGCTGGGGTGCAGCGAACAGCATTGTGTCCGGACTTGGAGACGGAAGATTCGGACCCGATGACCCCCTGACCAGGGAGCAGATTGCCACGCTGCTCTGGCGGTATGCAGGAAGCCCCGAATCCAGCGGGGAGGACTTTGCAGATGAGAGCAGCATCTCCGGATTTGCCTCCGCTGCAGTCGACTGGGCCCGCACAAACGGCGTCGTCAGCGGTTCCGGAAACAACATCTTCGATCCAAGAAGCAATGCAACCCGCGCGCAGCTGGCACAGTTCCTGATGAACTGGCTGACGCTGGACCAGGAGGAGACCCCCGGAACGCCGGAAGAGAACCCGGGAACACCGGAGGAGAACCCCGGGTCACAGGGTAAGACACTGGTGGCCTGTTACTCGGCGACCGGCACCACGCAGGCCGTTGCGGAGACTGTCGCAGACATCCTCGGCGCGGATCTCTTCGTGATAACACCGGTGGAACCCTATACAGATGAGGATCTGGACTGGAATTCAGACAGCAGCCGGGTGGTGCGGGAGCACAGCAGCCCGGAGAGCAGACACGTGGAGCTTGTCACTGTCGATGTTCCTGAGTTTGACAGCTATGATACTGTGTTCATAGGGTATCCCATCTGGTGGGGCGGTGCCTCATGGGCAGTGAATGACTTTGTTACAGAGAACGACTTCACCGGAAAGACCGTGATCCCCTTCTGCACCTCCATGAGCTCCCCGCTGGGCAGCAGCGCAGCAGACCTGGCAGAGCTGGCCGGCACCGGGAACTGGCAGGAGGGACACCGTTTCGGCGGAGGGACCACTGCATCCGAGGTGGAGGAGTGGCTGGACAGCCTGGATCTGGAGCAGGCGCCTGCTGCTGCAGAATGAAAGGAAGGAGCAGAATATGAGGAAGAACTTTGGAGCCAGAACCTGGATGTACCCCCTGCCGGTTCTGATCATCGGCACCTATGACGGGGAAGGGAAGCCGGACGCCATGAATGCAGCCTGGGGCGGCATATACGACACCACCCAGGTCATCCTCAGCCTCTCCGAGAACCACCAGACAACGAAGAACATCCGGACCAGGGGAGCCTTCACCGTCAGCTTCGGGGATGCGGCCCATATTGCCGCCTGTGACTACGTGGGCCTGGTGTCCGGCGCTTCGGAACCGGAGAAGCTGCGCCGGGCGGGATTTACAGTGACGAAGAGCAGCTTTGTGGACGCGCCCATTATCAACGAACTGCCCATGACTCTGGAGTGCAGGCTGGTTAAATTCGGGGAGGACGGAAACGTGATCGGCGAGATCGTCAACGTCAGCGCCGACGAGTCGATTCTGGGGGAGAACGGCCGTGTCGACCCCGCCAGGCTGCGCCCCATCTCCTACGACCCTGTGAACGGTGCCTACCACGTGCTGGGAGAGCGCGTGGGAAAGGCCTTCTCTGACGGCGCAAAGCTCGGCCAGTAAGGGCTCAGGGAGCAGACGGGAAAGGCCGTTATATGACAGGAGGACCTCCTGCAGCACTGAACGCGCTGCGGGGGTCCTCTTTTTCTGTCCGGCTGGAAGAGGAACTGTCAGGGTCCGAAGAAACCGAGCTCGGCCCAGTCCAGCGCCGCCCAGTCGCCGCCAGCCGTTTTGACACGGAAGCCGATGACATGGGGACCGGGGGAGGCTGTGAACTCCAGAAAGCGGGGCGCCCAGCCCTGGGAGGAGGGCTCCATGGGTGCGGAGGCGGTCTCCTGACCGTCCGCATCCCGGACGAACATCTCGAGAAGTCCGGAGACGTCGGAATACACATGGATTTTCAGCAGATACCGCCCGGCTCCGGGCAGGAAGACCTCCTGGCTGGCCTCCGCCTCGTAGGGGATATCCTGCCAGAAGCAGATGTCCCGGTGAGCGCCGTCAAAGTCCCCCTCCCGGTACTGGTACTGGACCGCCGGCTGTCCCCCGGACAGGGTTCCGGAGAAGTTCCATCCGCCCTCCTCCGGGAAGAAGCCGGGATTCACGAGCGGCACCCGGAAAGGGAGCACGGCCGCCGCTTCTGCAGTGCTGCGGGGCTGGACCGGGACCGTCAGGCTGACGCCCACAAGACTGTCAGTCCCTGAGACTGAGAGCACGGCAGGTCCGGAGGGGATGCCGCAGAGCAGGGCAAGCCCGTCCGCACCGGCTGCGGCAGACCTGTTTCCGCAGGTCACGGCGGCGCCGGATACAGGGGTTCCCCCGGGGTCCGTCACAGCGGCCCGGATGTTCCCCGCCGTGCTCCTGAGAACGGGATTCCACCGGATGACTTCCCCGGCAGAAGGGGACGCAGACATGCATGCTGTCTCATGACCGGGGAGGGAGCAGGTCAGAGTCCAGACATCTCCGCTGTTCAGGGCGGAGACCAGGAAGGACCCGTCATCTTCCGCAGCGCTCCGGAAGGTCCGGCTGCCGCATGACGCCGTGACCAGGGCGCCGGACAGGGGACGCCCGGTCTCATCTTCCGCTGTTCCGGTGACGCTGCCGGAGGTGGGGACGGCAGAGAAACTGACAGAGCAGCGCATCCCGGGGCAGAGGCGGGGCGTCACTGCGGGACTGTCTGCAATGGTGCAGCCGGGCATCTCTGCTGACAGGGTGCAGATGCCGGCCGGCAGGGCCGGGAAACAGCAGACGCCGGAGTCCGAAGTCGACTCTGTGAAGGTCCTGCCGCCGGTGCGGGCCGTTATCCTGCACCCGGCGGTACCCCGTCCGTCTTCAAAGGTGACAGAGACCGTGACAGCTGCCCCCTGGAAGACCAGGGTCAGCGAGGAAGTCTCCCCGTTAATTGCGGTGAGGGGTTCCGCCTCCCCGGTCCACTGCAGACCCTCCGCCTCCGCCCGGACGACTGTGAAGGATCCGGTGGGCAGGGAGGCACGGAAGGTTCCATAGCGGTCGGTGTGCAGGTGCAGGGACTCCGCAGGACCGCCGGACAGAGTCAGAACCGCCGTGGTGCCGCCGATGCCGGCGCCCTCCGGCGTGACCAGTCTGCCGGTGACATATGCCGTGCAGTCTGTGCCCTCGGTGCTGAAGCGGAATGCATCCGCAGCGGGGAGCAGCCGGTGGCCGAAGTCGAAGAGGGTGGTGTTGGAAACCAGGCTTGCCTCAGGCATGCCTGTGGACTCCAGCCAGGCCCAGCCGGTCCCTCTCTGGTCCACCATGACGGGGTCCCAGTACAGGCAGCCGATGACCCTGCCGTCCCCGGCGCACTTCAGACCGTTGAAGAGCTCGATGAGGAAGTCCCTCTGCAGTTCCGGGCTGCAGTCCTCCCTGTAGGGGCCGCTGTGCCACAGCTGGCCGGGGGTTCCGTCCGGCCGGAGGCTGTCAAAGCAGAAGCCGGTCTCCATGACCATGATGTCCCGGTCGAACCGCTCCGCCATGCGGGTGAAGAAGGGGAGCACCTGGTCCACGCTCAGGCCGGTCCAGAAGGGGTAGTAGGAGGTGCCGATGATGTCCCAGTCGACGCCGTACTTCTCGCAGTTTCCAAAGAAGTCCAGGTACTTGGCTGCGTTCCCTGCGTCGTCCAGGTGGAGAATGGTCCGGACCCCGGGGCAGACCTCCCGGGCGCCCCGGCATGCGGCATTCAGAAAGCCGGCCAGGCGGGGCCAGCCGTCCCTTGTGGTTCTGCCCCAGGGGAAGAGGATGCCCCCCTGCATCTCATTGCCGAAAGAGACGAAAGCAGGAGGCGTCCCCTGGTCTGCCAGACGCTGCATCACATCGCGTGTGTACTCATAAACAAGATCTGTCAGCCTGCTGACCGCTGCCGCCTCATCCAGTCCTTCCAGCTGCGGCTGCCAGCGGGAGGGCACGGTCTGGGACACCCCGTTGCTCCAGAAGTCGGTGAAATGGAAGGAGTACTCGATCTGCAGCCCCTTGTCCCGGGCTCTCCGGGCCAGGGCGAGGAGATCTTCCTCTGTCTGATATCCCGCCGGGCAGAAGTACGTGCCGTCCCCTCTGCCCGGTCCCGGGTCGCAGTAGAGGCGAAGCCGGACCATGTCCCAGCCGGCGTCCCCGAGAATCTGCAGGCAGTCCCCGGGCCGGCCCTGTTCGTCACAGAAAAGACCGCCGGCATCCTCAATCTGGCTGAGCATGGACACATCCCCGCCGGTCAGGAACCGGTGCTGCCGGGTCTGGTCCCTCTCCCTGTGCAGGGCAAAGCCGGCAAGGCTGACGCGGCTCCCTGTCTCCGTCTCCATGGAGAAGCCTGCGGCAGCCCGGCCGTCTGCTCCGGCCCGGATGCCGCGGACGGTGACAAGACGCCACGAGAGGCTGTCCTCCGGGACATCGGGCCGGATCTCCTTCAGGAGCAGATTCCGGTCCCTGGGGATGGCGGTGGTGCAGCGGGACTGCCCGCTTCCGCTGCCGAACAGGAGACAGGACTTCTGTCCGCCTGTACTGCGGGCATAAGCCGTAAGGGAATACCAGCCCGGCTCCAGCCCCTCCACAGTCTGCACGGCCTGGACCGAGCAGGGACCGTCTGCACAGCAGGATATGACACAGGAACATCCGGGGACCTGGCTGTTCAAAGCCTCATCCGGCTGTTCCAGAAAGACGGCACCCGGGGTGCCGGTGACGGTCCACGGACCGGAGAAAGCCCCGCAGGGAGCGGGGTGCAGAGTGTATGCGGACACGAAATCACCCTCCTGTACTGTCTGGCGGTCAGTATCATAGCAGAAGGGCTGCGCCCCTTCAACTGTTTCCTGAGGCAGCGGGGAAAGAGAAACGCCCCTCTCCGAAGACGGAAGAGGGGCAGGACCGGGGGAAGCGGAAGATCAGCTGGCAGCGGGGAAGCGGGGGGAGCGGCTGCCGGCAGCAGGACGGATCTCCTCGAGGGTGCGGTACAGCCCCACCTGGTCGACGGTGACACCTTCGGGGGTGACGGTGACCCTCACTTCCGCCCAGACACCGGGGAGCTCCATCAGGCAGGCGGGGACGGTGAAGGAGCAGTGCTTCGGCCGGCGGTCCTTCCCCTTGGCGAGGCGGAGGCCGCGGCTGATCCGGGTGTACTGGAGGCACAGGGCGGGGCTGCGGCTGATGAAGCGGGACGCCGCGTAGCCGATGGTGTCCAGGCAGAGTCCGGGGCTGACGGTGCCGGTGCAGAGAAGGGTGCTGGAGATGCTGAGGTCGCACATGTACGCACCGTGACCGGTGCCGCTGGCAATCTTCATTGATAGGCCTCCCTGAGATCAGTCTGCAGAAACGGGAAAATGTTCTGGGGCGCCGGGTCCGGCAGCCGCCCGCACCGTGTTCAGAAGCGGTGCGTCCCTGCCGGGAGACTCTGTGCGGTTCCGGCTCCGCATGGCACTGGCGGTCTCTGGAGGACAGAAAAACACCGCGCCTCCTGACAGAAACGCGGTGCTGTTCCGAAAAAAGAAACACTGCGCCCCTGGTCAGTCCGCAGTGTTGTTAAGAGTTTTTGCTGAGGGTCTCATTGTAGCCGCCCGGAGCCGCCCTGTCAAGAGTTAATTTCAGGTTCTCCGAACTTTTTTCGCCGGACCGGCTGGCTCCTGCAACCTGTACAGATGCCCCGCAGATGTTCCTGCGGACTGTCCAGCATGCAGCTCCGCAGGAAGACGGCCGGGTGCCGGCCCCGGCGGGATGAAATCCGCAAAACCCCCTGCGGCAGAGGGGTTTAACCTTCGTTAAAAGCACCAACAGCTTGTTGACAGCACTGCCCCCGGCTTGTAGAATATGCCAACTGGACTCATTTTCAGGGCCTGATGCCAGGGCTGCGGGGGGTGATGCTGCAGAGACAGAGATCGTGTTTCCGATTCCAGGAAGAGGGAGAAATGGACTGGAGGAGAAGTCCGTCCGCATGCAGAATCCAGCGGACAGGACATGCTCCCGACTTCGCGCGAGGTGATTTTTTTTGAAACGCAGAGTTCTGGCTCTAGCACTGACGTTCGCCATGGCCTTCTCTCTGTTCCCTGCGGCTGCTGGCGATGAGACAGAACACAGCCACGACGGGACTGCACCGGCTTCTGCTGCAGAGGCCGCCCCGGCAGAGAGCAGATACTTTTACCACCAGCTGAGCGCCAGGGCCAAGGCCATCTATGACCTGATGCTGAGGGAGTTCGGCGGAAGCAGTGCATCGGAATACTACTCCGGCACGAAGACGCTGGACCTGAACGTGCTGACAGATGTGATCACGGACGATGACATCATGGCGTATGTAAAGGACGGCAACAAGGATATCTTCAACGACTTCTGTGCTGCCAAGGATGCGCTGGATCTGGACCACTCGGAGCTGTGGTGGCTGGATTCCGGCTATCTGTCCTTCCGTGCGATGCAGGATACGAAGGACAGGAAGTATCATATCATCATCGGTCCCGGCCGGGGTGATACATACCTGCTGGGCGG
>CAYYHY010000073.1:0-11419 GCA_964471855.1 uncultured Oscillospiraceae bacterium | reverse complement strand
GTATCAAAAGTTTTTCAGCGCTCTTCTGTCTAACCTTGTGTACGGCCCGGACCGGCGCTCTCCTCCAGAGACGCAGCAGGTCCGGAACGGCCGCGCCTGACTGCCTGTCCGGCGGAACTCCAGGGAGGTGATTGCGTGAAAAACAGGAGCACAGGCCGGGGGAGGGGGCCCCCTCAGCTGCTCTCCCGGCCGCAGACACATCAGAGAAATTCGGCGCCTCATGCGCCAGAAGGAGAACAAAGCATGAAGAAACTTCTCAGGTCCCTCACCGCCGCGGCTGCTGCCGCCCTGATCTGCATCCAGGCAGGTCTCTGCACCTTCTTCTCTCCCGCACCCGCCTCCGCTGTGGTCTTCTCCGACATCCCCTACGGGTACTGGGCCGCCTCCATGATCGAGCAGGCCACCACCAGGGGCTATCTGCAGGGGGACGGAACCGGCCGCTTCCTCCCCGACCGGAAGGTGACCGGTGCCGAATTCGCAGCCATGCTCGTCCGCGCCTGGTATCCCGAGGAAATCGTCGGCATCTCCGCCGACGGAGCCTGGTACACCCCGGTGATGGATTCGGCGATGTCCCACGGGCTCTTCCACGGCACTTCCTTCGACGGTTTCGATGCCAGCCCCTCGGACTTTGTCACCCGGCTGGACATGGCCTGGATGGTCATGAACTGCCTGCTGGAAAAGGGGATTAACAAACCCTGGCCCGACGTTCTGGAGCGTACGGCTGAGCAGATTCCTGACATCGACTCTCTCAGCCCGGAGGACCGGGAAACCGCTGCCATGGCCTACAGCCTCGGGCTTCTGACCGGGACAGACAGCACCGGCAGCTTCCACGGCGAGCTCACTCTGACCCGGGCCCAGGCCGCCGCCGTTCTTATGAGAATGGAGGGCTTCAAGTTCCTCGGAAGCTCTTTCCAGTCCACTGATGCTCCCAGCCCTGAGATCACGGCAGACGCGGACATGCTCTTCGGTCTCCGTCCGGGGGAGAACGTGCAGACCATGATGAACCGCATCAACGCAGCCACACCCCCCTGGCGGGAGGGATATCTGGCCTGCGGTCTTCCGGCCAGCAGTGAAAACATCAAGGCAGTCATTCTGGAAGCGGAATCCAGGATGCCGGACGGTTTCCACTGGGATGCAAACAGATTCTACAATTACGACTCCTTCTTCTTCGGCGTTTTCCTCTGCGGCGGCTGTGCCAGCTTCGCTGCAGGCTTCTCTGACGCGATTTTCGGCGAAGACGCCCCCATCGACCGCCATCAGAACTTCGAACAGATCAGGCCTGGAGACGTCCTGCTCCGCATGGACATGCCCCTGCGGTTTCCCAGTCACAACGGACACGCGCTGGTCTGCATTGAGGCGCCGGACGAGGACGGGAACATCCTGTGCGTTTCCGGCAACTACGGCAAGTCCGTGGCCTGGTACACCTGGGAATCTGTCTCCGATCTGTACAGCAACTGGGCAGAGAATTCCTATGTGTACACCCGCTGGTGAACCGCTCTGCCTGCCGGTCCGGACCCCCGGACCGGCGGGCTCTCTCAGGACCGTCCAGTCATCCCTGCCGCTCTGCGTGAAAACTGGAGGCATGCGCCTGTGATGCACATCGTCAGCAGCTCCCCGTCCGGTCTTACCCGGAGGGAGGCGGAGCAGCGCCTCCGGGACGCTGCCCTGCGGCTTCTCACCTTCCCCTGCGCCGTACTCCCCCTGCTCCGGATTCTGCTGCAGGAGTTCCAGTCCCTGCCCTGCAGCTCCGGCTGCCTGCACAGCTGCAGAGTACAGACTGCTCTGCAGGACGGCGAGGTCCATGTCCTGGCCGTCCCGCCGGAAGGGCAGGAGGTCCGCGGTTCCTTCCGCTTCGCGCCGCTCAGGGGTTTCCGTCTTCTGGAGGAACTCTCCGAGGCCGCTGCCTCGTGCATGGTGCTCTATGAGGCCTGCCGCCTTCAGGGCATCTGCACCGGAGACAGCTTCTTCTCCTGCGCTGTATACCCCGACATCCCCGGCGCGTCAGACGAGTCCGCTCTCTGCCGCATGTTCGAAAACTGCACGCTGGAATCCGGTGAGACCGGGAAGGTGTACTATCAGGCCTGCGTGCTCCATCTGGGAAGCGGCCGCTGCAGAGGGGAGGACGCCGGTTCCCCCGCCGCCCGGGCCGCAGCGCTTCTGACAGACCTCTTCTCGCCGGACCTGTCCGCAGAGGAGAAGATCCGCCGCCTGTCTCTTCCTGCCTGCATGTCCCCCGAACCCGGCCTGCCGTCTGCACTGGACGATCTTTCCGCCGCTGTCCGCGCCTGCCGCGGTCCCCTTCCTGCATAGCACAGAGCAGAGAACATATCTCCCGAAGCCTCCCCCGGACCGCATGCGGCCCGGGGGAGGTCTTTCTGTCTCTGCATTTCTCAGAGCCCTGGATACAGACCGGCATCCTGCATCGCCGGCTGACAGCCGGCGGGGATCTCCCGCTGCGAAAAAAAGAAGAAAATTTTTTTGCGGAGCCCCCGTTTTCGGGAATATGCCTGCGGCCCTCTGCATAGTACTTTGCGATGAACAGGGGAATCATGACCCTCTGCCCGGCGGCGGTTCTGTCTGTCACGGCACTGCACCGGTCTCAGGCCCGGTTCCGGCCGTTCCCGCCCCTGTTTCCTGATCCCTGCAGAATCCATGAGTCTGACCGGCCCCCGTTCTCCGGGGATGCCGGATTTCATGCCCCGGCCGGACTGGAAGCGGAGGCAGAAGCACTGGAGCATCTCTCTGCTGCTGGATGCACCCGTCTCTTTTCAGCATGCATGGGGGGCTGGTTTCTTTCCCGCCGCTCCGCATCCTCCCGCAGTACCTGCGGGGTCCTCTTCAGCGGTCTGGCGGGTGTCTCATCGCCGTCAGCAGGGGAGAGGCGTTTCCGGCATCCGGACCATTTCAGTACAGAACAGAAAGGAGGTGATGTGCAGACAGCCGGACAGGATCTGTCCGCACCCGCCGGCGTAACGGCAGAGAGAGGTGCGGACTCTGTCCTCCGGCACATGCACATGCCATGTTCCGGAGCGTTCCGGAACTGCACGCAGAAGAGCGCCGGGAGCAGGTGTTCCCGGCATGGAAATCAGGAGGTTGCATTTTATGAACATCCCTGCGGGCAGCGGTTCGAAACCGCTTCGCAAGGTTCTGGCTCTGCTGCTGGTCTTCGCCGCAGCGGCCGGCATGCTGGCTGCGGCGGCTCCCGCCGGAGCGGCCGGTCAGACGGCCCCTCCCAGCAGTGTCACGCTGGTCAATGTGGACTACTCCAATCCCGGCAATTCCCAGAGCCAGCAGAACAAGCAGAAGTACACATCCCCCAACGGTGAGATCTCCGGCGCCTACTTCCACACCTTCACGGTGGACATGGATGGTTCGGAGACCATTGCCCTCTGTCTGGACCACGGCAAGTGGCTGAATAACACCTACGAGGGGAAGACCTGGACGTCCCCTTCCCTCTCCACACTCCCTGAGGAGTGCCTCCGCATGCTGGATCTCTACTACTACATGTTCGACCGGCACCAGGAGATGCACGCCAAGCTGGGAATCCCCTGTACGGACCAGAACGACAGAGATGTGATAGACGGAAAGTACGGTACCGAGTATTCCAGCGACGTCACCAAGTGGGACCTGGACACCTGGAATCCCGTTTTTCAGGGGATCGTCTGGCTGGCCAGCGTCGGCGCCATCGACAAGCCCATGAGCGAGCCTGAAGATGCCAAAAAAATCGAGGCGGAGCGCAAGTCCATTCTGGAGTTCTTCGGCTACTCAAGCACGGAGGAAGACAACCACACGATCATCAGCGCCTGGATTGAGCGTCTGAAGATCGACGATACCGGAAACAAGGACTACATTCCCCACTACAAATACTACAGCTACCAGTATTCAGACAGCCGGGTCCAGTCCATCCTGGTCCCTGTCCGCGAGGAAAACCCGGATGTGCCGGAGAAGAAGCCTGTATACGTCAAGATTCAGAAAATCGCTGCGGACACCAGGGATCCCCTGGCTGACTGCACCTTCGGGATCTTCGACGACGAGGCCTGCAAGCACAAGGTAGGCTCCATGATTACCGGAAAGGACACCTGGACCGTCTCCGGTCCGGTCTATGTCGACCCCGCCAAGGGCGACAGCTTCACCCTGTGGATCAAGGAGACCGGCTGTCCGGCGGGCTACACCCCCAGCGGCCAGGCCTTCTCTGTCCAGGTCGACCGGAACAAAAACAATACAGCAGAAACTGCAGCTGAAGTGAGCCAGGCCTTTGTCAACACCCGGGAGACACCGGGGAAGCCGGAGGGCGTCATCCAGAAGATCGATGCCGACAGCGGCATGGGGGCCGGTCCCGCCGTCTTCCACTTCGAGGGCAAAGCGGATGACGGAAGCCATGTATCCGCCGACTGGACGACCAGCAGCGACGGCAGCCTGGAGCTTCAGTGGTACGACCCCGCCGGGGAGAACTACATCAAGCCCGGCACCTACAGCGTCACGGAGAAGGAGCCGCCTCCCGGCTACGACCGGACAGACGAATCCAGAACTCTGACGCTCATGTACGACGAGGCCACCGGAGAGGCGACCCACACCGGTCCCCTGGTGTTCTCCAACACCCGCAGCCGGATCATCACCCTCAAAAAACTGGACCCGGAGGGGAACGGGCTGGCCGGCGCCGTGTTCCGCATCTACCGGGACGGGGTGGTCCTCACCGATGTGACCACAGACGCCACCGGCAGCTTCACCTTTGACGGCATCGACGGTCAGGGGGTGGAGCCGGGACGCTATGTGCTGGAGGAGATCAAGGCCCCGGACGGGTATCTCATCCCCTTTGAGCACACCGTATCCCTGTACATCACGGAGGACCGGAACAACCGGGTCCAGGAGCATGTGGTGACCTTCACCGACTCGGCCTGGCCGGAGATCCATATCCTGAAGCAGGAGAACGGCACAGAAAAGCGGCTGGAAGGGGCCGTGTTCCAGATCAAGATCGACGGGACGGACTTCGGCACCTTCTCCACCGGGGTCAGCGGAGAGATCCTGATCTCCCACGAGGAGTACGGGAAGCTCTGGGAGGAGCTGAACAGCCGCTCCCACACCGTGCAGGTGCGGGAGGTGACCGGACCTGCGGGCTACTTTGTGGACAGTTCGGACTGGCAGGACGCCGTGCTGACGGAGGGCCAGGATCTGGCTGTATTCACCTTTACGGACACCCCCTATCCGGAGCTGGAGATCCTGAAGCAGGACCAGGACACCGGGGAGCCCCTGGCCGGCGCCGTCTTTGATGTTGCCGTGGACGGCAGCAGCATCGGCTCCTGGACCACCGGCGGGGACGGCACCATCCACATCGGCTGGGAGGAGTACGGCAGTTTCCTGAGTTCCGAAGAGGACGGCAGCTTCGCCGTCACCGTGCGGGAGACCGCAGCCCCCGCCGGCTATTTCCTGCCGGACGAGCCGGAACAGACAAAGACCGTCACCCGGGGCATGAAGAAGCTGACTTTCACCTTCAGCGACCACAGGTACCCGGACATCGAGATTCTCAAGACAGACGCAGACACCGGGGAGCCCCTGGCCGGCGCGGTCTTCGACGTATCCATCGGGGGAGACAGCGCAGGCAGCTTCACCACCGGGGAGGACGGGAAGATCACCCTCACCTGGGACCAGTACGGGAAGTTCCTGACGGAGAGCGGCTCCTGCCGGGTCACCGTCACCGAGACATCGCCCCCGGGGGGATACATGGCCGACAGGCCCGCATCCCAGACCAAAACCCTGACGCCGGGCATGAAGCTGCTCCAGTTCACCTTCGTGGACACGGCCTATCCGGAGATAGAGATTCTGAAGCTGGACGCGGACACGGAGGAACCCCTGTCCGGGGCCGTCTTTGAGGTGGAGATCGAGGGCAGCCGCATCGGCTCCTACGAGACAAACCAGGACGGCATCATCCGCATCGGCTGGGAGGAGTACGGAAGATTCCTCAGCCCCGAGACAGACACGGACTTCACCGTCACCGTGCGGGAGACCGGGGCCCCCGCCGGCTACTTCCTCCCTGACAGGCCGGAGCAGACCGCCTCCTTCAGCCGGGGCATGAAGAAGCTGACCTTCACCTTCACCGACCACCGGTATCCGGACATCGAGATCCTCAAGACGGACTCGGAGACCGGGAAGGGTCTGGCCGGGGCTGTCTTCGACGTGTCCATCGGCAGCGAAAGCGTGGGGAGCTTCACAACAGGGGAGGACGGGAAGATCACCCTCACCTGGGACCAGTACGGGAAGTTCCTGACGGAGAGCGGCTCCTGTCTGGTAACGGCCACCGAGACATCGCCCCCGGACGGCTGGCTGGCAGATCTGCCCGCATCCCAGTCAAAGACCCTGGAGCCGGGGATGAAGCTGCTCCAGTTCACCTTCGTGGACATCAAATACCCGGAGATCGAGGTTCTGAAGCGGGACGTGGAGACAGACGCGCCCCTGCCGGGTGCCACCTTCCGCATCGAGATCGACGACTACACCCTGGGGGAGTTCACCACCGGGGAGGACGGAAAGGTGCACATCACGTATGAGGAGCTGAGCCGCTTCCTTCCCGACGAGACCCGGGAGAGCTGGACCATAACGGTGACAGAGCTGGAGGCCCCCGAGGGCTACAGCCGGGATCCCCTGGAGGACGGCGGCTTCACCCTGACCCAGGAGCTGAAGCGGGGCCAGTCAAAGGCAGTCTTCGAGTTCCGGGACACCAGCTACCGGGACATCCTGGTCATCAAGCGGGCCCTGGAGGACGGGCATCTCCTGGCGGGAGCCAACTTCGCCCTGGACTCCGTCACCCTGGACGACCCGGAGCAGGGGGAGGTCCACCGGGAGGGCGTGACCGATGAGAACGGCCAGCTGCTCTTTGAGGACATCCCCTGCGGCACCTACACTGTCAGAGAGAAGATCCCCCCCGACGGCTACCTGCTCACGGACCCTGACTCGGTCACTCTCACTGTCACATCTGACAGCGAAGGGGTCATAGAGGTGGAGTTTGACAACCCGCCCATGCCCCATATCGTGGTAAACAAGGTGGATGCCGTCACCGGTCTGCCCCTGCCCGGCGCCGTATTCGAGCTCCGCCATGCGGACGGCACCCCGGCCGGCACCTTTACAACCGACGCCAGCGGCAGCTTCACCACCGACGGTCTTCTGCCCGGAGTCTACGAGCTGGTGGAGGTGGAAGCCCCGGAGGGCTATGCCCTGGACAGCACCCCGGTAAAGGTGGTGGTGCGCGGGGACTCCACCGCTGTCACCGTCACCATTAAGAATGCACCCGGCACGGCCGTGCAGCTGGAAAAGGTGGACGCGGTCACGGGGGAGCACCTGGCGGGTGCGGAGATCGAGCTGTGGACCCTGAACTGCCAGAAGCTGCTGGGCACCTATACAACGGACGAAGCCGGCCTGGCCTTCACCCCGCCCCTGCCGGAGGGCACCTATGTGGTCAAAGAGGGGAAGGCCCCGGAGGGCTACCTGCTCAACGAGGAGCACTTCCATGTGCAGGTGGTCAGCGGGGTTCAGCCCGTGGTGAAGATTGAAGACATCCCCCTTACAGCCATCCATATCCTGAAGCTGTCCTCCGAAGACGGCCAGCCCCTGGCGGGCGCCCGCTTCCAGGTGAAGACAGCGGAAGGGGACATGGTGGGGGAGTACACCACCGATACGGCCGGCACCGCCGTGACCCCTCCTCTGGAGCCCGGCGTGTACTATGTCCAGGAGGTGGAGGCTCCGGACCTCTATCTGCTCAATCCCAAGATCTTCCGGGTGGAGGTGAAGGCGGGCACCGCAGCTTCCCTCACCGTGGAGGACGCCCCGGCCGCCTCCCTGGTCATCTTCAAAGGTGACAGACTCACAGGCAGGGGCCTGGCCGGCGCCATCTTCAAGGTGGAGACGGCGAACGGGGACTTCATCGGATCCTATACCACAGACGCCCAGGGGGAGGCCCTCATCCGTCCGGTCAGTCCCGGCCACTACATTGTGACCGAGACCGCACCCCCGGAGGGCTACATCCTGGACGAGACACCTCAGACCATCACCGTAAAGCCCGGCGTGGTCAACCGGGTGGAGTTCTTCGACGCCTCCAAGGGCGCCCTGGTGCTCCGCCTGGAGGACGCAGCGGACGGGCACAAGCTGGAGAACGGACGCTTCGAGCTCTATTACGCCGCCACCGGCGAGAAGGTGGGGGAGGGGGTCACGGATGACTCCGGATCCATCGTCTGGGGAAACCTGGAGCCCGGCCTCTACACCGCCGTACAGACCTATCCCCCGGACGGATACTCCATCCTGGACCGGGAGAAGTCGGTCACCGTGGAACTGGGGGACACCAAAGAGCTGGTGTTCCGGGACCTCACCTCGGGGCTGGTCATCGAGAAGATTGACCGCCTGACAGAGACCCCCCTGGCCGGCGCCCGCTTCCAGGTCACCCGCAATGCAGACAACCTGGTCATCGGGGAGTATGTCACCGATGTGGACGGTCTGGCTCTGGTATCCGGTCTGGTCCCCGGCATGTACACCGTGGAGGAACTGGACGCCCCCGAGGGCTACGAGCTGGATTCGGAGGCCCAGCTGGTCCATGTGCATGCGACGGAGGTCGCCCACGCCACCTTCCGGGATACCCCCTTCGCCGGCATTACCGTGGAGACCCGGGACGACACCACCGACCAGCCTGTTCCCGAAGTCCGGATTGAACTCTGGCAGCAGAACGGGGAGCGCCTGAACAGCTTCACCACCGACAGCACCGGCACCTTCCGCACCGACGCCCTCCCTGCAGGCTTCTATGTTCTGAAAGTCGTCCATGTGCCGGACGGATATGCCGCCGTCACAGAGGAACAGACCGTGGAGGTCCGGGACGGGGAGCCCGTCACCGTCACCTTCCGCTTCACCGCCTCCGGTCTCCTGCGCATCCTCGCCTATGGAGACGGGGACAGAGGACTGGCCGGCATGCGGGTGCGCCTGGAGCGCATCAGCGGGGAGTTCCTGGGTGAGTACACCACCGACGTCACAGGCCTCGCCCAGGTCAGCGGACTCGAACCCGGCTGGTATGTCGTCACGGAGACTGCCGCCCCCGGAGGCTACTCCCTGGGGGAGCAGGTGACACAGAAGGTGGAGATCCGCTCCGGCGAGTCCGCCGAGATCGTCTTCCGCCATGTAAAGACCTGGGGCGTCCAGATCCGCACCTCCGTCCGTCAGACGGGGGCCATGGTGCCGGGGGTGAAGTACAGAATCACCACCCTGGAGGGCACCCTCGTGGGCGATTTCACCAGCAGCGGGGACGGCCTTGTGTTCGCCTCCCTGGAGCCCGGCTGGTATGTGTTCACCATGACGGAACTGCCGAAGGGGTTTGAGGACACAGAGCTGTGCCCCTCCCGCAATGTGGAGGTCAAGGCCGGCAGCATTACCGTGGTGGACTTCGTCCTGGAGGTCCTGTCCGGTGTCCGGGTCCGCTTTGTGGACGGCGCCAGCGGCAGCCCCCTGTACAATGTCCGCCTCCTGGTCAAGGACGCCGCCGGCGCCCTGGCAGGGGAGTACTGGAGCACAAATGAGGGCCTTGTCACCCTCAGCCAGACCCTGCTGGAGGGAACCTATACGCTGGAGATCCTGGCTGTCCCCGAGGGGTACACCCCGGACCCCATGCCCAGAACGGTGGAGATCCGCACAGGGGAGACCACCGAGGTCACCTGGCAGCTGTGGCAGCAGGCGGGGCAGATCCAGGTCCATCTGACCTCCGACGCCTACAGTTCCATGCTGGACCTGCCCCAGGGCTCAAACCTCCCCGGGGCCGTGTTCGAGGTCTATGACCCCTTCTCTCTGGCCGTACTGGAGGAGATCCAGACGGATTCCAGCGGCATCGCCGCCACCCACGGACTCCCTGTGGGCCGCTACCTGATCCGGGAGAAGTCCCCGGCGCCCTACTTCGCCATGTCCGGGAGGACAGCGGAGCTGTATATCCGCACCGCCGAGGATGTGGAGCGGGCAGAGTTCACCCAGTCCCCCCTGGCCCTGGATGCGGTCCTCTCCGTCACCGGCAACCAGAACGTGGTCCCCGGCACCTCCATGAAGTTCGTCTTCTCCAATGTGGACAGCAACTCCGCGGAGAAGCTGGACAGCTTCTTCTGGACCGTCAAGATCCCCACGGACGCCATGCGGGGCGGCACCCTCTTTACAGGCAAATGGTCCGCAGACGTCTTCTATTCCATCAGCTATAAAACAAACATGCAGGACTGGCGGCCCCTGGCGGAGAATCTCAGCTCCGGCAGCACCTACCAGTTCGACCTCAGTTCCCTGGCCCTCAGCACCCAGAGCGGCGAGTATGTCACCGACATCCGCTTTGAGTTCGGCACCGTGCCTGGGGGATTCCACGTCGTCACCGCCCCTGTCTTCTACGGGTACGTGCTCCCGGACGTGGTCCCCGGCTACAAGATCATCCTCCGCAGCGAATGCGGCGGAAAGTACATGGACGTATGGGAGACCGCATCCGCCCTCTGGACGGTAAACGCCCTGGCCGGCGGAGCTTCCCCGTCCCTTCCCTCTCAGCTGCCCAAGACCGGCTACTGAGATCTTCCTTCCCCTGCCCCCGGCCCCTGCGGCCGGGGCGGGGGACACCGTGCCGGCACCGGCACACAGAATTTCAACAGAAAGGAAATCGCAACATGTTGAATATTACCCGCATCACCTACAGCCGGGAGCCCTCCAGCCTCACCGGCATGGGCGTCATCAACCCCCGGGGGGTGGCCGCCTTTGAACTGGCCGGCGGCGTCATCATCCCCGGCGTCTGCGTGGGGGGCTCCACCAGCGGTCCCTTCCCCATGCGCCAGGCCGACGGCCGCCTCTGGAACACCCTGGTCAACCCCTGGGACAGCACAGGCAGGAAACCCAGCAGGATCTGGGGGACCATGAACAAGGCTCTCAACGACCCCGTCCGCGCCTGCGAGAAGTACGGTTTCACCCAGGTCATCGTGGACTTCCCCTGCAGCGCCCCCAGCTGCCGCCTGAGCGACGTCAAGGTGGAGCCGGTGTCCGGAAACCCGGCCTTCTGCGCCATCGTCTCCTGCAAACTGGATGACTGCTTCACCACCGACCGCCTGGCCCTCCACCACACCCCCGGCGGGGGCTGGGACATCTCCGGCATCCCCAGCATGAATCCCAGGGTGTACACAGGCAGAAACCTGATCCCCGTCTTCACCGATGCCTCCCCCGTCCGCATGCGCCTGCTGGAGGAGGTGCTGAACCTGTACAGCAGCTCCGAACAGGCGGAGGAACCCGGTCTGGAGGAGGACGACGGGCAGGACGGCCCCTGCCCCTTCTGAGCTCCCCCTCAAACCTGACAGTTCCGGTTCAGGAAACCGGCATCTGACCCCGCCGGTTCTGTCAGGGTGAAATATGCAGAGGACCGGGGGCACCTTTCCGCTCCCGGTCCTGC
>CAYYHY010000072.1:0-11484 GCA_964471855.1 uncultured Oscillospiraceae bacterium | reverse complement strand
TGCAGCCTGGATCATGATGTCTTCTTCCTCCTTGCTAAGGTTGAGCTGGGCACCTCTCAGGAGCGCCAGCCGCTTCTCGCTGGTCAGATTGGGCGCAAAAAGAATGTCCATTACATACAGAAGCTGAGACTTCTCCCGCACTCCCTGCATTTCCGGGTCTCCGAGCAGATAGAAATAAGTCTGCGCCCTGTATCCATGCAGGGAAGGAAGCTCGTTGTTCTCAGAGTCGGTATTGCTGGTCAGGAGCAGTATCGGCTCGGGGTTTGGGAGAACTGCGATCTGGTTCTGGTTGGCAATGGTATTGGCAAAGATGAACCAGATCTGGACAACGTCCATAATGTTGTATCTGCTGTCGGTGGACGAGCCGAGGTCGATCTGCTCAATCTGGTCGCCAGCCAAGTAAACCTTCGCCCGGTTGAATATGGAGTTGAGCGGCTTGCGGTAGTACTGCATCTCCGTATGGTAGAGGATGAGCCTTTGATCCCCGGGGATGGGAAGTTTGCCTGCACCCTCCCCGTCCGGGAAATCCTGACGGTGCATGGAAAGGAACCGCTTGTCTGAGATCATGGAGGCACCTTTGGCGTTGAAAGTCTGCGTTGACAGACCGGGAAGCATGGACCTGTTTTCCATGTGCAGGGCGGATGCAACAGGCTCGATTGCCTGTTTCTCCACCTCTTCCAGAGGCAGATCCCTGTACTCGTCGGAAGTTTCCTTCACGATCAGGGCCTGGACTTTCTTCACCTCAAAGAGAGTCTTCGCAAATGCATCGGATTCCTTTGCGAACGATCTGGTCTTGCTGACTTTCTTCGACTCGTCTGCAGCCGCAGTCTCCTGGGGAGATTCGGGGTTATCCTGAAGTGCGGTGTCTGCCTTGTTCTGCTTGTGTTTCCCCATACGCATCTCCTTGCTTACTGGGGGAGTCAGTGGCCGGTGTCTGCGGCAGCGCACAGCCTGCAGGGCAGACGCACTGAGCGCATCTCCGGCATCACTTTCTCCCGGTCATTATAGCAGACCGCAGGCTTCCCTGCAACCTGTGCAGAGAAAAAGCCTGGATCTGCCTGCTTTCACAAATGGGCCGAATCTTCCGACCTGTCGTCTGTATGCCTGTATGAATGAAAGACGTCGGATAACACCTGCTGGCCGGCTCTGCAGGCTGTCTGCGTGCTGATGATTTCAATTGTCATCATAAGCAGTACAGTACAGATGCTCTTCTGGAGTGCAGGCGGGAAAGGGTGAAACTACCCGCCCCGGTCGCGGGCCGCGCAAATCCAAAGCATGCAGTCAGGGGCGGACTGCACCACTGCTGTACGGAGCGCACCGCTGTCAGGCGGTTCCCCGGCCGGCGGGTCAGGCATGTCCCTCCGGGACCCAGGGAGTTCTGCAGCTGCAGCACGCCAGCTGAAAAGAAAAATGGAGACAAAGCAGAGCAGCACGGCTGCTGCAGGACCGAAGCGGAAAAGCATCTCCGAAGCTGACAAAGATCTCATCTCCTTCACAGGCGGGCACAGACTGCAGCCAGATGGCTGGAAAATACTTCCAGCAAAATTCGCATGAGTTTGCTTCTCGCTTGAAATTTTCATCCGTCAACAGTCTAGCAGATTCATATGGTAAATGCAAGAGGAAATTTTCTTTTGTTACAGTCCGCTTGACGGTATCTATAATCTGAAGGAAACCAAAAAGGTATCCCTGGAGAATCAGGGCAGATCCTGCGGTCTGGGGACATGTCCCTGCGTCTTTCTGTTCCGGTTCTGGCTGGACCGGGACGGGATCCGGATGACGTGCCGTCCGGGGATATTCATGCTTCCCCGGGGAAGAGGGTCCGCCTGTGAGGCCGGTACAGCGGACGACAGTTTCTGCCGCCTTCCCTCTGCCCGGGCCGGGGAAGAAAACGGAGCGCACCGCAGAAGGTCTGACGGCACGCTCCGGAAGCAGAAAAAATTTTTTTAATCAGGCGCTCTGTGTGTGACAGATACAGGAAAACCTTCCGCCCGCACTGTACAGGGCTCTCCGCATCTGCTAATATCACGGGAGCCGGGAGAGGAGGGACTGCCTGTGAGTGCGAATACTGCGCTGCCGCCCCCGCTGCAGAGCTTCAGTGCCCGGTATGCGGAGGAGTTCAGCACCAGATTTCTGGAGACGGTCCGCGGCAGGTTCCAAAGATGCATCCGGGGGAAGGCGGTCTCCGCGATACCCGCCGCCGGGCTTGAGGTGGTTCCGGCGACCCCCGGCACCTGTACGGTGAAGACCCGCTGCATGGTCAGATTCGGGATGGCCGCCGGCTGGCGGAGTGCGGAGGAGAGCTTCGAATATCCTGCCGGCCAGCCCGGCCGGGTCAGTGCGGACGCCCTCGCCGCCTGGCTGGGGGACCGGATGGGTGCCCTGGCTGACACGCTGGCAGCAGGGATTCCGGCAAAGTCCTGCAGTGCGGCGGAGTTTGGGGGGTGGGCCTCCGATGTCACTATCCTCACAGAGGGAATGCCGCTTTTCGGCCGCCGGCTGCCCCGGGTGATTTCCCGTATCAGGAGGGAGGCGGTCCCGGGGCTGCAGGAGCAGACTGCAGAGGAGATCCGCGCTGCGGTCAGGGACCGGGCGGCGGAGATATCCGTACCCTGGGCGGTGCCCGGGCAGGTGACGGGCTGCAGGGTCAGGGTTTCCCTGGAGGAGACAGAGACCCTCCTGGTCCAGGTCACATGCACAGTCAGGTACCGGGGGGACTGGACCTGCAGGGAGCAGGAGTCATTTCCCGATGCCGTCCGCCATCTGGCGGGCTGGTCCTGGACTGCATTCCGCAGGGAACTGGGGAGCGCTTCCGGGGGGACGCTGCCTCCCGGTTTCCTGGCCAGACACTGGGCCCTGCTCCAGGACCGGCTGGAGGACCCGGAGGGGGCCGCAGCGGAGGCGGAGCGCATTGTCTCCCGTCTTGCCTTCACCTGCGGACACCGGATCATCGAGAAGCTCCCGGCGGGAGAAGTCATCCCGCCCGGAGACCCGGGCGGCGCGGATCCACAGGTCTGGCACCTGCTGGCGGCCGGGAGCCTGACCCGGCGGCTCAGGCCGGAGGCGGCCGTGTACCTCTGCGGCGGAAACCTGTACAGGACAGACACCGGCCTGGAGGTCGAGCTGGATGTCCCCGCACTCCAGGCGGTGACCGGCCAGCTGGAGCAGGTTCTGGACTCCCCTGCCGGTCCGGCCCCGGATGCCATGTCCCAGCGGCTTCTGGTCCAGGCGGCGGACCAGTTCTGGGGCGGGGAGGGGCTTGAGCTCAGCTTCGGCAGCTGCGGCATACGCTCCTTTACAGTGGAGGGGACGGTCATCTTTCTGCCGGAGAATCCGGGGGAGAGTTTCCGCTCCTGGCTTGCAAGAGTACGGGAGGAGAGAGACAGGCAGAGGCAGCTGCGGGAGGACACCGGGAGGTCCATGGGGGAGGTTCTCCGAACTCTGAACCCCACGGAGCTTGCCCTCTTCCGATGCATCTGCCGCGGCGGCAGCCTGCGGTCCTGGGAGGCGGGAAGCCGGATCTCCGGAGAGGTGATCACCACCCAGGCCTCCGCCGAAAAGTACCTGGAGAGCCTCTCCAGGGTGTCGTTTCCAGGCCCCGGCGGACCCGAGCCTCTGGTCGTCTGGTCCTGGCACAGGGGGCGCAGCGGGATCTTCCGCATCTTCCAGCCGGGACCCGCCGTGGTTCCCGACGTCCTTTACAGTGCCGTGGGCCGGGACTATAATGCGGAGGAGGCAGGGGACATAATCCCGTCCCGCCGCATGGCGTGGCTCACCGCCAGGTCGGCGGCGGCAGAGACGGCGGAGGAGCGGTGGGAAATCCTGACAGTCCTGGAGGAGCGGTTCTCCCCCTCCATGGCGGCCTCCTTCGCCCGCAGCCCGGAAGGGCAGGCGCTGTTCCGGCAGTTTTCAGGCCTGGACAGCGAGTATGCAAGGCTGTTTCTGGAGCGGCTTCCCGGCTGCCGCGTTCTGGCGGAGACCCTGTTCTCCGGCCGGGCGGGGTGCTGATGTGCAGATCTGCTCCAGATGTGCAGTCAGAAAATCTGCAGTGTGAGGTGGCAGCGATGAGTAAAAAGGGACACAAGGTCTTGCCCGCCCTCAGCAGCTTCCAGGCCAGGCTTCAGCAGGAGATGAAAAGCCTGATGAGAACCGAGCTGGAAAAGTTTGCCGCCCCGGCTGTGCGGGATGTCCCGCTCCAGCTCGGGGGGATCCGCCTGGATACGGCGGAACAGCCCGGTCCCTGCATTGCGTTCACATTTGAGGTCACGTACAGGGCTGGTTTCATCACGGCGGCCCGGACGTGCCAGAGGACGCTGCCCGTACCGGCCGGCGGGAATGGCCGGGAACAGGCAGATCAGACTGCTGAGCAGCTCAGAGCTGAGCTTCCGGCCATGGCGTCGGAGATTGCGGAGAACCTGCCTGCAGCTGTCTCTTCGACAGAGGAGTTCCTGAGGCTGTTTCCCAAGGTCCGGGTCCACAAAAGCACCACTCTGAGGGACAGAGTCAAGAAGGCAGTGGGGGCAGCCCTTGCCTCCGCCATGGAGGAAAACAGCGCCGCCATGGTGGAAAAGCTGCGGGAAGCGGCGGAGAGGCAGCTCCGCTGCTTTGCAGAGGAAGAACCTCTTCCCTGGACCGCCCCCTGCAGCATCGGGGACGTGACTGTATCAGCACAGGTCAGGCCTGCGGATCTGGAAACCGGCATTATGCTGACTGCAGGCTTCACCTGCACCGCATCGGACTTCTCCGTTCGGCGGGGCCGGTCCATCAGCGCAGACCTGCCCGGGCTGGCCGGGATGCTGCCCTTCTGCAGTGGGACACTGCAGGGCGGAGAACTTGCCGCCTTTCTGGACCGGAACTGGGAAGCTCTGAGCACAGAAGACCTCAGCGGGGTCTGCAGCAGGGATGTGCCGGAGCTGCTGTGGAAACTGACCGGGGAGTGCACGGAGAATATGGAAGACCTGCTGCCCAGAGGATTTCTGATCCCTCCGGACCGGCCGGGCGGTGCGCCGGAAGAGCTCTGGCAGCTTGTGGCGGGCACCGGCAGGAGGGCCGCCAAAACGGTCATCTGCTGGGGAGACGGCATCTTCGAAGGCAGGAAGACTGTGCAGATGGACATCCGGAAATACTGCCAGTTCCTGGACCAGCCGGACAGTTTCCTGGACAGGCCTGCAAAGGCCCGGGATGCGGCAGAGCAGCTGCTGATCTGCCGGGCGGCCCGCCGGTTCTGCGCTCCGAAGAAGGTGGACATCGCAGTCCAGGACGGCAGGATCACCGGCCTGGCGCTGGACGGGAGGGACAGCCGTCTGGTCCCGGAGAAAGGCGAGACGGTCCGGAGCTGGCTCACCAGAGTGCTGGAGGCGGACAGGGCAGCCCTGGAGCGCCTGGCCCTGGCGGAGGACCGGCTTGTGGAAACGCTGGACCGGCTCAACCCCTCCGAGCTGATTCTGCTCCGGGTCATCCGGGAGGAGGGCCGCGGCTGGCTGTCCGGGGCGGCCGAGTTCATCGAGGAGGGGCACGGCATTACCACGAAGACCTCAGCGCAGGACTGGTTCAACACTGTCACCGGCCTGAAATTCGACGGGGAGGAAGGACCGGAGCCTCTTCTGACAGTAAAGAGAGTCAGGAGCAGCTACGGAAGGAACGAGTACTTTCTCCTCTACAGGCCCAACCCCAAAGCCCCCTGGGGAGCGCTGGACAGGGCGAAGGGCAGGGACTTCACCGCAGCCGAGGTCTCCAGCATCCGCTCTGAATGCAGAATCCCCTGGATCAGCGGGAAGGCGGAAAAGGCCCGGACCCCGGACCAGCTCTGGGCGGTCCTCACTGTACTGGAACAGGGATTTTCCGCCTCCCGGGCGGCCGAGTTTGCAAAGTCCCCCGGAGGCAGGACCTTCTTCGGGAAGTTCCAGGGGCCGGACGCGGAGTACGCCCGCTTCTATGTGGAGGGCCTCCCCGGCTGCAGGCGGCTGGCGGCAGAGATCTTCGGCTCCGGGGCGCAGGAGCAGCCGGACGGCGGCGGGACCCCCTGAGGGCAGGGGCAGAGCACATATATCAAGGAGCTGATTTTTATAAATGGACAACGTCATTGATCTTCTGGACAGGCTTCAGAACGCCGGATACTTTGCCAGCCGGGAGATCGGCTATGCGGTGCTGGGCGCCATGGAGACCGGCCTTCCCCTGCTGGTTGAGGGGGAACCCGGGGTAGGCAAGTCCAGCCTGGCGGAGGCGCTGGCCAGGGGGCTGGAAATCCCCCTCATCCGGGTCCAGTGCTACGAGGGCATCTCGCCGGAGTCGATCCTCTACGAGTACGACTACCAGCGGCAGCTGCTGGTGGTCTCCGCCATCCGGGACAAGCTCAACGAGGCCATGCGGGACATGACCGTGCCCGAGAGCGTGGACTATGTTGCGAAGAACGTGGAGTTCTTCAGCCGCGAGTTCCTGCTGGACCGCCCCATCCTCCGCGCCCTCACCCAGCCCGGGCGGAAGGTTCTGCTTATCGACGAGATCGACAAGGCCTCGGAGGAGATCGAGCATACCCTGCTGGAGACCCTGTCCGACTTCGCCATGACCATTCCGGAGTTCGGCACCATCCGCTGCCGGCCGGAGGACATGCCCGTGGTGCTGCTGACCTCCAACCGCTACCGGGAGCTCTCCGCCCCCCTGAAGCGGCGCTGCATCTACCTGTTCATACGCCAGAAGACCAGGGACGAGATCCGGGACATTCTGCGCATGAAGGTGGCTGACGATGCGGAGTTCTGCGGCCGCATTGCGGACTACCTGCACCAGATCGGGAGCCTGGATCTGCAGCACCCCGTGAGCATCAGCGAGGGGATCACCTGGGCCAGGTTCCTGAAGAACACCCTGAATGCCACGAAGGCGAAGGACATCGAGGACTCCATCGAGTACACTGCCGGGTTCCTGGCCAAGGACAGCAGCGACCGGCGGAAGATCCTCTCCGTGGTGTTCCACCGGGGGAAGGCGTAATGGCGACACAGGCTACCTTCCTGGAGGAGATCGAGGACTTCCTCCTGAATCTCCGGGACAGCTACGGCTTTGTGCTGCCTGTGGACAGGCTCCAGGCCTGCCTCGTCTGCGCCCGGGACATCGAGGACGTGGAGGAGGTGCTGTACCGCCTCCAGTCCCTCACCTGCTCCAGCCAGGAGCAGACGGAGGCCTTCCGCTCCCTGTTCGCCCAGCGGTTTCTCAAGCAGGTGCCGCAGTCCGGAGGGAAGAAGAAGAAGGGGTCCGGGAAAGACAGCAGGAAGGAAGATGCCAGGAAGCTGCAGCAGCTGACCTCCGCCGCGGAGTCCGCCCGGCGCTGGGAGGAGAAGAAGAACGAGGAGGCTGCGGAATCTCTCCGGGAGGCAGAGAAGCTCAGGGAGCGGCTGCAGAAGGCCCGGGAGGAGTATGAGCAGGCGGCGGCCATGGCCCCCAGCGTGGAAGAGGCCGCCGGAAGGGCCCTCCCCGACCGCAGCCGGGAGAAAGTGGCGGAGGGGGAGAAGGCGGTCCGGGACTGCTTCGACGGGATCGACGCGGCCGGGGGCAGGTCGGGGAGATTCAGAACTGCCCTGCAGGATGCCCTGAACTCGGCGGACTGGTCGAAGAAACTGGACGGACTCGCCGACAGCCTGATGGCCTCCGCCAGGGAGGCCAGGGGCAGCAGGAACACCCCCCTGTTCAGCGCCATGCTGAAGGCCGTGCAGGCGGTGAAATCCCTGAAGCCGGCGGTGTCCCGCAGCATCGGCTCAGCGGAGAAGAAGGACTACACCACGGCGGTGAGGGCCAGAAAGACGCTGGAGGACGTCCAGGCCGGCTCCCTGCGGGAACTGGAGCGCAGGTCGGCTGAGGCGGACAGGGAGAGGGACAGCGCGGTCAGCCGCCAGAATGCCGCCCGCAGGAGCACCCAGGAGGCGGAGCGGAACCTGAAGAACTGGCAGGATGACCAGGCCCGGCGGAAGAGTCTGGAGGAGGGGAAGACGGTGGTCAAGGCGTCCGCCGCTGTGCACCGGGACCTCTTCCTCGGCGGCGTCAATGCCGTGCAGACCACCAGCGAGCAGGCGGAGCTGATGAAGCGCAGCCTCCAGAGCATGAGCACCGAGCAGCGGGAGCAGGTCCTCACCTTCCTCCGTACCAACGCCCGGGTGTTCCGCCAGACTCTGCGGCGGCGGCAGATCACCCCCCGGCACCGGCAGGTGGATGTGCGGGCCACAGTCCGGGCCGCCGGCCGCACCGGGGGCGAGCCGGTGGTCATCCGCTACAAGGAGCCGAAGAAGTCCCACGCCAGGGTGGTGATGCTCACCGACATCTCCGGGTCCTGCAGGAACGCCTCCACCCTGGCCCTGTATTTCATGGCCCTCATGGACGAGGTGTTCCCCGGGGGCTGCCGCAAGTTCGCTTTCGTCAACACCCTTGTCCCCGCGGACCGCTTCTTCCGGGACCGGAGCGCAGACGAGGGGGTGCAGGCGGTGCTGAAGAGCGTCCCCAGCCGGGGGGTTTACTCCGACTACGGGGTGCCCATCCACACCCTCCGGGAGGACTACGGCGGGACCTTCCACCGGGACACCACGGTCATCATCCTGGGCGACGCCCGGAACAACCGCCGGGACACCGCTGCAGGGGACCTGAAGTATATTGCGGACCGCTGCTCCAGGGTTTACTGGCTCAATACCGACGACCCCCGGAAGTGGAACCAGGGGGACTCCATCATCGGGGTGTATGAGGGCTGCGGCGCGGAGGTCCACCATGTGGCCACCGTCGGGGACCTGATCACCTTCCTCATGGAGGCAGGCAGGAACGGCTGACGGCCTGCATGCATAAGACAGAAAAAGACCTCTGCACTCCGGTGGAACTGCATTCCGGGGCACAGAGGTCTCTTTTTTATTTATCTGTCAGCCCAGGAGGCGGCACATGATCATGGCCGCCTCGGAGCGTGTCATGAAGTTTTCGCCCCCGAAGGTGCCTGCAGAGTCGATGCCCATGAGAATCTTCATGCCGGTGCAGACAGCGGCGGCCTTCCGGTACCTGGCGGGGATCCGGCTCCAGTCCGGGATGCTTCTGGAGGCCTCCTCCATGCCGGTGTCCTCCGGCAGCTGTCCCCGGGCTTTCAGCAGGTTGTATGTCATCTGCGCCATGTCGCAGCGGGTGATGGAGTCATTGGGACCGGAGTCCCCCCAGTCCGCCTGCGTTCCCGTCAGCAGACCGTGCCGGCTGGCAGACTCCATGCTGCTGGAGTACCAGGGGGTGCCCGCGGCCGATATGCCGGACACCTCGGAGCTGTAGAAGGAGCGGGTCAGCATGGCTGCAAACTGGCCGATGGAGACGAGTCCGCTGCCGTCAAAGGTGCCGTCCCCCGGCCCGTTCAGGAGACCGATGTCAGAGGCATACTGTATGGCAGTGAAGGCCCAGTGGCTCTCCGGTATGTCCGTGAAGGAGGGCTCCGGACTGGAGCGGAAGAAGTCCACTCTGTAGCGGAAGTCCACATCCTTCCCCTTCCTGTCCCTGATGCCGCTGACAGACACGGTCCAGGGACCGATGTACTGCTCCACGTCTCCGGGGCGGAAGATGATGCAGTTGTTCACGCCGTACCAGCCGGTGTCGACGCCCAGGTATGCCCCGGTGTCGCTGGCTGCATATTCCTCTGTGCCGGAGAGCACAAAGCGTCTGCCGGTGCGCTCCTCCGTCAGGGTGACGGTCAGATCCTCCCTGGCAGGGACGGTGAAGCGGTCCGGATTCAGGGTGATGCTCCAGGCCGCCGTGTTCTCAAAGGCCAGGAGGTCGGAGGGGAAGTTTCCGGAGGCGGGCCAGGAGATGAAGTCGTAGCTGGGGGCCGTGCCGCTGCGGTCGGTGCAGATATTGGTGAAGTAGAGGCTGGCATAGCCGAATCCGACCTTCCCCGTATCGGGGTTGAACAGCCAGCGGCGGTGGCCCAGCCTGTCCAGGTTGGAGGCGCCGGGGTCGTTGGCCCAGTCGTCGACGGCATAGACGTTGTGGTCCGGGTCGCTGCCCAGCGTGTTTCTGTGCATGTTGCTCTTCGACAGGGCATCGGATGCCTTCTTGAAGAAGGACGCAACCATGCCGTCCGGAGCCTTCTCCAGGGTGTGCACCAGAGTGTCTGCGGAAGCCAGGAGAACGGCGGCGTACTGCCCCAGTTCGTTCAGGTCATCATCCAGCGCCACCTCGGGCACCCCGGCAATCCGGCGCAGGGCATTCAGCCGGTTCAGTGCGGTGCTGAGGGCTGTGCCGGTGAGCCTGCCGGCTGAAAAGGGGGCAGAGACCGAGGGCTCCACCTCGTACCACCCGCCGTCAAAGCGGGTCGGGTTCTCTTTCAGAAGGGCAGCTGTCTCCTCCCTGGTCAGCTTCTCCATTTTGAGATCGCCGCTCTTCATGCCGGTGTCTTCCAGACCGGCCGCAGACGCTGCAGGTACCAGACTGATCACCATGGCCAGGATACAGATCGAAGCGAGCATTCGTTTTCTCATGGAGCATCACCTTTCAGCATCCGGGTGTGCAGGCAGGAGCGGCCCTGCCGTGTGGGAGACAGATTCCAATCTCCCTGTATTGTACATCAGATTCCGGGACAGGGCAATACAGCTGCTGCAGGATTTTTGCCCCCGGCCCCTGCGGCGCAGGGCGGTACGGTCATGCGGGGTCCTCCCGGGATACGTCCGGACCGGCTGTCCCGGAGGACAGCTGGACATGAGCAGAAGCGGACGGAGACAGTCTCCGCCCGCTTTCCTGCGGGAGTGCTCCCGCCGTCTGTGGAGTTCTGCTGCAGGCCAGTGTGCCCCGCAGAGCCGCCTGCATGCCCCATGGACCGGACATGCAGCCGCAAATCCGGCACCGGAAAACCGCGGGGTATCATGTATCATGGGGGAGTGCCGGCTGGCATGCGGACCGCAGCACAGACAGCGGAGATTCCTCTGTGCCCGGAGGCGGGTCCGTCACTCGGCCGGAGGTCTCCTGTCCTTCAGCCCCAGCACGATGTCAGCTGACACGTCGTAGTACCTGCAGAGAGTGATGAGATGCCGGATGGGCAGTTCATTTGCCCCCCGCTCATACCTTGCGTACATGGTCTGAGAAGTGCCCAGGATCTCAGCGACTTTCTTCTGCGTAAGGTCGCGGTCCTCTCGGAGTCCCCGCAGAACGGTCATGTAGTATTCCATTAGCTGCCTCTTTTTCCGGGAGTTGTGAATTCACAGAAAAATCATAGCAAAGGCAGCAGGTTTTCTTCCATATTTAGTAAAGAAATTTACTAATACTGTCTGTGAATCTTCCGGGCAGTTCTGTTTGGCTTCCGTTTCCCCTCTGCAGCAGCCGGCGAACCGGAGTGCCTGCAAAAACAGCCGGTCCCCTCCAGCTGCAGCCGGAAGGGACCGGTCTTCGTCAGATATATGGCAGGAGACGTCAGACGCCGTCTCCATCCAGGTATGCAATCTCCTGGCTGAGCAGCCTGCTCAGGGTCCGCATCTCTTCCTCGGTGAGAGTGATTCC
>CAYYHY010000071.1:0-11498 GCA_964471855.1 uncultured Oscillospiraceae bacterium | reverse complement strand
TTCCGGCGAAACTTCCCTGCAGGGGGGCAGAGGGGAAAAAGGAGGGGCCGGGACAGCTGTCCCAGCCCCTTCCGGGTTTCAAAGTATCAGGGATCCGATCTGGAATACCAGCATGGAGACCACATAGGCGCACAGCAGCTGCCATGCGATGGAGAACCAGGCCCACTTGGGACTGTTCATCTCCTTGAAGATGGTGGAGACCGCTGCGATGCAGGGGACGTACAGCAGGATGTACACCAGCATGGAGAATGCGGACAGGGGGGTGAATCCTGTCATGGCCTGGGCCACCGCGCTGCTGGAGGCGGTGAGAGGGAAAGCGTAGAACATGGACAGGGAGGTGACCACCATCTCCTTGGCGATGAAGCCGGTGAGGAGGGCCACCGCCGCCTGCCACTGGCCGAAGCCGCAGGGGGCGAAGATGGGGGCGATGGCGCTGCCCAGAGCGCCCAGCATGCTGTCCGCCGGACTGTCCACCATGGCCAGGGAGAAGTTGAAGGTCTGGAGGACCCACAGCACCACGGACATGAGGAGAATGAGAGTGCCGGCCTTAACCAGAAATCCCCGCACCTTCTGCCACACATGGGTGAGCATGTTCCGCAGGGAGGGGAGGCGGTAGGGGGGCAGCTCCAGCACGAAGGGGGCCGGCTCCCCGGCGAAGAGGGTGTGCTTGAACAGCAGGCCGGAGAGGATGCCCACGATCATGCCGATGACGTAGAGGGCGAAGACCACCAGACCGGCCCAGGAACCGAAGAAGGCGGAGGCGATGAGGCCGTAGACCGGGAGCTTGGCGGAGCAGGACATGAAGGGAACCAGCAGGATGGTCATCCGCCGGTCCTTCTCGTTCTCCATGGTGCGGGCCCCCATGATGGCGGGGACGGAGCAGCCGAAGCCCATGAGCATGGGGATGAAGGCCTTGCCGCTGAGCCCGAACCGGCGCAGCAGCCTGTCCATGATGAAGGCGGCCCGGGACATGTAGCCGGAGTCCTCCAGGAAGGAGAGGAAGAAGAACAGCAGGGCGATCTGGGGCAGGAAGGTGAGAACGCCCCCCACGCCGGCGATGATGCCGTCGCAGAGCAGGGACACCAGCACCCGGGAGACGCCGGCTGCGGTGAGCACCGACTCCACGGCTGCGGAGACGGCGTCGATCCCCGCCCCCACCAGGTCCGAGAGCCAGGAGCCGAAGGGTCCGAAGGTGATGAGGAACATCACCAGCATGGCGCAGAGGAACAGGGGCAGGGCGAAGATGCGGTGGGTGACCACCTTGTCTATCCTGTCGCTGAGGGTCTCCTCGGTGACGGCCTTCCCCCGGACCACGGCCGCGGAGACCAGATTCTCGATAAACTGGTAGCGGCTGTCGGCGATGAGGGTCTCCCGGTCCCCCAGGGCGCTGGAGTGCTCGTACTCCTCCACGATCTCCTCCAGGGCGTTCTGCACGTCCTCCGGCAGGTTCAGGGCCTTCGCCACCAGGGAATCCCCCTCCAGCAGCTTGATGGCGGCCCAGTGGGCCGGAAGTCCGGCCCTGTAGGCGTAGTCGTGGAGCAGGCTGCCCATGCGGTGGTGGATGTCGTGGGTGTAGTCGTCGTACAGGTCGTCCGGCTCCGCGGTGAAGCCCAGGTGCATCTGCCGGTGGGCGGTGAGGAGCAGCTCCTCCAGACCGTCCCCGGTCTTCGCCGTAATGGGCACCACCGGGACCCCCAGCTGGCGGGAGAGCAGACCCATGTCGATGGAGTCCCCCCGCTCGGCCACCTCGTCCATGAAGTTGAGGGCCACCACCATGGGCCGCTCCAGCTCCAGCAGCTGCACCGTGAGGTACAGGTTCCGCTCCAGGTTGGTGGCGTCCACGATGTCGATGACGCAGTCGGGGGCGTCCTCAATGATGAAGTTTCTGGCCACGATCTCCTCCATGGAGTAGGGGGAGAGGGAGTAGATGCCCGGCAGGTCCACCACCGTGACGGGCTTCCCGTCCAGGCGGGCGGTGCCCTCCTTCTTCTCCACGGTTACCCCGGGCCAGTTGCCCACGTACTGGTTGGAGCCGGTGAGGGCGTTGAACACCGTGGTCTTGCCGCAGTTGGGGTTGCCGGCCAGGGCAATGCGCATGGTGCGGGTGTCGTGGGCCTCGTGGTCGTAGTCCTTTCCGTGATTGAGCAGCTCGTGCTCATGGTCCCGCAGCCGCCTGCGGATGGCCTCCGGAGACCGGGCCTTCTCGGCGGCCTTCAGCCGCTCCGGGGAGGGCTCCATGCCCGGGGGACCGATCTGGATCTGCTCCGCATCCGCCCGGCGGAGGGACAGCTCATATCCCCGGAGAGATACCTCCAGGGGGTCCCCCAGAGGCGCGATTTTGGTCAGTGTGATCTGAGTCCCCGGGGTGAGCCCCATGTCCACCAGCCGGCGCTTGACGGCGCCGGAGCTGCTGCCTACGGACAGGATCGTCCCGCTCCCGCCGGGGGAGAGGGACTCAAGCGTCCGCGTCTTCTGTTCCAAGGGGGTCACCTCCTGCAGCACACGGGCTGCATAGATTGCAGGGGGGATTATAGTACATGCGGTGCCTGTGCGCAAGGGGCGCAGGGCAGGAACAGAAAAAGCGCCGCAGGGCGGGAAGGCCGCTGCGGCGCAGTGCATTCATTTCTGGGGGGCGCTCTGCCCCTGGGACTTGGGGCGGCGCCGCCTTCTTCTGGAGCGGCTGCCGGAGCGCAGGGGCTTGCACCCGGTGACGGTGCCCTCCCTGGCCTGGCTGAGCAGGGTGGTGTTGGCGGGGGTGGTCTCCCCCACCTCCGGGTACCCCCAGATCCGCCTGCGCTTGTCCACGGCGGTCTCCAGTCTCAGTATGTAGTCCCCGTGGGCGGGGCAGTTCAGGGACGCGTAGAAGTACTTCCCGTCGTCCGAGGCCCACTCGGAGGTGCGCTGCACTCTGCCGCAGACGGGGCATGCGCCCCTGCGGCAGGCCCTGGCATCCAGCGCCTCGCCCACCGTGGCGTAGGGGCCGAACCACACGCCGTCCTTTTTGACCGGCAGGCCCAGCCTGGTGACGCCCTTGTCCTTGCGCACCGCCTCCCCGGGCTTGCGGATGCCGGCCGCGATCTCCCCGGGCAGCAGGCAGCCGCCCACCAGGGCGGTGTAGAGGGAGTCGTAGAGGGCGTTGTGGAAGTCGAAGGTCTCGGGGATGCGGCAGTAGTCCACAGCGGGCTCCAGGGCGGGGGAGTTCCTGGCCCCCGCCGCCAGGGCGAAGGCGTACTGCAGGTCCGTAAAATGGTCGGGGACCATGTCCCGCATGCCCCAGTAGCGCAGGTTCTCCCGCAGCACCAGGAAGTCGGCGGTGCCCCAGGCTGCAAACTCCGTGTCGCTGCCGCACCACTGGATGAACTTCTTCATGGCGGCGGGGAAGGTCTGGGGGGAGTTCAGAGCCAGAGACAGCTCCGGGAGGACGGCCGCAGCCGGACTGTAGGTGTTGTGAACCCGGGGGTGGATGTAGGCGCAGAAGCTGTCCGTTACCCGGCCGCCGAGCCGGTCCAGCTTGACAGCCCCGATCTGCAGGATCTCGTTGATCCGGCCGCCGTAGCGTCCGCTGTTCCACTCCAGATCCAGAACAATCATGCGCAGCCCCCCTTCCTCACTGATGCTAAGGCATTATACGCCCGGAACGAAAGAAATGCAACAAAAAATGCACCGGAAAGCGGCAGTTTCCGCCCCATGGGCAACCTTTGTCAGGAAGACGCCTGCAGATGCCTGGGGGCCAGAAACCCCCGCAGGGCGGGGATCCGGGGCAGAACGGACAGGAGCACGCCGCCGAAAATGCAGCAGGAGAGGAGCTCCCCCAGGCCCACCGTGGCGGCGTTGAGGAGGAAGGCGGCAGGAAATCCGGGCCCCAGACCCGTCTCGTACCAGCTGATCTCCGCCCCTACAATGAGGGCGTTGCAGAGCACCGGGGGGATGGGGGCCATCCAGCGGCGGGGCACCCGCTCCGTAATGAGGCAGGCGAGGAGGGTCGCGGCGGTGCCGCAGAGGATGTCCAGGGGGTAGGGGGAGAAGAGGTTGGCGAGGAAGCATCCGGCCGCCAGCCCCGGGGTGGCGGCGGGGAAGAGGTAGGGGAGCACGGTCAGGGCCTCCGCCAGGCGCACCTGGACGGGACCGTAGGCGGGGAGGAGCAGGGTGAGGGACACATAGACCGCCGCAGTGACGGCGGCCAGGGCGAGTTCGCGGACAGTGAATCTGCGCATGCGGGGGACCTCCATTTTCTTGTTTAGAGAACGGCCGGCAGGGGGCCGAACGAACACGCAGAGCCTGCGTGCTTGGACGAGGTGTGGAAACTCGTCAGCTGGGATTGTACCACGCAGCCCCGGGCTGTGTCCACCGGGGAGAAAAGGGAGGGGGCCGGCGCCTCCCGGAGAGGTCTTTTCCCGGGAGGAGGGCGCTGCCCGGGTCTTGCCTGCACAGTCTGTCCATGGTATAATGACCCGGACTGCTCCCGGGCAGGAGGGACTGCCGGGACACAGAACATGCGCCTGCTGCAGCGGGCGGCCGGGAGTGACTGTGGATGGATCTGAGCGAGCACCGCCTGGACGGGGAGACCGTCTACGAGGGAAAGATAGTAAAGCTGACCGTGGACCATGCCCGCCTTCCGGACGGGAGCACCGCCATCCGGGAAGTGGTGTACCACCCCGGGGGCGTGGGCATTCTGGCCCTGGACGAAAACGGGAACGTGCCCCTGGTCCGTCAGTACCGCTACCCCATTCAGCGGGAGCTGCTGGAGATCCCCGCGGGGAAGCTGGAGCCCGGGGAGGACCCCCGGGAGGCGGCGATGCGGGAGCTCAGCGAGGAGACGGGCTTCGAGGCGGGGGAGCTGACGTACCTGGGCTCCGCCCTGGCCTCGCCGGGATTCTGCACCGAGAGGCTGCACATGTACCTGGCCCGGAATCTCACCAGGAGGAAGAGCCACCCCGACGAGGACGAGTTTCTGGACGTGGTCACCGTCCCCTTTGAGACCCTGGTGCAGCAGGTGATGGACGGGACCATTGAGGACGCCAAGACCCTGGCCACGGTGCTGAAAACCAGAATACTGCTGGATCTCTGATCCGCGCAAGGAGGAGCAGCTTTGGGCAGAACGATTCTGATTGTGGAAGACGAGCAGAACATTGTGGACATACTGGCCTTCAACCTGGCCCGGGAGGGCTACGAGACCCTGGAGGCCTTCGACGGGAACACCGGGCTCAGCCTTGCCCTGGAGAAGAACCCCGACCTGATCCTGCTGGACCTGATGCTCCCCGGCATGAACGGCTTTGACGTGTGCCGGAAGGTGCGGGAGAGCGGTTCCTCCACCCCCATCCTCATGCTGACGGCCCGGGAGGAGGAGGCGGACAAGGTGCTGGGCCTGGAGCTGGGCGCCGACGACTACATTACCAAGCCCTTCTCCGTCCGGGAGCTCATGGCCCGGGTCAAGGCGAACATCCGCCGGGTGGAGATGCTCCCCGGGAAGGAGAAGCCGGAGAACCCCCAGTCCGTCATCCGTCTGGGACGGGTGGTCATCGACCGGGAGAAGGCGACGGTGAGCAAGGACGGCATGCCCCTGGAGCTGACCCAGCGGGAGTACGACCTCATCTGCTACCTGGCCTCCCATCCGGGGAAGGTGCTCTCCCGGGAGACCCTGATGGAGCACGTGTGGAACTACGAGGGGTACATGGGCGATGTGCGGGCCGTGGATGTGGCCGTGCGCCGCCTCCGGGAGAAGCTGGAGGACGACCCCGCGGCGCCCCGGTTCATCCTCACCAAGCGGGGGATGGGCTACTTCTTCCGGGGAGACTGACAGAACATGCAGGCAGCCGTCCGGCCTGAGGGCCGGGCGGCTTTCAAACAGAACGGCGGGAGGAAGGTGAGCGGATGCGCAGCCTGCACAGCAAGCTTGTGATGATCATGGTGCTGCTGATTCTGGCTCTGATGCTGGTGGTCGGCGCATTTCTGATGAACTCGGTGACGGCCTTCTATCTGGAGGACTTCTATTCGCAGGTTGCCGAGGTCTTCTCCGACCCGGGTCTGGTCAACGACCTCACCAGCGGCAGCGCCGGCAAGGAGGAGGATGCGGAGATGCTCTCCGGCGTCCTCCAGGCCTACTACGGCGAGCTGGGCGTGGACAGCCGCAACCGCCGCCTGTACATCCTGGACAGCACCGGCAGCTGCCTGGTGCGCCCGGAGGGGGACACGGGTCCCCTGGAGTACACCCCCAACCTGACCTTCGCCCTCACCGAGGGCCTGGAGACCGGGGAGGTGGGGGAGGAGAGCAGCCTCTCCGCGGACTACATGGACGTGGCCATCCCCATCAGGCGGGGGGACAGCTCCTACATCATCTACATCTACGACAACCGGGCCACGGCCACGAGCCTCACGGACCAGATGTTCCTGCTGATCATCGAGTCCCTGATCTTCGGCCTGATCATCTCCATCCTCCTGTCCTTCCTGCTGTCCAAGACCATGGTCACCCCCATCCAGCGCCTGACAGAGGGCGCCATGCGGGTGGCCCGGGGGGACTTCTCCAGGAAGATCGAGGTGGAGTCCCGGGATGAGATCGGCGTGCTCACCGACACCTTCAACGAGATGGCGGGGCAGCTGCAGGATACGCTGCGGCAGGTGGAGAACGAGCGCAGCAAGCTGGACACCCTCATCCTGCGCATGACCGACGGGGTGGTGGCCTTCAGCACAAAGGGCCGGGTCATCCACACCAACCCCGCCGCCGGGCGGATGCTCCGCCGGAACATCGGGCCGGAGACCACTTACGATGAGCTCTTCTCCCAGGCCGCATCCCTGGAGCAGGTGCTGGCGGCCCCCGACCATCTGGAGTGCGAGCTCCAGGTGCGGGACACCGTGCTGCAGCTGTTCATGGCCCCCTTCGACCGGGGCCGGGAGGGGGGCGGCGCACTGGTGGTGATCCACGACGTGACCCAGCAGCGGAAGAACGAGCAGAACCAGCGGGACTTTGTGGCCAACGTGTCCCACGAGCTCCGCACCCCCCTTACAAACATCCGCTCCTACGCGGAGACCCTGTCGGACAACGCGGGGGACCTGCCTCCGGAGACGGAGAAGAAGTTCCTGGGGGTCATCCTCAACGAGAGCGACCGCATGACCAACATCGTGCAGGACCTGCTGGCCCTCTCCCGGCTGGACTCCGGCCAGGACGACATCAAGCTGGCCCGGTTCTCCTTCTCCCAGGCGGTGCAGGATCTGTACAGCGCCGTCTACATGGAGGCCCAGCGCCACAGCCACACCCTGACCCTGGACCTGGAGCCGGGGCTGCCGGACATCGTGGGCGACCGGGCCCGGATCATGCAGGTCATGATGAACATCGTATCCAACGCCATCAAGTACACGCCGGACGGCGGAAAGATCAGCATATCCGGCGGGCAGTCCGGGGAGAACGTGTGGCTGGTTGTGGACGACAACGGGATCGGCGTCCCGGAGGAGGACCGGGCCCACATCTTCGACCGGTTCTACCGGGTGGACAAGGCCCGCTCCCGCCAGTCGGGGGGAACCGGGCTGGGACTCTCCATCGCCAGGGAGCTGGTGCAGCGCCACCAGGGGGAGCTCACCCTGGAGGACAAGGACACCCCGGGTCTCCGGGTGCGGCTGACTCTGAAGATCGGAGGGCCGGTCAATGGGTAGGCGGAAACGGCTCATCGAGCTGGGCAAGGATCTGCTTATCCTGCTGCTGTCAGCCTCCGCCGTGTGGCTGGCGGCCCGGAACCAGTTTCTCGGGCCCGTCAGCCGCATGATGGAGCAGAACCGGGAGGAGGACCCCGGTCCGGGCCAGAGCATAACGGAGAGCCGGGCGGATGCCGCCCGCCCCCTGCGCATGGCCGCCTGCCTGACGGAGGGCCGGGAGGGGCTCTACGGGATACTCTGCGACTCCGCCGCAGCGGACGAGCTCTTTGAGCAGACCGCCGTGGTGCTGACCGAGACCCTGACCAGCGCCGGGGCCCCGGAGCCCCTGGACCGGAGCGGATGGGAGTCGGCGCTCCAGGACGGGCCCGGCATCATGCTGGACTTCCAGGGCAGCGTCCCCCTCTCCGTGCTGGCCGGCTGGCTGTCGGGGGCGCCGGTCTCTCTGGATACCTCCGTGCGGAGGCTGGTGCTCTCCGCGGAGGAGGAGGGGACAGCCATCTCCTGTCAGGACGCGGACACGGGGGAGTACTTCCGCATCCGCTCCCAGGTGGCCAGCCCCTCCCAGCTTACGGCGGCCCTGCGGAACCTCAGCCTCAACGGGGCCTTCTACGCCTTCCAGTCCGAGGGGTACGGGGATCTGGACCCGGACACCCTGCTGACGGCGGACATGCCGGAGCCGGCTGTGTGCACCGCTTTCAACCCCATGAGCGCCGGGGGCTCCTCCCTGGAGGAACTGCTGGATGACCTGGGGATCCCCGCCAACGCCAACGGGATCTACCAGGGCGCCGGCGGCGAGTGGGTGGCCCGCACCGGAAGCGGCACCCTGCGGCTCTCCGACCGGGGGGTGACCGTCTTCGAGGCCGGAGAGGACCTGGGGGACATGTTCCAGACGGGAAGCGGGGAGAACGCCAGCCTCTATGAGCAGGTGGAGGCCTGCCGCCGGGTCGCCTATGCGGCCCTGGACGGCCGGACCGGCCAGGCCAGACCCTACCTTCTGGATACGGAGCAGACGGAGGACGGCCTTTCGGTGACCTTCGGACTGCAGGTGGGGGGCATCCCGGTGATGCCGGACGTGCAGAACGCGTGCTCCTTCCTGGTCCGGGAGGGCCGGATCGAGCGCTTTGAGATCCGCTTCCGGGGCTACTCCCCCGGGGAGGAGACCCTGTCCGTGCTTCCCCCCAGGCAGGCCGCAGCGGCCCTGCGGTCGGAGAACCAGACCGGGGCGGAGATGCTCCTTGTGTATGAGGACACCGGCGCGGAGCGGGTGGAGCCGGGCTGGGCTGCGGTCCGGCGCGGCGGATGAGGAGGCGGAGGCATGGAGAGCGCCAAGCTTAAGAACATCGCAATCCTGATCCTTCTGCTTACCAACGTCTGCCTTCTGCTCTTCTCCATGCAGAGGCAGTACCGGGAGACCGCCCTGCAGGAGCAGGCCCTGGAGGAGTCCGTGCAGTTCCTGACGGACCAGGGCATCGAGACGGACCTGCCCTCCGTCCCGGATGCGGGGCTGCTGGAGCCCCAGACCATGGACCGGGACCTGGATGCGGAGAGAAGGCTGGCCCAGACCCTGCTGGGGGAGGACCTGAAGAAGGAGGACACCGGTGCGGAGGTGTACCGCTGGAGCTCTGCGAAGGGCTATGTCCAGTTCCGCAGCAGCGGCGCGGTTCTGGGGGAGTTTGCCCCCGGCGCCTTCCCCCTGGAGGGGGACGGGGTGCAGGGGTGCCTGGACCTGCTGGAGAGCCTGGGTCTGGAGGCGGAACTCGCCGCACAGTCCGGGAACACCCTGACATTCCGGCAGCTGCGGGAGAATGTCCCTCTGTACAGCCAGCAGATTGTCATGACGGTGACGGACGGAAGCCTGACCGGGCTGGAGGCCAGGCAGCAGCTGGCGGGGACCCCGGTCCCCGACGGCAGCAGGAAGACGGTCTCCTCCGCCAGTGCCCTGATCTCGTTTTTAAACGGGGTCCGGAACCTGGGGGACGTCTGCAGCCGGATTACCGGCATTACGGCGGGCTACGAGGGGACGGTCCCCCTGTCCGGACCCATGCTGCTGACGCCGGTGTGGTCCGTTGAAACGGATACAGGCAGCTACCGCCTGGACCTGGTGAGCGGGGAGCTTGTCAGATCAGAGCCCCAGTGACCGGGAACAGCGCGGGCGCCGGAGAAAGGAAGTCATCTATGCCAGACAGGAACAGCCCCCTGGGGGTGCTGGATTCAGGCATCGGCGGATTCACTGCAGTCCGTCAGGTGCAGCGCCTCATGCCCGGGGAGGATGTGATCTACTTCGGCGACGGGGCCAATGTTCCCTACGGCGGCCGCAGCAGGGAGGAGATCGTCTCCCTGGCCCGCAGCATGTTCCGCTTCATGGAGGAGCGGGGGGTGAAGGCCCTGCTGGTGGCCTGCAACACCATATCCTGCGTCCTGGACCAGTGCCGGGACGCAGTCTCCTGTCCCGTCTTCTCCGCCGTGGAGGCGGGTGCGGAGGCGGCGGCCGCCTCGGGCGCGGAGCGCATCGGCGTCATATCCACCGTGTTTACCCACACCTCCGGCTGCTACCGGGAGGCGATCGTGCGGAAGAGCCCCAGAGCCGTGGTGGTGCTCAGCTGCGGCTGCCCGGACCTGGCGGATCTGGTGGAGCACAGCCTGGGGGACCCGGCGGGCATGGCCCGGGTGGAGGAGAACCTGCGGCAGGAGATGGACGGTCTGGTGCTGGAGGACCGGGTGGACTGCTGCGTGCTGGGGTGCACCCACTACCCCCTGGTGGAGGACAGCATCCGGCGCCTGTATCCGGGCCTGGAGCTCATCGATCCGGCCCGGGAGATGGCCGCCTCGGTAAAGACCCTGCTGGAGGAGCGGGATCTCCTGAAGAGCGGCGGGTCACGGGGGCGCCTGGACATCTTCACCACCGGGGACCGGGAGGAGTACGCCCTGCGGGCCGCCCAGGCAGGTCTGCGGACAGACACGGTGACCTGGCATCCGCCTCTGACCCGGGGGAACTGAGAGGAAAGAAAAAGCGCCGGCGAAAGCCGGCGCAAAGCATGTTCCGGGAAGATCAGGCGGTCTTCTCCATCAGTTCCAGTTCCTCCATGGCTTCCCGCTCGCTGTCAGCGGAGAAGCAGAAGCGGTTGCTGCCGTCGAACACCTCAACGTGTTCCCGAACCCAGACGATGGTGTAGTACATGCGGGGAAGCTCCTTTCCTTTATCAATATGCCCGCATTGTAAGGCGTTTAGAGTCCGTTTTTTGGGACTCTAAATCAGAAAAAGGAGAAAAAATCATGGATCCTGTATTTTTCACCGTGGAGGAGATCAGCGGCGACTACGCCCGCCTCCGCTCGGACGAGGGGCTGGAGCACAGCATCACCATGTTCCTCCTGCCGGAGGGGACGGGCGCGGGCTCCCGGCTGAAGTTCGAGGACTTCACATGGAGCCTGGCGGAGGAGAAATTTTAGCACTCGACCGGGTCAGCTGTGAACAAATCGTGAATTTTTTAAAAAAATCGCCCTCCGGACGAAAAAAGGGGTTGCATTTTCTTCCGGGTGGAGTTATCATCTACCATGCAGTTGGCACTCAGGTTTTCAGAGTGCTAACTCCTGAATGTGTTAATCCCTATTGCGATATATTAAGGAGGAACCTGTCATGAAACTCAAACCTCTGGCTGACCGTGTTGTTGTGAAACTGGCGGAAGCCGAAGAGACCACCAAGGGCGGCATCATCCTCACCGGCGCTGCCAAGGAGAAGCCCGAAGTGGCTGAGGTCATCGCAGTTGGCCCCGGCGGCCTGGTAGAGGGCAAGGAAGTTGAGATGACCGTCAAGGTCGGCGACAAGGTCATCACCAGCAAGTACGCCGGCACCCAGG
>CAYYHY010000070.1:0-12197 GCA_964471855.1 uncultured Oscillospiraceae bacterium | reverse complement strand
GGCCTGCGGCGGCAGCCCCCGGAAAAACCGGTATCTTGAGATCAGCGTGGTGGCTGGAGTTGATGCTGCATCTGAGATCGTACGGGCAGGCGCAGCCAATGCCGGCGGGCTGGTGGAAGTGGCCAGGAATCCCGTCAGCTTCCAGTATCTGGAGCGCGCCTCGGCGGCCGGGTGCTACTCGCTTGCTGAATCCATCGGCCAGGCAGCGGCTGGCAGAGATCTGTCCGCCAGAGAGCGGCTGGACCGCGTCTGCGGAGTCGTCAGCGGCGGCATCATTGCAGAGGGAACAGTGGGGCATATCACGATCGAGACCAGGAACGCGCTGGACTACGGGCACTTTGACGTGGACACAGGCGGCGGAAAGAAGCACGAGATGTACTTCTGCAACGAGTACATGGCGGTCAGCGGTCCGGACGGCGGCCGGCTGTTCACATTCCCGGACTTCATCGTTACGGCGGACAGGAAGACCGGAAATCCGGTCACAACCGCTGAGCTGAAGGAGGGGGACGAGATTTTCATCCTCGGCTCCAGCTGGAAGCACATGATCCTCGGGCTGGGCCTGCGGTACCGCGCTCCCTACATCCGTCTGGAGGATGCCCTTGGCATCGAAATGATCAAATATCTCGACGGCCTGTTCGTCGACTGAGGTAAAACAGACCTGACAGACCCGGACCCCGGTGTACGCATGCCGTACGCCGGGGTTTTCCTGTCAGATTATGCTGAAGCATGGCTGAATCCTGCGTTTCGTCATTATGAACTGCATATGAGGCTCCCGGCAGGGACAGATCCAGGCCGGAGGGTCCCCGGACCGGAGGCAGAGCTGAAAAAAGAAAGAAAAAATTTTTCTGAAGAGCCCCGATCCATAAAGTTTTTCTCAAAAAGATCATCTAACTGTCTGCAGGAACCGGACTGTCCCCCCGGAGGGGCGGACACGGACAGACAGGAGGATGCACCCGCTGTGAGAAATGAGTGGAAGGACGTCCATCTGACACAGGAACAGAAGGAGCTGCTCTCGGCCCTGCTCCGCGCCCGGCAGGAGTGCGGGACCATGCCCACGGTCCGGGAGCTGTCCCGCACCACCGGTGTCTCCAGCTTCGCCGTGGTGCAGGCCCGGCTGCATGAGCTGGAGGCCCTGGGAATCGTCGCCCTCAGCCCCGGCCGGGCCCGGGGGGTGCAGCTGTGCGCCGCCCCGGAGGAGGCCGCCCTGCTGCTCTCCTCCCCGGAAGGTCCCGGCGGGGACAGCCGGCTGGACCGGGAGACGGAGGAGCGCATGCGCATGCGCCGCAGCACCGGGGACGAGGAGGACTGCCTGGAGATGCTCCAGATGATGCTCCCGCCCGGGAGCTGAGTCCCCGCCGCCGGGCTGCGCTGCAGGATTTCCTGCGTAAAAATCCAAAATGAATTGAAAATTTCATTTTCAGTCCCGTTTTCAGGACTCCAGCCCTGTTAAGATGGCGCTGTTTCCAGGGAGAGGTTCCCTGCGGACCGGCCCGCGAGAAACCGGGAGGTCCGGATGCATCTGCGCCAGAGAGGCCGGCATGTGCCGGCGGGCTCCGCACCCCGGCCGGGGGTGCGGGGTCTGGGACCCGGAGCAGACAGTGTTTCCGTGACAGCCGGAGTGATCCGGCAGAAAAACTGAACAGATTTCCCGCGGACAGAGAGTTTCGAACGGAGTGAGTGCCATGGTGAACGGGAAAAAGACGAGGATGCTGTACGAGGATGACGCACGGAAGGTGCTTCTGCTGCTGCAGGTGATTCCCCCATGAGAACAGAGGCCGGCGGAGTCCGGCCTGAGAGGGGAAGGCGGGCCGCCCCGGAGATCCGCTCTCCGAAGCCCGCCGCTGAATGTCAAAAATCCCGTAACGAATACCTTAGCGAATGGAGTGTGTACTTATGATTAACGGGACTGCTGCAGGGATGGTGCCCGCTGTCCGGCTCCAGGAAAAGTGGTTTCCTGTGAACCGGGAGATGCTGAGGCTGGGGGACAGGCTCTTCTGCATTGCCCCCATGCTGATGGAACAGGAGGACGGCAGCCTCATCTGGCTGGATGAGATGGATGCCGGGGAAGAGAAGGAACAGGCAGCAGAGGAGGCGGAGAGCCCCGCCGGGACCGGGGAAGAGGCGGGTGCCGCATCCGGCGGCGGGAACTCCGGAACGAAGCGGAAGTGGACCCGCAGGCCGAAGAAGAACTACGAGGTGGACAACCCGCCCACCTTCACCCTGGTGAAGCTGCCAGGGGGAGCCGGCCTGCTGGAGCCTCTGGAGGATGCCCCCGGCGCCGCAGATCTGGCGGCCAGGAGCGAGATTCTGCAGCAGGATTTCGAGGGCTGGTTTACGGTCTCCGGGACCCTGAAGTCGGTGGAGTACTTCGCCGGCAGCGATTTCGTCATCTGCACCGTGGACCTGGACTGCATGGTGCCGGTGTGCCGGCGCAGCGGCATTCTGGAGATGGTGCACCGGGTGGTCCGCCGCAGCGAGCTGGAGGTGGACACCGACCCGGAGCGGCTGAAGCGGACCATGGAGCAGATGTCCGTCGACATCGGGGAGCTGCTCACGGCCTGACCCTCCGGGGCCGGCTCTCGACAGTCCAGGCGCAGTGTGGTATACTGGCGGCAGATTCCAGTGCCGGCCGCGCCCGGTACTGCTGCGAGGTGGACGCTGTGTTTGGCTGGGGCAGAAAGGTGAATGTCACTCCCTACGACAGGGAGAAGCGGGAGCCTGTCATCCGTTCGAGCATCTGCACGGGGGAGAAGGTTGCCGGCTTCCGGGACCGGGAGACGGGCAGATTCGAGGAGGTCATGCTCATCCGCACTGAGAAGGACCTGGATGAGTTCATGGAGAAGTACGCCGTGGACAGGGCGGACCTGAAGCAGGTGTGGTAGAGTGGCAGACCAGTTTTCCAGAACCCGGATGCTGCTGGGCGACGGGGGCATGGAGCGCCTGTTCCGTGCCAGGGTCGCGGTGTTCGGTCTCGGCGGCGTGGGCGGCCACGCCGCTGAGGCCCTGGCCCGCAGCGGCGTCGGCAGTCTGGACCTCATTGACAGCGACACCGTCACCCTCTCCAACCTCAACCGCCAGATTGTCGCCCTGCACAGCACCCTGGGGATGTACAAGGCGGACGCAGCCAGGGACAGGATCCTGGACATCAACCCGGAAGCCCGGGTGCGGGCCCTCCGGGTCTTCTACGGACCGGACACGGCGGACCAGTTTGACTTCCGCAGCTACGACTACATTGTGGACGCCATCGACACGGTCTCCGGCAAGACGGCCCTGGCGGTGCAGGCCAGGGAGGCCGGCGTCCCCATCATCAGCTGCATGGGGGCGGGCAACCGGATCAGCCCTGCGGGGTTCCAGGTTGCAGACATATACAGCACGGAGATGTGCCCCCTGGCCAGGGTGATGCGGAAGGAGCTCCGGAAACGGGGCATCCCCAGCCTGAAGGTGGTCTACTCCCCGGAGCCGGCCCTGGTGCCGGGTCCCTGCGGGGAGGACACCCGGAGGCGGAAGGTGCCGGGAAGCAGTGCATTCGCACCCGCCGCAGCGGGCCTTCTGGCTGCGGCAGAAGTGGTGAAAGACCTGACGGATCCCGGGTCCGGCCGCAGCGCCGGTACATGACAGGGGAGCCGCCGGACATGAAACCCCCGGACAGACCGGGATTTCCGGAGAAGCGGAGTCCCGGAGCAGACGGAAGAGACAGTGCATGATTTTGATGAGATTTGAGACAAGGAGCGTTGAGAGATGAATCTGGGGGCAAAGTTCAATATTGGCAGCGAGAGGGTCGAGCTTCTGGACCCAGTGTACACGGTGACGGAGAAGCGGCAGGTCCGGAACGGCCGCACGGTGGCCGACCCGGAGCGGTGCGTGGCCAGGGGCTATGTCACCGGGGTGCGCTACAGCCTCAACGGCCGCAGGCAGGTGACGGCGGAGGTCTGCGTGCTGTGCCAGGTGCCCACCAGGAGGGCGGACGGCCGCATGAGCCTGACGCTGGCCCTGCGCAGGTTCCGGAGCGCGGACGTGTCCGCCAGCCGGGATGCCATGGAGGCGCGCCTGGAGAGCCTGGCTGGGTGCCGTCAGAAGCGTCAGGCCGAGGCCCGCATGCTCCGGAGCGCAGCACCTGAAACTCAGGGTTGACAGGTCCGTCAGCAGCGGCTATAATGCCGGGTGAATGAGACAGTCTCATTCCGTTCGTCTGACACAGAAAATGTGGCCGCACGAAGGGGCACACCACCGCGGGTGTGATTCCTGAGTGCGGCCTTTTTTCGGTCTTCGATATCAGAAACAGGAGGGAAATTCATGGTTACAGTCAACGGAGAGGCCAGGGATCTGGCGGGCCGGGTTCTGCTGGACTGCCTGACGGAGATGGGCTGCAGCACCCAGCGGGTTGCAGTGGAGCGCAACGGTCAGATTGTGCCCAAAGCGCAGTATGCTGAGACCGTCCTGCAGGACGGGGACGAGCTGGAAGTCGTCCGCTTTGTGGGAGGCGGCTGAGCTGTGGAACTGACAGAGGAACTGTTCTATGACGCTCTGGTGGAGCGGCACGGCCCGGAACTGCAGGAGAAATTCCATGCCGCCCGGGTGGCTGTCTGCGGCCTGGGGGGACTGGGGTCCAACATCGCCATCGCCCTGGCCCGGGCCGGGGTGGGGGCCCTGCACCTGATCGACTTCGACCGGGTGGACATCTCCAACCTCAACCGGCAGCAGTACTTCGTGGAGCAGCTGGGGGCGTGGAAGACGGAGGCCCTGGCGGAGAACCTGAGCCGCATCAACCCCTGGTGCCGCCTGACCACCCAGACCCTGCGGGTGACGGAGGAGAATATTCCGGAGCTCTTCCACGAGGACGACGTGATCTGCGAGGCCTTCGACAAGCCGGAGGCCAAGGCCATGCTGGTCCAGGGGGTTCTGGAGCACTGGCCGGACAAGCCCCTGGTCAGCGGCGTGGGCATGGCGGGGATGAGCTCCGCCAACCTGATCCGCACGAGGCGGGTATCGAAAAACTTCTATCTCAGCGGCGACGGCGTGTCGGAGAGCGGACCCGGCACCCCCCTTATCAGCGCCAGGGTCGCCGTCTGCGCAGGACAGGAGGCCTTCATGGTGCTCCGGATCCTGGCAGGGGAGAGGGAACCGTAACGGGAAAGGACGAGATACATGGAAAACGACAGTCTGGTGCTTGGCGGAAAGGAGTTTACCTCCCGCTTCATTCTCGGCTCGGGCAAGTACTCCCTGAAGCTCATTGAGGCCGCCGTCCGGGACGCCGGCGCGCAGATCATCACCCTGGCGGTGCGCCGCGCCAACACGAAGGAGCACGAGAGCATCCTGGACTACATCCCCGAGGGCGTGACCCTCCTGCCCAACACCTCCGGGGCCCGGAATGCGGACGAGGCCGTCCGCATCGCCCGCCTGGCCAGGGAACTGGGCTGCGGGGACTTTGTAAAGATCGAGATCATGCGGGACAGCAAGTACCTGCTGCCGGACAACGTGGAGACGGTGAAGGCCACGGAGATCCTGGCGAAGGAGGGCTTCGTGGTGCTGCCCTACATGTACCCGGACCTCTACGCCGCCCGCGCCCTGGTGGATGCGGGAGCCGCCGCCGTCATGCCCCTGGGCGCCCCCATCGGCTCCAACAGGGGTCTGGCGGCAAAGGAGTTCATCCAGATCCTCATCGACGAGATCGATCTGCCCATCATCGTGGACGCCGGTCTCGGCAGGCCCTCCCAGGCTGCGGAGGCCATGGAGATGGGCGCGGCTGCCGTAATGGCCAATACCGCCATTGCCACGGCCGGGGACCTGCCCCTCATGGCCGGGGCCTTCAAGCGGGCCATCGAGGCCGGCCGCATGGCCTACCTGTCCGGACTGGGCCGGGTCCTGGTCCGCGGCGCCTCCGCCTCGGATCCCCTGACGGGCTTCCTGCACTGAGAGGGGGAGCGGCAGAATGGACGAACAGTACCTTGTGGATGCGGAGGGCCTGTCCCCGGCGGCGCTGGAGAAGAAGCACCGGCTGGAGCAGGACCCCTCCTCCCGCACCAGCCACATGGAGTACATGCCCGGCATGGAGCAGATCCAGTCGGACGTAATGGACAGGGTCATCAGCCAGATGCAGTCCTATGACCCCTCCCGGTATACCGCCCGGGACGTGCGGACGGCCCTGGACCACGACCGCTGCTCCGTGGAGGACCTGAAGGCGCTCCTGTCCCCGGCGGCGGAGCCCTTCCTGGAGGAGATGGCCCAGAAGGCCAGGCTGGAGACCCGGAAGCACTTCGGCAACACGGTCTACCTCTTCACCCCTCTGTACATCGCCAACTACTGCGAGAACTACTGCATCTACTGCGGCTTCAACTGCTACAACCAGATCAGCCGCATGAAGCTGAGCATGGAGCAGATCGCCCATGAGATGGAGGTCATCGCGGACTCCGGCATGGAGGAGATCCTGATCCTCACCGGGGAGAGCCGGGCCAGGAGCGATGTGCAGTACATCGGGGAGGCCTGCAAACTGGCCAGGAAGTACTTCCGCATGGTGGGGCTGGAGATCTACCCTGTAAACACGGACGAGTACGCCTATCTCCACCAGTGCGGGGCCGACTACGTCACCGTCTTCCAGGAGACCTACGACTCCGACCGCTATGAGCAGCTGCACCTGATGGGTCACAAGCGGGTCTGGCCCTACCGCTTCGAGTCCCAGGAGCGGGCCCTCCGGGGCGGCATGCGGGGGGTGGCCTTCTCCGCGCTGCTGGGTCTGGCCGACTTCCGGAAGGACGCCCTGGCCACGGCTCTCCACTGCTATTACCTGCAGAGGAAGTACCCCCATGCGGAGATGTCCCTCTCCTGCCCGCGGCTGCGCCCCATTGTGAACAACGACAAGATCAACCCCCGGGACGTGGGGGAGAAGCAGCTGTGCCAGGTGCTCTGCGCCTACCGCATCTTCCTGCCCTTCGCCGGCATCACCGTATCCTCCCGGGAGAGCGCCCAGTTCCGGGACGGCATCGTCCGCATCGCGGCCACCAAGGTCTCCGCCGGCGTTTCCACCGGCATCGGGGACCACGAGAGCAAGTACACCGGGAAGGACACCGGCGGGGAGTCCGGGGACGAGCAGTTTGAGATCAACGACGGCCGCAGCTTCAGCACCATGTACGAGGACATCGCCCGCCAGGGGCTGCAGCCGGTGCTCAACGACTACCTCTATGTCTGAGGTCCTCTGCGTCACAGACCGGCGGCGCTGCCGGGGCAGCTTCCTGGAGCAGCTGGAGAAGATCGCAGCGGCCCGCCCGGCGGGAATCATGCTCCGGGAGAAGGACCTGTCCCCGGAGGCGTACCTGCAGCTGGCCCGGCAGGTGAAGGAGATCTGCAGCCGGCACGGGGTGCCCCTGGTGCTCCACAGCCATCCGGCCGCTGCTGCGGCCCTGGGGATCTCTGCTCTTCACATGCCCCTCCAGGCCCTGGCCGCCATGGAACCCCGGGAGCGGAGCCGCTTCGCTCTGCTGGGCGCCTCCTGCCACAGTCCGGAGGACGCGGCGCTGGCGGGCTCCCTGGGCTGCACCTGCATAACGGCAGGGCACGTCTTCGAGACTACCTGCAAGCCGGGGCTTCCCCCCAGGGGTCTGTCCTTTCTGCAGTCGGTCTGTGCAGCAGCGGACATGCCGGTCTGGGCCATCGGCGGTGTCCGTCCGGAAAACTTCCGCTCCTGCCTGGAGGCGGGGGCCGCTGGAGTGTGCGTAATGGGCGCCTTTATGGAGGCGGAGGATCCGGCGGCCCTGCTGGCCAGGTTCCGGTCCCCGGGCTGTCCGGCGCCGGTGTGATAAATTTCTCGTTTTAAGTTATCAATGCCTGATTGCAGGGCCTCCCGGATTACAGTCCGGGAGGCCTTTTCATTCACTCTTCAGATGGCGGGGGACTGTCCCCAGGGTTATGCTGTCCGGAAACATCCTTCGGCCGGCGGGTCCGCTTGTAGGAGTCCTTGGAACCCTTCGGGCGGCCGCGCCCCCGCTTCGGGGTCTCTCCGCCTGTCTCTGCCGTGCCGGCCTTCTCTGCTGCTGTCTCAGCTTCCTTCCCGGCACTGCCCGGCTCCTCCTGTGTCCGCTTCTCTCCGGGGACGGAGTTCTTGGAGCCTTTCGGGCGGCCGCGCTTCCGCTTCGGCGTCTCTTCGCCGGCCGCTTCCGTGCCGGCCTTCTCTGCTGCTGTCTCAGTTTCCTTCCCGGCACCGCCCGGCGTCTCCGGTTTCTCCTGTGTCCGCCTCTTTCTGGGGACGGAGTCCTTGGAGCCCTTCGGCCGGCCGGGTTTCCGCTTCGGGGTCTCTTCGGCCGCCTCGCCCGGATTCTCCGGATCTTTGTGCTTCCGCTTCTTCCTCGGGGCGGAATCCTTTGAGCCCTTTGGCCGGCCCCTTTTTCTGCGGGCTGGAGGAGGACTGCTCTGCTCCGCCTCCTCTCCGGCGGCTTCTGCAGTTCCGCCTGCCCTGAAAGCATCGGCAGTTTCCTGACCCCCGTCCGGACTCTCCGGCGCATCACTGCCGCCGGTATCCTGCTCCGGGGGAGTGCCGCTTTCTGAGGAAGACCCGCTCTGCTCCGGTATCTCCGTGCCGGGCTTCTCTGCTGCGTCTGCCCTGACCATTTCCCCTGTATCCAGGCCTTCGTCCGGACTCTCTTCCCCGGCGCTGCTGCCGGAACCGATATCCTGTTCCAGGGGAGCGGCAGCCTGGACTGCGCCCTCCAGGGTGAAGTCCCAGGAGGGCATCCGTCCTGATCTGCCGGCGCCGCAGCTGCTTACAGTTTTTCTGCTTCCGTTTTCCTGGATTCCCTCCCGGGAGGAGAGCTCCCGCAGCCTGCCGGGATATATGCCCAGAGCCTGCAGCAGCTTGACAGGCTCCCAGTCCCTGCTTCTGAATACGCAGGTGTTCCCCATCATGCGGTATCCGACTTCATCCAGACCGCTGGACATGTCCCATACGTCAGTCTCGGGGAAATCCGCTGCGGAGGCAGTAAGGTCTCGCAGTTCGGTGAAGAGGATGCCCGCCAGAAGACCTGCAGTGAGTCTGACCTGGAAGCGGGGCCGGTCCTCCCTGCAGTCCGCCGCACAGCGGAATACACTGCTGGCTTGGTTCGGCTGGGAGAGGATTCTGCTGGTCTCCTTCGTGTCTGTTTTTCTGCTGGACAGAACCGCCGTATATCCCAGTGCCCTGCTTGCTGCTTTGACCCTGTCCTCATCAATCCGGACGGTTGTTCCCTCAATGCGGATGAATTCGCGGAACTGATGCGGCATTTCCGTGTCTCCGCCCCTTGCGATCGAGTTCCGGAGCATATCTGCAGTGGCGCGGACATCCTCTGCGATGGAATTGCCGTTTTCGATCTCTTCCATGGGGCTGTAGAACAGGGTGGCACAGGCCGTCCTGCCGGCCAGGGTGACCTGGTCAGAGGTGGCAAAGAGCAGGTTCCCAATCTGGAAGCGGGGCTCGTTCCGGATCTCCTTTCCATGCTTCTCCAGCATTTCCCTGAAGACCGGGGAGCATATGTCCAGACTGACGGTGTACGGCAGGCCGGATCTGACGAGGGTTTCCACATGGTCATCAGAGCTGCACTCCGAGCCCAGGATGACACCTGCGGTCTTCAGACCGTACTCCTGCAGCTGCGCCTCCAGATTCCGGAAATCGGATGCAGACGGGAAACCTCCCTCCCAGGTCACTGCGGCCAGAGGCAGACCCCGGTGCTCCCCGTCTGCAGCAGTCAGCCACAGATACGGGGCATGCCCGTCTTTCTCCCCGGGCAGACTGTCAATACAGACATACGCACCGGTGGTGCCGCTCTGCACCTGCCGGCGGATCCAGTTCTCCTGGAGGGCACTGCAGCCCAGGAGAATGTCTTTCTCCGGGGGCGGCACCCGGTCTGCCGTCTGCCGGGCACTGCGGTGGCGGGAGTACACTGTTTCCAGCAGGATGCAGCATGCACAGTCCAGAAGATCCGCTGCAGGGTCCGTCTGGAAACACTCCGCCAGCAGGGTGTCCAGGTGCAGGCGCTCCGCAGTGCCCAGGAGTGCCGCGTACATGCCCGGGCTGATATCCAGCGGGGCAGACAGCTTCCTGTCCCTGCGGACATGGGGATCGCCGGAGGCAAGGAACTTCTCGTAGTCTTCGGCGTACATCTGGAAATAGCTGTCATTCGGATACATGTATCCATCCTCCCGGGAGAGAATGCCGATGCGGAGCATTCTGCTGCTGTCCCCGGGGAGAGCAAGAACTGCGGTTTCAGGTGGGTTTGAGTACGGAACATGGCGCAGTATGGCGCCCTCCGGTACCGGCACCAGTACGTCATATGTGTCCATGGTTCTCCGTGTCCTCCTTTCAGGAACGTGTGCAGCGCATGCTGCCGGAACCGGTCTTTCGCTGCATGAACCTCCGTGTGTCCGGCATCCGCTCCTGTCTGCAGGGACTGCCGGGTGCTCAAATCTTCCGGTTCCGGGTGTTGACTTTCATTGTGAATATGCTATTATGAGCTCAACAACTGAACGGTCAGGGGAGCTCGTCTGTTCGGGCTGAGAGGAAGCACCTGATGCTTCGACCCTGTGGCGGCGCAGCGGAATGCTGGGGCCGTCAGGAACCTGCTCTGGGTAATGCCAGCGGAGGGACAGCGAACGCAGGCAGAGGCTGTGTGCTTACGGGCGCGCAGCCATTCTTTTTTAAGGAGGTATCTCATGCGCAACTATGCAACGCAGATGGAGGCAGCCCGCAAAGGCATCGTTACCCCGGAACTGAAGCGGGTGGCGGAGAAGGAGCGCTACACGGTTGAGGAACTCATGCCCCTGGTGGCCTCCGGCAAAGTGGTCATCTGCGCCAACAAAAAGCACACCTGCCTTGACCCCGAAGGCATAGGGTCCATGCTGCGCACCAAGATCAACGTCAACCTGGGCGTCTCCCGGGACTGCCGGGACTACGATGTAGAGATGGAGAAGGTCATGACCGCGGTGAAGATGGGGGCTCACGCCATCATGGACCTGTCCTCCCACGGGGACACCATCCCCTTCCGCACCAAGCTGACCGCAGAGTGCCCCGCAATGATCGGCACCGTGCCCATCTATGACTCCGTCATACACTACCAGAGGGATCTGGACACCCTCACAGCCCAGGACTTCCTGGATGTGATCCGCCTCCACGCGGAGAACGGGGTGGACTTTGTCACCCTCCACTGCGGCATCACCCGCAAGACCATCGACCAGATCCGCACTCACAAGAGGAAGATGAATATCGTCTCCCGGGGCGGCTCCCTGGTCTTCGCCTGGATGTCCATGACAGGGGAGGAGAACCCCTTCTATGAGTACTTCGACGAGATCCTGGACATCTGCCGGGAGTATGACGTCACCATCTCCCTGGGAGATGCCTGCCGGCCCGGCTGTCTGGCTGACGCCTCCGACGTCTGCCAGATCGAGGAGCTGGTGCGCCTGGGCGAACTGACCAAGCGGGCCTGGGCAAAGGACGTCCAGGTCATGGTGGAGGGACCCGGTCATGTGCCCATGGACCAGATCGCCGCCAACATGAAGATCCAGCAGACCATCTGCATGGGCGCTCCCTTCTATGTCCTGGGTCCCCTGGTTACGGACATCGCCCCCGGCTACGACCACATCACCTCCGCCATCGGAGGAGCCATCGCAGCGGCCTCCGGAGCGGCCTTCCTCTGCTACGTCACGCCTGCAGAGCACCTGGCCCTGCCCAACGTGGACGACGTGAAGCAGGGCATCATCGCATCCCTCATCGCCGCCCATGCCGCCGACATCGCCAAGGGTGTCCGGGGAGCCCGGGAGAAGGATGACGCCATGGCCGAGGCCCGCAGGAAGCTGGACTGGGATGCCCAGTGGGAGTGCGCCCTGGACCCCGAGACGGCAAAAGCCATCTGGAACAGCCGCCGGGCCGAGGAGGACGACCGCTGCTCCATGTGCGGCAAGTTCTGCGCCGTGCGCAGCATGAACAAGGCCCTTGCAGGAGAGCACATCGACATCCTCTGATGTCCTTCTGCCCGCAGAACGGAATATCTTCAGGAAACGGACCGGAACAGGCTGCGGCGCTGCCCCGGTCCGTTTTGACGGTTCAGGCCGCTGAATCTGATGGTCCTGTTCCTGCTGTGTTGAAAGTCCGCAGAGAGGCAGTCCCGGGCAGCAGGTCCGGCCGAAATTCCGGGAGATACCTGATACACAGGCTGGCTCCGGTCCCGGGTATCAAGCCAGGT
>CAYYHY010000069.1:0-12208 GCA_964471855.1 uncultured Oscillospiraceae bacterium | reverse complement strand
CAGCTCCGTCAGTTCCAGGGAGATATCCGGAAAGCGCCTGGAGAACTCATTGTATATCTTGCTGTAGATGATGGCACCCCGGTTGGGGGCTGTGGCCAGACGGATGCTGGAGCGGTCCCGGCCGGTCACCGCCCGCATGGTCAGCAGCATCCGGTTCTGCTCGTCCAGGATCTTCTGGGCCCGGTCGATGACCTGCCGCCCCACCGCTGTAGGCATCAGCTGCCCCCGGTAGCGCAGAAAGAGCGTGACCCCCAGCTCCTGCTCATAGGTGAGCAGAAAGCGGGACAGGGCCGGCTGCGTCAGATTCAGGGCATGGGCTGCCCGGGACAGGTTTCCCAGCCGGGCAATCGTCACAAGATAGTAGTACTGGCGTGTGGTCATGGGCATGCCTCCCCTGGCGTCTGTCTGTTCTGCTCCACATTTTAGCACGCTGCAGCCGGAGCCGCAATCCTCCCCGGAGGAGCGCCCCGCGCCGTACAGACTCCAGATACCCCGGGGTCCCGTCCTCTCCTTCCCGGACAGCTGCCGCCATCCATGCATAAACTGTTATGAAAAGCATAAAAAGATTTTACTCCTATAAACGGACTGTTATAGTCATGATGAGAAAGTTTGGATTGCAAGGGGGAGCCTGTCCCTTTATACTGACGTCAACAGCAGACGAGAGACTGGTTTGGAACAGTTTTCACGGTTTTTCCTCTGCGAACCTCCCGCTCCGGGGGATGTTTCCCCCCAAACAATCTATCATGAAAGAGGAGAAGACAAAATGAAAAAGTATGGCAGAATCCTCGCAGTCCTCATGGCCCTGGCCATGCTGCTGACCGCCTGCAGTTCCGGCTCCAGCAGCTCCGGAGGCGGCTCCAGTGCCTCCAGCGGCGGATCTTCCAGCGGGGCCGGTTCCTCCGGCAGTACCGCCTCATCCTCCGGGTCCAGCTCCAGCACTGCCAGCAGCGCCAGTTCCTCCAGCGGTGCAGGTTCCTCCAGTGTCAGCGTCCCCGATGACATCGGGTTTGTGGAGGGCGAGACCCTCACCCTGGTCATCCCCGGCAGCACCGGCGGCGGATCCGACCTGGGCATCCGCTACTACGGCCAGGCCATCACGGACACCTACGGCATCACCACTACCTTTGAGAACTACACCAACACCATCGGTCACCAGACCGTTGCCGATGCCGAGCCTGACGGCACCACCCTCACTGTTGCAACCGGCGCCCTGAACATCCAGTGGATTACCGGTCAGGCCACAGTGGACCCCATGAACGACTTCACCCTCATTGCCTGCCTGCAGGACAACGGCTTCTCCTGCCTGGCCGTCCCCGCAGACGCCCCCTATGACACCTTTGCAGATTTTGTGGAGTACGCCAAGGCCCATCCCGGCGAGCTGAACGTGGGCATGCCCTCCTCCGGCTCCAACACCATGCTCTTCGGCATGCTGCAGAACAAGCTGGACATCCAGCTCAACCCGGTGGAATGCGCCAACGAGTCTGACCGCCTCACCAACCTGGCCGGCGGATTCATCGATATCGGAATCGTGGGTGTAGGCAACGCCCTCGAGTATGAGGACGCCGGCATGCTGAAGGTCATCGGCACCTGCGCCTCCAACGGCATCACCATCGACCAGTATCCCGAGGAACTGCCGGAGCGGTACAAGACCCTCCAGGAGCAGGGCTATGAGGACCTGTACTTCAACGTGTACCACTATCTGCTCGGACCTGCCGGCATGGATGAGACCCAGGTGCAGAACATGAACGCAGCCATGGAGAAGATCGTCGATGTCTGCAGGGACGACATCGCCGGCATCGGCAACGTCCCCGGCTGGCACAACCTGGAGGAATCCAAGGAGATCCGCCAGCAGGAGTACGACGACCTGGTTGAGATCGCCCGGAACATGGGAATCCTGGTCAACGAGTAATCTCCCTGCAGCAGTCTCTCTGCAGGGAAGCAGAAAGCGAACCGATCTTTATCGCTCTGTCTGCCTGCAGATGACAGGAATCTGTGTGCCCCAGGGTGAAATCCCCGGGGCACATTCCGTCACTGGACAAGCCAGCAATTCTGTAAAAGAGGTGTTTCCTGCATGAAGCTTAAACGGGATGCCGTTACCGGCATCGTGGGCATCATCGGGTCGTTCATCTATCTGTTTCTGATTCAGATCCAGACCCGGCAGCCGCCGAATCTGCTGGAACCCGGTCCCCGGCTGTTTCCCTATGTGGCCTTTGCTCTGGTGCTGTTCAGCTCCGTCATGCTGCTCATCAAGGGGCTGAGGGACTGGAAGAAGGATCCCAAGCCGGACAAGCCCTATTTCCCCAAGGGCGGCATCCTGAAGATCACCAGGAGCTTTCTGCTGCTGGTGCTGACCGCCGTCGGTCTCAGCATCTTCGGCTTCCGCATCACCGCTCCCTTTGCCACCTTTGCCTTCATCTATGATCTGAGGGGAGAGGCGAAGATCAAGCCCATTCCTACAGCCATCATCGCCATTGCGGTCAGCGCAGTCCTGTATGTCATGTTTGTCTACGGCTTCCAGGTCAAGCTTCCCGAAGGCATCCTGTTCAAATAAGGGGGTCTGACCTGTGACAGAATACATCAACGCGCTTCTGATCTGCCTGAAGCCGCTCAATCTGGTGCTGATTGTAGCCATGGTCAGCCTGGGCATCATCTTCGGTGCCATCCCCGGGCTGTCCGCCACCCTGGGCATCGCTCTGCTGCTGCCCATCACCTTCGGTCTCTCTACGGAGACCTCCTTTGTCCTCCTGCTGGCCATCTGGATCGGAGGCGTCTCCGGAACCTTCATCTCTGCGGTGCTGATCGGAATTCCCGGGTCGTCCTCCGCCATCGCCACCTGCTTTGACGGGTACCCAATGACGAAGAAAGGGGAGGCAAACAAAGCACTTGCCATAGGCATGACTGCCTCCTTCATCGGGACGGTATTCTCGGTCATCCTGGCCACAATTCTCTCCCCCGTCATCGCAAAGTTTGCCCTTACCCTGGGTCCCTGGGAGTACTTCTCCCTGTGCTTCTGCGCCATCACCCTGGTGGCCTCCCTGTCCAAGGGGAACCTTTTCAAGGGCCTGATGGCGGCCGGCATCGGTCTGATGATCGGCACCATCGGCATGGATCCCATCACCGGAACCCAGCGCTTCACCTTCGGCGTCAGCTATCTGAACAGCGGCATCAGCACCGTTGCACAGATGCTGGGCATGTTCGCCATGTGCCAGATTATCCGGGACAGCGCCCGGGGCACCGCCAAGATGCCGGATGCAGGCAGCGCCGGGGGCAAGGGATTCGGGATCACTTTCCGCGACATCTTTGATAACCTCAAGGTCATCATTGTGTCCTTCCTGGTGGGACTCTGGATCGGCTTCCTGCCCGGCATGGGCTCCGGCATCTCCAACATGGTGGCCTACGGCTACGCCAAGAGCATCGACAAGCACCCCGAGACCTTCGGCGAAGGCAACCCGGCGGGCGTCTGGGCCTCAGAGACCGCCAACAACGCCTCCCTGGGCGGTGCCCTCATTCCCATGATGGCCCTGGGCATCCCGGGAGACGGCATCACCGCCATGCTGATTGCCGCACTTACCATCCACGGACTCCAGGCAGGCCCCCTGTTCATGACCAGTCAGCCGGATCTGGCCATGCTGATCTTTGCCTGCGTGCTCGTCTCCGCCATCGTCACCTTCGTGATTCAGGTCCTGACCAAGCGCTGGTTTGCATATATACTGAAGATTCCATACCACTACCTGTACGCAGTCATCCTGATGATCAGCTACATCGGCGGCTTCGGCATCTCCAATGTCATGTTTGACGTCTATGTCATGCTGGCCCTGTGCCTGCTCTCCATCTTCATGAGCATCGGCGGGCTGCCCACCAGCCCCCTGGTCCTGTCCTTCATACTGTCCAGCAAGCTGGAGACCTACTTCCGCCGGGGCATCAGCTACGACCACGGCAGCTATGCGGGCTTCTTCACCCGCCCCCTGTCCCTCGTCCTCCTGTTAGTCGCTCTGGTCTGTCTGATCTGGCCCTTCATCTCAGACGCCCGCAAGAAAAAGAAGGGAGCCCAGGCAGCCGCTGCCGGCCCCGATGTGGGAGATGACTGAGGTCCCCCCTCTGCAGAAAGTTTACGGCAGCCTGGACGGGATGCTCCGCAAGTTCGACCGCTTTGCGCGGCAGGACCGGTTTCGCGGGACATCCCGGGAGGACTGGCAGGAATGGAGGGAGCGGTCTCTCCGGATCTTGCACTCCCTGCTGGGCATGGATAAAATGGAATCCTGCCCCCTGAGCCCCCTGTGCCTGGACCGGCAGCCTGCAGAAGACGGCATCCTCCGGGAACACTGGCTCATACAGACGGAGCCGGACATCTGGATGCCCTTCTTTCTCCTGATTCCGGACCGCCCCCGGCCGGATGCCAGACCCTTCCTCTGTCCCTGCGGACACGGGGGAGAGGGAAAGTACTCCGTAGCCGGGGAGGCCCGGTACAGCGCTGTCCGCGAACGGATCTCCTTCTACCGCTATGACTACGGCCTCCAGCTGGCCCGCATGGGGCACATCGCCCTCTGCCCGGACGCCCGGGGCTTCGGAGAGCGCCGGGAGGACCTGGCGGACACGGAACTTCCGGAGACCGCGCTCACAGGGGACTGCGCCCGCCTGGCCCGCATGGGGGAACCCCTGGGCATAGCCGTGGCCGGCATGCTGGCCTGGGACCTGATGCGGGCCGCCGACTGGCTGGAGGAGGACGGCCGGTTTGACACCGGACGCCTCAGCTGCCTCGGATTCTCCGGCGGCGGAATGCAGGCCATGTGGCTCTCCATTCTGGACAGCCGGGTCCGCTTCACCGTCATCAGCGGCTACCTCTACGGGGTCCGGGACTCCCTGCTGCGCATGAACCGCAACTGTTCCTGCAACTATGTGCCCCATCTCTGGGAGCACTTCGATCTGGGGGATCTGGTCAGCCTCATGGCACCCCGCCCCCTTCTGGTGCAGACCTGCCGGGAGGACCGGCTGAACGGGCCCCGGGGCCTGCGCAACGTGGAGGAGCAGATGGACACGGTCCGGGCCGCCTATGCCCTGCTGGGGGCGGAGGACCGCCTCCTGCATGAGGTCTGCAGCGGACCCCACCGCTGGCACGGGGAGCATCTGGAAGAGAACATGAGAACTCTTCTGTCCTGATTCTTATAGTAACGGAGAGGCCGCCATGAACAAGCAAGCACTGCGTCAACAGATTCTGGAGCAGATTCAGCTCCCGTCCTGCACGGGGCAGGACGCCGCCCTGAACGACTTCGGCATCCGCCCGGATGCTCCGGAGCCCCAGACGGAGCGGCTGCAGCAGGCCATTGACTTTCTCTCGGCGCGGGGAGGCGGGCGCCTGTCCCTCCCGGCCGGCGTCTACCGCACCGGGGCCCTGCGCCTGAAGAGCGGAGTGGAACTCCATCTGGCATCCCCCGGGACGGTCCTTCAGTTTATGGCGGAGGACCCGGATGCCGCCTGCCCCATTGTCCTCTCCCACTGGGAGGCCACTCCGTGCTGGAACTACAGCGCCCTTCTCTACGCCTGCGACGCATGTGACATTGCGGTTACCGGTCCCGGCACCCTGGACGGCGGGGCCGACTTCCGGCACTGGTGGAACTGGCATCACCAGGTGGAGCGCTCCTGGTCCGATGATCTTCCGGACCTGCAGCTCCCCGCCCGGACAGCCCTGCGGGCCATGAACCAGAACGGAGTCCCCGTCTCTGAGCGGGTTTTCGGCGCGGGGCATTTTCTGCGCCCCAACTTCATCCAGCTGATCCGCTGCGAGCGGGTGCTGCTCCGGGACTTCACCATCGTGCGCAGCCCCATGTGGCAGGTAAACCCGGTATTCTGCCGCAGCGTCACTGTGGACGGGCTCACCCTCTCCAGCCACGGCCCCAACAACGACGGGTGCGACCCCGAGAGCTGCCGGGGCGTCTGGATTAAGAACTGCCGCTTTGATACCGGAGACGACTGCATCAGCCTCAAGTCCGGACGGGACCGGGACGGCCGGGAGAGCGCCACCCCCTGCCAGGACATACTGATTGAACACAACGACTTCGCCGACGGCCACGGGGGGATCGCCCTGGGCAGCGAGATGAGCGGCGGGATCCGCCGGGTGCTGGCTGCGGAGAACCACTTCTCCAGCCCCAGCCTCACCTATGCCCTCCGCTTCAAGACCAACGCCCGCCGGGGCGGCTTCGTGGAGCAGATAATGCTCTGCGACAGCACCATGGACCACGTCCACGGAGCCGCCATCCACGGCACCATGCTCTACGAGGACGGTCGCAACGGGGACAGCCTCCCCGTATTCCGGGACATTACCATCGAACACATCACCGCCCGGGGCGGGGACTACGGCATCTTTCTGGAGGCCTTTCCCGAGGTGCCCGTCACCGGGCTGACTCTGCGGCACATCCGGATAGACGGCGTGCGCCGTCCCCTGCGGAGCCTGAACTGGAAGGATGCCCTGGTGGAGGACGTGGTCATCAACGGCCTGGTCTTCCCCCGCCCGGACCATGTGCGCATTCTGGGCATCCCTGTACCGGGGGAGACAGTCCGGGCCAGTGCGGAGCACTGCGGAAGTTCCGGGGCGCTGACCTTCTCCTGGCTTGTATCAGCGGACGGCACAGACTGGCAGACCGGGGGAACAGGGGAGACCTTCCCTGTTCCTGAAGGCGCTGCCTTCCTCCGCCTGCATGCGGAGAACGCCGGCGGTCAGGGGGCAGACAGCAGGACCTGCCGCGTGCTGTCCGGATATGCGGATCCTGTCCAGGCCAGACTGGCGTGCCGGGGTCTGCTGGGAGGCGCAGACAGGCTGCCGGAGACGTCCCCTGTCACCCGGGGGCAGCTGGCGCAGATGATGGTTCCTCTGGCGGACCCGGATGCGGTCGGACCTGTCCCCTCGGATACGGAGGACCCCGCCCTGGTTCTGGCTGCCGCCAGCGGCTTCTTCCCCCTGGATGAGACCCGCAGGGTGCAGCCGGAGCGGACTGTCACCAGACAGGAGATGGCAACCGTGGCCATGCAGGCCTGCGGCGTCAGCTACCGCAATGCCAGCAGCACCATGCCGGTCTGCGCCGACTCCGCTGCGGTGGCAAACAACTACGGCACAAACGTGTCCCGGGCCCTGTACTTCGGCTTCATGACCCTGGAGGAGGACCGGTTCTGCCCGGAGCGGCTGGTGACGGTCCGGGAGGCGGAGGAGATTCTGAACCGGGTGGCGGACTTTGCCGGCCTCTGACTCTCATCATGGAGGAACGGAACACCATGTGGAAAGAATATTTTTATTCATACCTGAAAGAAAAGTTCCCCCGTTTTCTGGCTGAAAAGCCCTGGAACTACAAGGACGACCTGTGCGTGATCGGAGCCTGGGACCTGCGGGAGGCCACCGGCGACAGCACATGGACCGGCCTGATCCTTGACAGCGCATCCTGTCTGATGAATCCGGACGGCACTGTCAGGAACTGGCAGCATGCCGAGAGCAACATCGACAAGATCAGCTTCGGCAAATCCCTGCGGATTTACGGAAAACTCACCGGGGATCCCCGCTATGCGGCAGGGGTCCGGAGGGCCTTCGACGCGCTGGAGCACTACCCCCGCACGGAAACCGGAAACTTCTGGCACAAGGACATCTACCCCCACCAGGTCTGGCTGGACGGTCTCTACATGGGCATGCCCTTCTATGCCGCCTGCCTGGACGAGTACGGCGTGGACCGCTGGGACGACATCCTGGACCAGTTCGCCAGCGCCCACACCCTCCTCTGGAACGGTGACCTGGGGCTCTACATGCATGCCTGCGACTGCTCAAGGCAGATGGACTGGGCCGACCCCGTTACCGGGCGCAGCCCCTGTGTCTGGCTGCGGGCCGAGGGCTGGTTCCTGATGGCCCTGTGCGACACCTATGAACTGGCCAGAAAGCACACCCCCCGGGCCGGGGAGCTGTCTGCCCTGCTGCAGAGGGCCGCAGACGGGATTCTGCCCTACCAGGTCCCGGAGACCTCCATGTTCCTGCAGCTGGTGGACCGGAAGGACCTCCCCGGAAACTACTCCGAGACCTCCGGCTCCGCCATGGTGGCCTACGCCTTCATGAAGGGCGCCCGGCTGGGCATGCTGGACCCCGCCTTTGCGGAGAAGGGGAGCGCCATTCTGGACGGAATCGCCCGCACCTGCCTGAAGCAGGGACCCGGCGGTCTGGAGCTGCACGGGATCTGCGCCAGTGCCGGCCTCGGTCCCGGACCGGACCACCGCACCGACCGGGACGGCTCCCCCGCCTACTACCTCAGCGAAAAACAGATGGCGGACAACCAGCACGGAGCCGGCGCCGCCATGATGGCATGGAGCGAGCAGCTCCGCCTGAAAGCCTGAACCCGCATTCCCTTCCGGCGGACGCAGGATCTTCCCCTGTGCCCGCCGTTTGGTGCATCAGGCTGTCAGCAGCACTCAGAAGCAGAAAGCGCAGAGCGGATGCGGCGCGGCTGCCGGGAGACTGCTCCATATCAAGAAAGTGAGGAACACACATGCTGCAACTCGGTCTGCGCCTCCACGATGCAGAGCCCCTGCCTCTGGAGGAACTGCTCTCCCTTGTCCGGGAGCAGGGCTTCACCTGCGCGCACCTGGCGCTGAAAAAGCTGTTCCGGGACCGCCCCTGCACCCCTGCGGCCCTGACCCCGGGCTATGCCCAGTACCTGAAGAACGTGTTTGCACGCAGCGGCATCGACATTGCGCTCTTTGGCAGCTACTGCAATCTGCTGCACCCGGATGAGGCCGCTGTCCGCGAGGCTACGGAACTCTGCTGCGCCAGCATCCGCTTTGCCTCCCTGCTGGGCTGCGGCATGGTGGGCACCGAGACGGGCGCCCCCAACCGGGAGTACAGGTTCTGCCCGGAGTGCAGGGATGAGAAGACCCTGTCCCTGTTTATCCGGCGGCTGAAACCTGTCGTCCGCTGTGCGGAGCAGTTCGGAGTGATCCTGGCCATTGAGCCGAGCGCCCGCCACTGTGTCTGGGGCCCGGAGCCCTGCCGCAGGGTTCTGGACGAGATCGGCAGTCCCTGCCTCCAGGTGATCTTCGACCCCGTGAACATGCTGGACCGGGACAACCTGGACCGCAGGGACGAGGTGTTCCAGCAGGCGATTGAACTGCTGGGGAAGGACATCGCCATGATCCACCTCAAGGACTTCGTGCGGTCGGACAGCAGCAGCAGCGGATTCCTGAGCGTCGGTGCGGGGACCGGCGAGATGGACTACTCCATGATTCTGGGGTATGTAAAGCGGGAGAAGCCCTTCCTCTATGCAACCCTGGAGAATACAGTGCCGGAGAATGCCGCTGCATGCCGGGCCGCCATGGAGCGTGCCTGGGAAGAGGCGTGAACGATGGAAACCATTGCAGAGACCCAGTCCCGCCTGCTGAAGCAGCGCAGGCAGATCATAGCCCTCTTTGTCCTCCATATCGCGCTCTACGCGGCGGCCATCGGGCTCCTGTTCTTCTCCACCCCGGCCGGCATGTGCACCGGCATCGCCAATATTGGCTTTTACCTCCTCGTTCTGCGCCCCAGGATGAAGCACTATGAGACCGGCATCGCCGGCGCCTGTGTCCTGCACGGCATCTGTGCCCCCATGCAGAAGGCCGCATTCCTGGGCCACGGCGCCGTCACTCCGGAGGAGTTCACCGGTCTGCGGATTCTGCCCCTGCATAAAGACAAAAAGGCTCTGCTCTCCCGCAATGCCTTTACCGCAGAATACGGAGGCCTCAGACTGAAGGTCAGCGAACTCACGCTCCACTACCCGGCGGCAGTGGGAGGCCGGAAGTCCTACAAGTTTCTGAGCGGAACCCTCCTGGTCAGCCGGCACGAGGCAAATCATGCAGAGGGGGACTGGCTTCTGCTGCACAGCGACCTTCTGGAGCCATCGGCACAGGCCGGCTTTCTCTCCGACAGCGGCTACAGCTCAGCAGATCTGTCAGTGAAGAACTTCCCCCTGAGCTTGTGGAGACGAGGGGAGGAAGCAGAACTGCCTGCAGAGACGGTCCGGAGACTGCAGAAGCTGGAGAAGGCCTGCCCCAACCTGGCGGCTGTACGTCTTGAGCCGGACGGGGCGGCTGTTTTCCTGAAGGGGCGTTTTTACACAGGGCATTACAGACCCAATGTAACCCCGGATACGGCCCTGCTTGAGCAGAACACCCTGCCGGAACGGGATGAGGTTCTGGCGTTCCTCCGCTTCTGGGCCAGACCGGGGAAGTGACCGCCGGAAGGCGGCTCCAGCCCTGACATGCAGCGGCCGGAGCGGGGGAGAGAATGCAGCCCGCAGGAATGCCTGCGGCCGCAGATGCTCCGGCGGATTCCCTCTGCGTGCAGAGGATGAGAACCGGTTCCCGGGGAAGGAGGCGCAGAAATGGCCCGAGATCCTCACCGCTCCAGGGAGGACTTTACCCAGGGGAATATCGTCCGCAGCATAGTCCGTTTTTCCATGCCCATCGTGGCAGGGGAACTGCTGCAGAACCTGTACAACAGCGTCGATGCCCTGGTGGTGGGCAATCTGGTGAGCCACCAGGCGCTGGCAGCCGTGACGGTGTGCGGCGCCATCTCCACCATGCTGGTCAGCTTTTTCAACGGAATGAGCGTGGGCTCCAATGTGGTGGTCTCCAGGGCCTTTGGACGGGGGGCTGAGGAGGAGACCCGGCGGTCCGTCCGTGTCACATTCACGTTTTCGGTTCTGCTGGGTGCAGTGCTGTCCCTGCTGGGAATCCTCTTCACGCCCCAGCTGCTGACCGTGGCCGGGACCCAGGAGGAGTACTGGGCAGATGCCGAGGTGTACCTCCGGATCTACCTGGCCGGGATCATGTTCACCGTCATCTACAACACCGCTGCCGGCATTCTCCGGGCCCTGGGGGACTCCCGCACCCCGTTCCGGATCCTGGTGGTATCCTGCTGCGTCAACATAGCGGCGGACCTGCTGCTTGTGGGTGTGTTTTCCATGGGAGTAGCCGGGGTGGGTCTGGCCACCGTCCTGTCCCAGCTGATCTCCGTGCTCCTGGTATACCGGGCTATCCTCCGCCAGGAGGGCATTCACAGCCTGGACTTCAGGGACCTCCGGAGCCACGGCAGGGAGATCATTCCGCCTGTACTGAATGTGGGTCTGGCTGCCGGCATGCAGAGCGCGCTCATCGGGTTTTCCAATGTGTTTGTGACCCGATACATGAACATGTTCTCCACAAAGGCGGTGGCCGGGATGGGGATCGCCGTCAGACTGGACCGGTTTGTGCTTCTTCCGGCGAAGTCCTTCGGAATCACCATGACAACCTTCATGGGGCAGAATCTGGGCGCCGGGAAGTACGACCGGCTGAAGGCCGGGAAACGCCAGTGCATGACCGTGGCGCTGGTGGTGACCATCACCCTGAGCGCTGTCATCTACGCATTCTGCAGCCAGACGGTGGCCCTCTTCAATCCGGACCCGGAAGTGGTGAAGGTGGGAGTGGACATGATGCATGTACTGCTCCCCATGTTCTGGATGATGGCGATCCGGGAGGTGCTGCAGGGTATCCTGCGGGGGAGCGGCAAAAACCAGGTCCCCATGATTCTGAGCCTCATCGGGATGGTTGGCATACGGCAGCTGTTCCTTGCCGTTGTCATGCGCAAACCCGCCATCGAGTACATATACGTCTGCTACCCGCTGGCGTGGGCAGCCACCCTGCTCCTGCTCCTGGGGTACTACTTCCTGGTTAGGAAGCAGATTTCCACACCTGCAGAATGAATCCAGAAGCCGCCGCACCGGTTCTGAGCCGATGCGGCGGTTCCTTGCGCCGCAGCAGGTCCAGCAGCAAGTCCGCGCAAACTTCCATGAGGAACCCTTGTGCTGTATTCCGGGGGCGGGGAGGAGCGGTGAGACCCGCAGGCATGGTACCAGAGCAGGAAACGGTTGTCCCACAAGACCCGATTGGTACCTGGGTACCTTCAAATGAGCAGGTGCCGGTCGATGTGAGCGTCAAGTCCAGCAGCAAGTCCGCGCAAACTTCTGTGAGGAACCCTTGCGTTGCATTCTGGGAGCGGGAAGGATGCGGGAGGTCCGCAGACCAGCACCGAGTCCAGCAGCAAGTCCGTGCAAACTTCCATGAGGAACCCTTGTGTTGTATTCCGTGGCGGGGAGGAGCGGTGAGACCCGCAGGCATGGTACCAGAGCAGGAAACGGTTGTCCCACAAGACCCGATTGGTACCTGGGTA
>CAYYHY010000068.1:0-12382 GCA_964471855.1 uncultured Oscillospiraceae bacterium | reverse complement strand
GTCCACTCCCAGGAACCAGTCAGCCGGCATACCCAGGTATCCGCGCAAAAAGTTCAATGCCTCGTCGTCGACCTCCCCCTGACGTGCCATAATCAGTTCCCCGACTGTGCTGCTCGACCGATACTTGACTGCCTTGAGAACAAGGCCAAGGTCGGTATGGAAACCGTCGAAATAGGAATCTTCCTCCTCAACGGGGGCGACAAGGTTGATGTGCACGTCTGGGACAAGACTTCTGAGCGTCTCCTCTGCAACGGTGAACTTCTCCTGAGATGGATGTCCGAACATCTTGTGCAGTGAGCGGGGTGCAGTCCATTCCCTGTCGCCCAGGTACAAAACCACAGTCACCACCGGAAGCAGCCTGTCATCGCTGTGGAAACCTGACAGGAACTCTTCGCGGGATATCTTGATCCTGACAGAGCCGGCATCGTTTTGGATCTCAGCCTCTTCTGCCCCGGAGTCAGCATCACCGTCTTCTTCCTTCTTCTCCTTCTTCTCCTTCCTGTCCTTCTTGTAGGACGCTGCCGCACCGGACACCTGCAGAGCATAGCTGAGTGAATCATACAGGGGGGTCCTGACCGGCATGGCATAGTGCATACTGTCCTGCAGCTCCACTCCGAAGGCAAACACAGGCACGTTCCCGTCATCCGAAACCAGAACAAAATTATCCCGGAAGCGCATTACAGGGAATGACGCATTTTTCCCGTACGGGAGCACCAGCACCTGTACCGTATCCTCGTAGTGGATTGATTCAGGTGAGCAGACCTGCTCGCCGCCGTACACCGTTTTGTTGATGAGATCGGCCATGTACCGCGGAACCCGCAGCAGCTGTCTCCCGTACGCATCTGCTACTCCCACTGCTATCCCTCCCTATTATAAAGTATTTATCGCTGCCTGTAAAGCTTTCCTGCATCAGCCGGTCAGGCAGAGAGGAACTGGACCGCCTTCAGCTCAGGAAGAGGCGGTGCGCGGATACCTGCGGCGTCACTGCAGATGCCGGCAGCATCGGGAGGGAGACCGGTGCCGCGAATCTCCGTCTGCCACCCAGCCGCCGCCGGTCCCGCCGCAGACCAGCAGCCAGACAGCAGGAGAAGAACGGACGCGGTGAGCACTGCAGCAAACCATACAGCATCCGCTTCCCGGCTTCCGAGACTGAACGGACGGCATTCCACAAAAATCCCCCCTGTTCCGCAGGTCTCCCGGAGACAGCCCCCGGGAAGCCCGTACTCTGGCAATTCCGCTGCCGGCTGGTAGATGGGGCAGGGCTTCAATGCCAGGCCCGGTTCACCCGCCGGCACTGGGAAGTATAGCACTATGTCTGGAGCAGTTCAAATTTCGAGAAACACTGCTTTCGTCATAATGACGAATCCCGTCAGAAAGCAAAAGGGTTCCTCACGGAAATAATCCCTGTCTCCCCGGACCAGGGGGTGCCGGATACATGGGAGAAGCTGCGGACAGGAAACTGCTGAAAACTGTCATTTTTTAAATCTGTCCAAGTCCGCGTCCTGATATCTGTCTGAAAGAAAAGACGGCAAAAGTCCGGCACATTATCGTAAACCAGCAGGATTCGAAACAATTTTTGATAAATTCTTTGCTTCTGAAGAAAACAGGGGAAGACAGCCGGGTTAAACTCCATTCCATGTTATATCTGTATCTTATGCTCTGCTAAAGATATCTAAAGTACTTGCTTCATATTTTGGAGGGACTGGAAATTTTCTGCCGGACACAATACTGGAAGTCAGACCTGTGCAGGTCCGGCTGTCTGGCTTCATGCGTCAAAAATTCAGCGTTTTGCACAATATTTCCGTCAGGAACCCTTTCATTCCATGTTTCCATGCAGGCATATCCAGCCGATCTCATCCTGTCAGATGCTCCCGCATCAGAAATCTTTATTTGTATCTGACATTTCAAGTGCAGCGCATGATAAGAAGCGGGATCTTCAGCCCGCTTCTGTCCGGCCCGTCATCTGCTGCACCGGACGGCCCTTCTCCTGGCAGCCCTGGCTCCTGCAGAACCTTCCAGAGGGGAAGACATGCCTCCGGGGCAGCGGGTCCGGGGATGTCTCTCTGAAGGTCCCCGGGCAGGTCCGTCCCTCCGGGCCCGGGTCCTTCTCCCGCCGGACGGCGGCAGATCATCTGCCGGCAGATGGAGACTGCGGGCGGTACTCCGTGTACGCGGTCAGTATTAACAGCGGATTTCCGGATTCTGCAGATAATTCTGACGCCTGTTTCCGCTTAAACCTTAGAAGCCTGTCACCAGTTTTCAAACACAGCCGGAATAAACTGCCGGAAAATCCCGTATCTGCACGCAGCCGCATCCTGACTGGAAATCCTGCAACATTCTGCCTGTATTTCATCCCGGCGAAATTTGTCGAAAGAATTTTTTGGAAAGCAAACACAGAAAAGGGAAAATATGGTATAATCATTCCACTCTCTCCGCAGCCAGGCGAGAGGGCTGCGAAATACAACGGAAAGGATGATGAGAGAACAGCCATGAAACGAAAGCTGACAGCTCTTGCGCTGCTCCTCTGCATGGCGCTGCTGTGTCTGACCGGCTGCGACAGTGCAAAAGACGAGCTCCGCATGGGGACCGGGGGTACCGGGGGCATCTACTATGCCTACGGCCAGGCCCTGGCGCCGTTCCTGGAGGAGGCCACCGGGAAAACCGCCACGGTACGTGAAACCACCGGTTCCGAAGGCAACCTGCAGCTGATTTCCAGCGGCATTCTGGAACTGGCCACCGTTCAGAGCGACACCCTGCAGGATGCCCTGAACGGCACCGGCAACTACTCGGAAGGGGCCCTGTCCGGATTCAGCGCCGTCGCCAGCCTCTATACGGAGGCCTGCCAGATCGTCGCCACGAAAGCCTCCGGAATCGCCTCGATAGCGGATCTGGCCGGAAAGAAGGTCTCCGTAGGCGAGGAGGACTCCGGTGTCACCCGCAATGCCGAGCTGATCCTGAATGCCAACGGACTGACGCTGGATTCCCTTGAAATCAGCCGCCTGTCCTTCGCCGACTCCGCCGCCGCCATGGAGCGCGGGGAAATCGACGCATTCTTCTGCACGGCAGGCGCCCCCACCACAGCAGTCACCGAGCTGGCGGAATCCATGGATATCCGCCTCATCTCCCCGGACCAGCGCACCGTGGACCAGCTGACCGGGCTCTACGGCTACTACGCCCCCTGCACGATACCGGCGGGAACCTATCCGGGGCAGGAGGAAGACGTAACCACTCTGGGCGTCCAGGCGGTCCTGGTGGCCAGCGACTCCCTGAAGGCCGAAACGGTCCAGGCCATCACCGCCGCTCTCTTTGATCACAACGGCGAGATCCAGGATGCCGTGGCCGTGGACGCGTCCATCACCCCCGAATCCGCCGTCCAGGGCATCCCCACAGGGTTCCATCCCGGGGCTGCAGCCTGGTACCAGGAGCAGGGAATTGACGTGGAGGTGGCCACACCCAAGGAGGCACCCCGGACTTTTCAGTTTTCTCTTGACATGTACCAGACCCTGGCCCTGGCCGTGCTGGTCCTCTTCCTGGGCAGCTTCCTGAAGAAGAAGATCAAGTTCCTGGATACCTTCTGCATCCCCGCCCCGGTGGTGGGCGGACTGGTCTTCGCCGTTCTCGCCTGCATACTCTATGTGTCCGGCGTAATGGAGATTACCTTCAATGAGACGCTGAAGGACGTCTGCATGGTTCTCTTCTTCACCTCGGTGGGCTTCCAGGCCAACCTGCGGGTTCTGAAGAGCGGCGGCGTCAGCCTGCTGATCTTCCTGGCCTGCGTCACCGTCCTGATCGTCCTGCAGAACACCGTCGCCGTGGGAGTGTCTTCCCTGCTGGGCGTGGACCGCGCCTTCGGCATGTGCACCGGCTCCATCCCCATGGTGGGCGGACACGGCACAGCGGGCGCCTTCGGTCCCATACTGGAGGGGCTTGGTCTGGAGGGGGCCACGACGCTGTGTACAGCGGCGGCAACCTACGGTCTCATTGCCGGCTCCCTGATGGGCGGTCCTCTGGGACGCCGCCTCATTCTCAAGCATGACCTTCTGAAGACCGCAGTTCCCGAGGACGACACCGCCCTGGTGGAAGAGGAAGAGAAGCACCACCGCTCCGTGCGGGGCTATGCGCCCGCTGCCTACCAGCTGGCCATCGCCGCCGGCGCAGGCACCATCGTCTCCTGGCTGCTGTCCAAGACCGGCATGACCTTCCCCGTCTACATCGGCGCCATGATCGTGGCTGCCGTCATGCGCAACGTCAGTGAATACACCGGCAAGTTCCACGTCCCCATGGGGGAGATCAACGACATCGGCGGCATCTGCCTGTCCATGTTCCTGGGCATCGCCATGATCACGCTGAAGCTCTGGCAGCTGGCCGCCCTGGCTCTGCCTCTGATCATCCTGCTCCTGGTCCAGACGGTGCTCATGTTCGTGTTTGCCTACTTCGTGGTCTTCAATGTCATGGGCCGCGACTATGACGCCGCCATTCTGGCCGCCGGCACCTGCGGCTTCGGCATGGGCGCCACGCCCAACGCCATGGCCAACATGCAGGCGCTGACCGACCGCTTCGCACCTTCCGTCAAGGCCTACATCCTGGTCCCCATCGTGGGCAGCATGTTTGCCGACTTTATAAACAGCCTTGTCATTACCTTCTTCATCAACCTGATCTGATCAGTGGAGGACACCATGCATCATTCCAGCAAGCCAAAAATGGACGTCGAGGCCGAAGACGTGGCCGTCCCCGAGGTGCACACCGGCGAGGTGGACGAGACATATCTGGAGAAACCGGACCCCGGAGAGGATGAGGGGGAGGAGATCCGCTACGACGATGTGGCCATCCCGGAGGTTCACATCCGCAGAATGGAACACAGGGAAGAGCAGAAGCCCTGACTTCCCGCCCCGCCCGGGGACATGAAAGCAGCCGGGTTCCCCCGGCATGAAAAAAACGGACACCTGCGGTCTGTGTAGACCGCCGGTGTCCGTTTTCGCATGATTACTGCGGATATCTTGTAATGACGCTGGTAGCACCCGTCACATCGTTCCGGTTCAGGGTGCGGCCCCAGTGCACTGTCCCGCCGGAGTTGCCCTCCGCCACCGTCAGCACGCTGTTCTGCACGTCCAGGACAATGACGGAATGGGTGTCGCCGTTGATGCGGAGCACGTCCCCCGGTCTGAGCTTCGACCAGGTGATGATGGTGCTCCTGCGGGCGGGAAGGGATCCGAACACCTCGTCGCTGAGCTGGAGGGCAAAGGCCTCGCAGCTGTTGACCTCTGTGCTCTCCCCGTCTCCCTTCCAGGTGTAGGTGCGCTCGCTGCCCCACCTGAGCCCCTCCGGGTAGGTGGTCTTCAGGCTCTCCAGCAGCCTCTTCACATTCTCCCCGGTGACGCTGCTCCCGTCGGTGAGGGCCGGTTTCCCCGGCTGCTGGGGGGCCGGACCGGCGGGGGTGTCCCCTCCGGAATGTGAGGGGTCCCGCTCCTCCAGAATGGTGTCCAGCAGGGTTCTGTGGAGCCCCCTGGGACAGGCGTCCAGAGCTCTGGAGGCCAGGACCGCGGCGTGACCCCGGGTAAAGGTGCCGCTGAAGCCGCTCCAGTCCTCCGCCGTAACGGCCAGGCCGTCAGAGAGGGACCAGGGGCTGGACCACAGGAAATCCGTGCCCGATACAAACTTCAGCACCCGCAGCAGCAGCGTGACGTACTCCGCCGGGGTGATCTCCCGGCTGCCCTGGTACATCCCGCCGCCGGCGCCGAACGCCAGGCCGTTCTGGTATGCATAGCCCACGCAGTCCCGGGCCCAGGACGCCACGTCCGGGAAGGGGCACTGGTATCCGCGGCTTCCTGCCTCGTCCTCCTTGCCCAGCAGCCGCACGATCAGAACCGCCGCCTGCTCCCGGGTGACGGGCCTGTCCAGACTGTAGACCGGAGCGCCGTGGGCATCTGTGCCTGTGCCGTAAAACAGACCGTATCCGTTCAGCCGGCCTGCGGCCTGCTCCATCACCGCCTCTGTCATGCCGGCGGCCGCCGGTTCCGCGGCACAGACCGGAACTGCCGCCGCTGCCAGAACAGCTGCCAGCAGGACCGCCGCTGTCAGTCTTCTCATGGTGCCTCCTCTCCCGCAGCAGGCTGCGGAGGAACACGGACATCTCCAGTCCGCGAATGTCAGAATCTCTGACATTATAGCAGAGAACCTGACCCCGTGCAACAAGCCCGGCCATTAAAGTCTGATTATCTCCTGTCTGCAGATCCGGCCCCCCGCCGGCGGCGGTTCCCCGCCTCCCTCTTCCGCCCTCATTTTCACGTATTTGTGCGCTCTGCTGTTCTTTTTGCGCATATCCATATATCTATTACGAACAGCGTCTTCCTGTATATCAGTTGATTGTATCACATGTCCCTGATAAAATTAAAGCAATTCTCTGCAATGTGCGGCTCCCAGCCCTTCTCCGGCCCAGTCAGGCAGGCGGCCGGCGCTGCGGGAATCATTCTCAGCAAGATGAAAGGGACGTGATACTTTGTCAACCAGAGCCAGATCCCGGATTCTCGCCATGCTCCTGACCTTCAGCATGGCGGCATCCCTGTTCCCCGCGGCAGCCGCCGCCTCTCCGGGAGGGGGCGCAGCCCCTGCCGCACTGGAAAAACCGGAACTGACATTCTCCGGCAGCGACCCCCTGCAGCTGACGGAGGAGGAGTACATCGTCATCGGATCGGAAGAGATGAGCGCTGCCGTGGGCAGCAGCGCCCCCTGGATATACAAGTACGCCCTGAAGGACGGGAAGGCCGCCTACGGGACCCTGACCCGGGCTGATGCCTTCCCCGTGACACTGGGGGAACTCACCACCTCGGAGGTCACCTCCCGGCTGGTGTCCCAGGAGGAGAACGAGGCCCGCTACGAGGTCACCGTCAAAGCCGGGAAGAGCGGGGAGGAGGGGTCCCAGACCGCCGTCCTCTCCGTGCGCCTGACCGTGACGGGCAGGACCCTGTCCTGGGCGGTGACAGGCATCGACACCTCCGAAGCGAAGGTGGAGGACATCACCACGGTGGCGCTGCCCGGTCTCAGCCTGCTCTCCTTCACCGGGGAGGGGGCCAGAGCCCGGCTGGGCTACAACCGCTACGGATACAACGACACCCTGCAGGACGTGGAGGTCACGGCGGGGACGGCCGTGGATACGGAAGAGGGCCGCAGCACCCCCTCCACCGTCGTGCTCTATGACGACACGGAGAAGATCTCCGCCGCCATTGAAAACAACGCCGTGGACACGGGGGCCAAGTTCTCCGTGGACTCCGGCACCCTCTCCGGTCCCTCCACACCCTATATTTCGGTGTCCGGCACCGCCGCCCCCTACAACTGGGACGACAGCCTGCGGGAGGAGGCCCTGGCCCTGACGGACGACGAGGAGGCCATGTTCTACGACCGTCTTCCCTTCACCCGGGTCATCCTGGGCGGGGACGAGAACGGGGACGGGGAGGTCACCTGGCAGGACGGCGCCATCGCCCTCCGGGAGATCATGAACCGCCCCTTCGGTGCGGAGCACACGAAGAACGAGTGGATGTACATCTCCTTCAACATGTCCAGCCAGGCCCCGAACCCCTTCCTCCGGACTCTGGACACCGGCAAGGCCCTGAGCTACCTCACCGACGGCTTCGGGATCAAGATCATGAACAAGGGCTACCAGGCCGGCGGCCATGACGACTCCCACGGGGACTTCTCCGCAGTGGGGGAACAGCAGGGCGGGGCAGAGGACTTCAACACCCTCATTGATACGGGCCTGCTCTACGGAATCCGGAACGGCATCCACATCAACGTCTGCCAGCAGGCGCTGGACACCGTCTCCGCCGCCGGAAACCTGGCCAGCGGCTCCCTGTTCCACGGCTGGCTCTCCGACTACAACTGGCTGGACCGGATGTACCAGGACGACGTGCAGCCCCAGTTCGCCGACGGCTCCATGGCCCGGCGGCTGGACGAGCTGAAGGAGACCCTGCCGAACCTGGACTTCGTATACGTCGACACCTACCAGGCGGCCCTGCCGGACCGCAAGTACTTCGGCACAAAGCTGGCCAAGTACCTCAACGACAGGGGACTGACCGCGGCCACCGAGTTCCAGGGGGACATGGGCCAGAGCGTGGTGCTCAACCACTGGAACATCGACCTCAACTACGGCACCATGAAGAACCAGAGCGAGCTGCTGCGCTTCACCACCCTCAGCGACGCGGACCTGACCCTGGGGGACCGGGCCCTCCTCGGCTCCCTGACCCCGGGGATCGCCGACTGGGCCAATGCAAACAGCTTCACGGACGGTCTGAACGCCTTCTACCGCAGCAATCTGGTCAACAAGTACCTGCAGCACTTCAGCCTCATGAAGTGGACCCCGGACGTCTCCGCGGAGCTGGCGGACGGGGAAGGGGAGCTGTCCGTGCAGACCCGGTACGAGGCCCCCTACACCTCCGTTACAAAGGACGGGAAGCTGATCGCCAAAATTGACACCTCCAATTTCCGCACCTTCACCGAGACATCGGCTGCCGCCCCTGTCATTCCCGCCTCCGCCTCCATCTTCATCCCCTGGAGCCCGGAGACAGAGGACAAGATCTACTGCTACCGGGACGACACCGGGGACGGGGCCGTCACCAGCTGGACCCTCCCGGACAGCTGGGACGGGGTGGAGACCGCATACCTGTACCGCCTGACCGCCGAGGGCCGGAAGGACCTGAAGGAGATCCGGGCGGAGGGGAACCAGGTGGACCTCAGCGGCCTGGAGCCCGGGGTTCCCTACATCCTCCTCAGGGACAGCAGCGAACGGGTCAGGATGTACGGGGACGACGGGCAGATCCTGCCGGACCGCTTCCTCCCCACCCTGGAGGAACACCCCTACGGGGAGAGCACCGGCATCGCTGACCCCGGATTCACCAGCGGCACCCTGGACGCCTGGACCGTGACCCCCGGCGCCGAAGGCATGGAGACCCCCTCCATCGTCTCCGGTCCCCTGGAGGACGGCCTGGCCGGCGGGGACCCCCGGGTATCCTTCCCGGAGGACTTCTCCGGCACCCTATCCCAGCAGGTGACGGTCACCCCCGGCCGCACCTACACCTTCTCCGTCTGGGCAAACTCCGGAGACCGGGAGATCACCCTGCGGGTTCTGGACGGGGAGCAGGAACTGAAGTCCGTCACCCTCCCTGGCACCGGCACCTATACCGTGGGATACAAGCCAACCAAATACCACGGGGGAACCTGGATGCGTCTGCGCCTGGAGGGCGTCACCGTCCCGGAGGGAACCGCCTCCCTGACCCTGGTCTTTGAGACGGAGGCGGGCAGCGGCACCGTCCTGCTGGACGACTTCCGCTCCTTCTGCTGGAAGCACGAGAAGAACCCGGAGGCGGAGAAGTACTGGTACTACGAGGACTTCGAGAACCTGGACGAGAACAAGGGGCCCTTCGTCTCTGTCTACTATGACCAGCCCCACACCCACCTCACCTACACCCGGCCCGGGATGCTCAAGTCCTACTCCATCGACGGGGTGTCCCTGAAGGTGTACGACGACAACGAGGACTGGGACATCGTCCGCACCAATCTGGCCACCCTGCCCTTCGAGCCCGGCAGGACCTACGTCGTGGCCATGGACTACATGACCTTCGCAGAGAACGGCACCGGAACCCGGGAGATCGACGGGCAGCAGGTGACCCCCGGCTTCAACATTCCCCTGGAGCGGGAGATCTACACCCTGCAGGTCCACGGCGCCGCCGAGGGTCAGGAGGAAGAGGGACTGCTGGAGTACACCCTGCCCCGCTGCACCTGGCCGGAGGGCACTCAGTACGGCTATGACACAAAGCCGGAGCCGAACACCGCATACGTGACCTTCACCGCCACGGAGGACACCTGGCTGAGCATCTACCGGGCCTCCGACAGCTTCATCACCGGCGACGCCATGTGCATCGTGGACAACTTCCGGGTCACGGAGACAGACACCGTCCAGGCGGTCAGCACCGTGGATCCGGACAGCCCGGACAAAGTGAAGGTGATCCTCACCAGCCCCTCCCCGGATGTCTGCTACTGCCTTGTGGACAGCGAGGGCACCGTTGTGGCGGTGGAGCAGAGCCGCACGGAGGAAGGCTGGGTGGAGTTCCCCGGCCTGGAGCCCGATGCGGACTGGGCCGTGAAGGGCATCGCCGTCAGCGACAGGGACCTTCTGAAAACCGGCAGCAGCGCCCTGGAGGAGCGGCCCCCGGCAGAACGGGAGGAGTCAGTCCCCGCCCACCTGGAGTCCCCCACCGGGGATGAGGTGGACATCGAATCCTGCCTCCACACCCTCAGAAGCAGCGGCGAGGGGAAGTGGAAGATCTCCGCTCAGAAGGACGGGGAGACCGTCTGGCTGTATCTGCGCCAGGGGGTCAACTACGCCGTCCCCTACACCAGCCGGGAGGACCAGGCCAGCGAGATCGAGTTTGAACCCTCCGGGGACAGGATGTTCCACGTGGTCTCCGGAACAGGCACGGACACCGCCGGATGCCTCACCGGCAGATTTGCCCCCGGCATCCTCAGCTACAAGTATGCCAACCGCAGTCCCCTCTCCATATACAGGCAGACCCGGGACGACTCCAGCGTGGAGATCGAAGGAATCCCCTTCAGCGGGCTGGAGCAGATTACAGACAGTGCCTCCCTCCAGGACGGCGACCGGATCCTCATCACCGGCCCCGCAGGCGGAGTGGAGACCGCCCTCTTCCCCGGTGTCACCGCCGAGGAGAAGCCCGGCAGCGTAAAGGACTGCATCGAGACCGCCGTCCGCTTCGTGCCGGAGAAGAACCCCGTTGAGATGAAGAACATCCCCGCGGCTCTCTTCCCTGTCCTCGACATCCGCACCCCTTCCCTGGAACAGGCCCAGCAGGCGGAGAGCGGGCGCAACGCGGCGGGGGAGATGATTGAGGCCGCATCCGTCCCCGGCACCGTCACCCTGCAGCGGCCGGGCACCGCCCAGGAGTATGCCGTCCTGGCCAGGGCTTGGGGTCCCTTCCTCACCCCCTGGCTCGCCAGCACCGACGGCTCGCCCCTGGCCTTTGAGAACCTTCCCCAGGGCACAGAGTACCGCACCGCGGTCAGAGACCTGAACCCTGAAAACCCGGCCGTCCTTCCCGTCCTGCTGGGCATCCCGGAGCCCCCGGCTCCCCCGTCCGGTCCCACCGGCGGCGGAGGAGGCGGACGCCCCTCCGGTCCTTCCCTGAATGTCAGCACCAGCGAGGTGCCGGCTGAAAACGGCGCAGTGACTACAGCCGTGCCGGACGCGAAGGTGAACAAAGGCACTGCCACTTCCAGGGTGTCCGACGCCATGGCGGCGGAGATCGTAAAGCAGGCGGTGGAGAACAGCTCCGTATCCGCCGTGGTGAAACCCGCCTTTAAGGACGGAGCAGACCGGTACGAGACGGAACTCCCCGGCTCCCTCCTGAAGGACCTGGCAGAGAAGACCCGGGCGGACCTGACCGTGGAGACCCCCGCCGGCAGCGCCACCCTCTCCAGGGCGGCCCTGTCCGCACTGGGGGACAGCCGCACCGTCACCGTCACGCTGACCGGAACGGAAGACGGCATCGCCGTGGATGTGCTGGCAGACGGGAAGTCCGTCAGTCCTCTGCCGGGCGGTCTCCGGGCAGCCCTTCCCCTGGGGGAGGGGAATGCAGCCGTGCTGGTCTCCCCCGACGGCACGGAAACCCTCATTACCAAATCCATTACTGAGAACGGCACGGCCTTCGTCCTCCTGGACGGTCCCGGCACAGTGAAGGTCATCTCCGTGGACACAGACTTCCGCGACGTCCCCGGGGACTCCTGGTTTGCACAGGATGCGGACTTCGCAGCCGCCCGCGGTCTCTTTGAGGGCACCGCCCCCGCCGTCTTCAGCCCCGACATGTCCATGAGCAGAGCCATGCTGGCCGCCGTCCTCATGCGCCTGGAGCAGGCAGAGGGCAGGGGAACCCCGGACTTCCCGGATGTGGTCCCCGGCTCCTGGCAGGCCCCCGGCGTGGCATGGGCCGCTGAAAACAGCATCGTCAGCGGCTACCCCGACGGGCGCTTCGGTCCCGACGACAGCATCACAAGAGAGCAGATGGTCACCATGCTGTACCGGTACGCGGAGTTCTGCGGGCTGGACACCGGCACGGAGGCGGATCTCAGTGAATTCAGCGACAGCAGCGCCGTATCCCCCTATGCGGTGCAGGCCATGACCTGGGCCGCAGAGCACGGTCTGGTCCAGGGCACCGGCGGGGGACGGATCGAACCCGCGGGTCTGGCCTCCCGGGCCCAGACCGCCGCCATCATGCACCGCATGGTGGAACTTCTGGTGAAGCAGTAAGACAGACAGCCGTTCCCTCCGGAACGGAAACGGAAGAGCGCCCCGCAGCCGCCCGGCTGCGGGGCTGCCTTC
>CAYYHY010000067.1:0-12403 GCA_964471855.1 uncultured Oscillospiraceae bacterium | reverse complement strand
CGGAGTGGAGCACTGCTCAGCGGGCCAGTTCAATGAAGAGGTCTGCAGCGGTTCGAATGAGAGGATCAGGGAAGTCATACTCAGCGGTGTGCAGACCCGGGCAGTCCTCTCCGCTGCCCAGGTAGAAGATGGCACCGGGGATCTTCCGGGTGAACCATCCGAAATCCTCAGAGGCCCGGAACAGTTCCATGTCTGTCACAGGCACCCCGATCCTGCGGGCTGCCTCTCTGACCTTGGCCGCCTGCTGCGGGTGGTTGCGGGTGGCGGGGAAGGTGTCCTCCAGGGAGATGCGCAGAGACAGCCCCTGCTTTTTTGCCAGATCCTGGGCCAGATCTTCCACCTGGGTGCGCAGCCGGGAGAATTCGTCCTCATGTTCTCCCCGCAGGGTGAGGAGCAGTTCCCCGTAGCCGGCGCTGACCCCGAAGGCCCGCTCTCCGGCGTGGACTTCAATGACAGTAGCCTGTGTCAGACCGCGCCAGTTTGAGGGGTCAGTGATGCCCGGCAGGGCGCTGATCAGGGCAGCGATGGCATAGGCAGGGTTGCGGCCGTCCTCCGGCCGGGAGGCGTGGCTCTTCTTGCCGGTAAAGTTGAGAATCATGCCGGTGGAGGCAGGCTGGCAGGCGGTATCCGGACAGGCCAGAGAGCCCAGGGGCAGACCGGGGAAGTTGTGCCAGCTGTACACCTCGGAGATGCCCTTCTCCAGCAGGAAGTCTGTGCACTCCTTTGCACCCTGGCCGGTCTCCTCCGCGTGCTGGAAGACCAGGTAGATCTCCCGGGTCAGCCCGCTGTGCTCCAGCATGAGAGCGGCGGCAGCCAGGGAGGCGCTGTGCCCGTCATGACCGCACTTGTGGGAGACGCCGGGGTTGCGGGAGGCGTAGGGCACCAGGCTGAACTCTTCCTCGACAGGGATGGCGTCCATGTCGGCCCGGAAGGCAACAGGGGGTCTGCCGTCTCCAGTGCCCGGGTAATGGACGCAGAACCAGCGCCCCTGGTCCAGTATTTCAAGGTTTGTATTCTCCCGGATGAAGACCATGAGGCGGAGCTTCGTCTGACGCTCAGACATGGAAAGTTCCGGGTACTGGTGCAGTGTGTGGCGCAGATCAACGGCGGCGCTGTATATCTTGTCATCCATGGCCGTTTGACTCCCTCCCGAAAAACGCTTTTGGGGATTATACCACAGTTAAGAACATTTGTGGAGAGACGGACAGGAAAAACTCCCGCCAGGCTTCCCCGGGACGGGATGTTTCCAGAATTTCACCGGCTGTGTCCAAAATACGGAAAACGCCGCCCATCTGAAGGGCGGCGTCTGTGAAGCTGGATGAATGCCTGCATTCCTTCAGCGTACGGTCTGGGGAGCAGGGATATGAATGCCAAAATTGAGATATCCGTTAATATTGGCGCTGGAATTAAGGATTTCGCGCAATCAGCACCTTTTCTTTCATAACAGTGTCGTAGAACTCACTGCCTGTATTCAGCTCGTGAATTTCATACATGTCTACATTTTTATTTAAAATTTCTCGCAGTTCTTCAGCTAACGCAAAAATCATTGTAAGCCTGAAACTGTCTCCGCCGTATACAAGAAAGTCAAGATCGCTGTCCGCATCAGCCTCCCCTCTTGCGTACGAGCCAAACAAGTAAATTTCCTTCACATGGTACTTTTCAGATACTGGCTTCACCAGTCTGATTATATCCTCAATCGTAAATATATGTCTGCTCAAACTGCTCACTTCTCCTGTGCCTCCAATGACAGAACAGATAAAAGGTTTAAGGGCAGAAATCGATTCCACGCCCCCGGCTCTCACAGCAGTTCGCGTTTCCCCCTGGAAAAGACCAAAAAGGGGCTCAAAGTGTGGAGAAGTACCAGAGGACCCTGCGGCGCCAGGGCGGGAAGTCTGCTGTGCAGGAAGCTGACAGCAGCGGTGGAACCGGCACTGGAGAGAAGAGCGGAAACCGCATCTGCAGACCCGCCGGGGCAGCGGGAAAACATCCGGACCTTAATTCAGGGCGGAGAGTTCCTCCAGATCATCCCTGGCATCGCGGATTTCCTGCGGTCCGTTGAGGGAGAATGAGGCCGGAAGCCAGCCGCTGTAAGGGAATCTGCTGCTGAAGATTTCCAGCTGACCGCCTGTGTCATTGTCGTAGGATTTCGACCACCTGGCCGGTGTTCCCTGCGGGACCGGTGTCTTCAAGTATGCTGCCCTGTCTGTATCAGTTCCGTTCACCTGCCACTTCGTCTGCCAGGTGCTCTGGTCTGCACCGGGGTCGCCGCTGGACCCTTCATAAAGTGTGAGCGGCTGGTCCGCCGTCAGGTAGCAGGCATCCGTGTATATAAGGCCTGACTCGTCTCCGCCGTCTGACAGAACTGCAATGCAGTCCTCATTCTGTCCGGTCAGATAGTTCACTGTGGAGATATAGTACCATCCGACTGGGGCAGCCAGATAAAGCGTGACAGTGTCTGCCGCTTTCACCGCTTCCCCGTCCCTGAAGGTCCACAGATCAAGGCAGTAGGTTTCGGTGTTCTCCGGTACTGTCAGGGTCATCAGTTCCGGCATGCCGTCCCGGTCCATGTCCAGGACCTTTGCACAGAGAAGCCCGGGAGAGACCAGACCTCTCTGGAGACCCGATCCCGGATCCCAGTACATGTATGTCCGGGTTTCGGTGGTGTCAGGTTCGTAGCTGTTGAGTTCCAGCCAGAAAAAGATGCCGCCGGCAGGAACCATCTCCATGCTGCTGTAGCCGCTGACCGGCTCCGGATAGGAGTCCAGCAGTTCCAGGTAAGCTTCCGCGGCAGCGCCGGATCGGAGCCTGTCAATCCGGCTGCTGATGAGGGCAATGTTGCTGTTTTCCGTCTCGGAGAGGACATCGTCGCTGTAGGCATCAGACGGGGTGTACCAGGGCTCCTCTGCAAACCACAGTCCTGATTCGCTGTCTCCGAAGTCCCTGCCGTGACGGGCGGCGATCTCATCCCGGGCCAGGATCAGCTCGTCCAGGTCCATCCCCTCCAGATCCTCCTCGGAGAGGAGTTCCCTGTCGCTGTATGGGAGGATGTACTGGGCCTCCCAGACTGCCAGGTCCTCGGCAGCCTGGATGCGGGCCTTCTCCTGTGACCTCTGATGCATCACCAGCCCCAGGGAGACAGCGGCCCCAATGACTGCACCGGCAAGAAACACAAGAAGCACCGAAGTCAGGCGCCTCCCGTCAAACCGCGTATTCTCAACCGGGGAGGTTTTCCGGGCAGAGCCGGCCGGTGTGCCGCCGTGCTCCCCGCCCGCAGGTGTGCCCTCTGCCGGACTGCTCCCTGCATTGCCGGCTTCCCCGGCGGGTGCAGCCGCTGTATCCTGCAGCTGCTCCGGTGACGGGGCGGGCTGTTTCGGGTCTGTACCGGAAGAGACACTGCTGGCCACGCTGATTCCTCCTTCCTGTCCGCCACACGCAGAGGCAGGCGGACCGGTGTTAGAGTGCATGTGCAGACGGCTCCGGGACGGCTGCTGCAGAAAGGATTATACAGCTTTTCAGCTTCGTTCAGCAAGGGCTTTCCCGTGATATCCGGCGCATGACTGTCTGCAGCGGCTGGAAGCGGGGAATGTCCCGGGGAAGACAAAAAAACACACCGCCCTGCCGGCAGTGTGTTTTTTGACTCAAGCCTCAGCCTCTCCAAAGGTGTGACCGTTGTAGGTCTTGCAGTGGGGGCACATACGGTGAGGCAGCCGCAGCTCCCCGCACTTGGGACATACCACCAGATTGGGTGGGGTAAGCTTCCAGTGGGAGTTGCGCCGCTTGTCCCGGCGTGCTTTTGAAGTCTTTCTCTTGGGAACCGCCATGGGTGACACCTCCTTTGGCTTTCGCGTGCTCAGGCGCGTCCTGTTGTCTCCCTATTCTTCCAGCAGCTGGGAAAGGGCTGCCCACCTGGGGTCCTTTTCAGGTCCGCATCCGCAGGGCCCGTCGTTGAGATTGGCTCCGCACCTCGGGCACAGTCCCTTGCAGCTGTCTGAGCAAAGATTCTTTGTATCCATTGCGAGCACGAAGGCGGAGGTTGCCGCTTCGTCCAAATCCAGTTCTGTCCCGTCCAGAAGGAGAATTTCGTCCTCATTCTCCTCGTTTTCCAGCTTTTCAGCCACCAGACTGTCCAGGGGGACCGTTTTCTGGCGCTGGAACAGCCTTGCACAGCGGTCGCAGCGCAGATCCAGCACAGAACTGGCTGTCCCCTCCAGCATCAGGGCCCCCGCGTGGTTGGTCACGCAGCCCTCCACCAGAACAGGGCGGACTATGGGACGGCTTCCGTAGAAATCCAGATCAGAGAGGTCCAGCTCATAGCGGAAGGACTTCTTCGCATCCGGAATGTGGATGATTTCACGCAGGTCCAGACGCATGCTGTCTCCTCCTGAGGGCTCTTCCCCTCCCTCGCCAAATGACACAACGTGTATTATATAGACTTGCATTTGCCTTGTCAAACCCTTTTTTCTTTGGGAAAGGGCGAAGTTCAGCCGCCGGAGGGGGCGAAAACGGCCCCCGGACCGCTCTGCGGGGGCGTCTTGCGCAGATGCCCCGCATGTGCTAAGATAGCGGCGGACTGGCAGCAGCCTGGAGAGGAGTGTCCCCGGTGAAGGAGTTTGCCATCGGAAGCAATGATGCGGGTCAGCGGGTGGACCGCTGGCTGGGCAAGGCTGTGCCTCTCCTCCCTGCGCCCCTGGCTCAGAAGTACATCCGCCTGAAGCGGGTGAAGCGGAACGGAAAGGCTGCAAAGCGGGACGAGCGGCTGCAGGAGGGGGACAGACTGCAGCTGTACATCAGCGACGAGTTTTTCGAGGACCCGTCTCCGGAGAACGCCTACCTCTGCATATACAGGCCGAAGCTGGAGATCCTCTACGAGGACGGCCAGATTCTCCTCCTGGACAAGCGGCCGGGACAGGTGGTGCACCCCGACGGGGAGGAGCGGGTCAACACCCTGCTGACCCACCTGCAGGCCTACCTCTATCAGAAGGGGGAGTGGAAGCCCCGGGAGGAGACCTCCTTTGCCCCGGCCCTATGCAACCGCATCGACCGCAACACGGGGGGCATCGTCATAGCGGCCAAGACCGCCGAGGCCCTGCGGGTGATGAACGAAAAGATCCGGAGCCGGGAGGTGGAGAAGAGCTACCTCTGCGTGGTCCACGGGACCCCCAGCCCCCGGTCCGGAAAGCTGGAGGGCTTCCTCTTCAAGGACAGCGTAAAGCGCCAGGTGTATGTGCGTGCAGAGCCGGAGCCGGGTGCCCGCAGCGCTGCTACCTTATATAATGTAATCGACAGCAGGAACGGGCTGTCCCTGGTGGAGTGCCGCCTGCTCACCGGGCGCACCCACCAGATCCGGGCGCAGATGGCAGCCGCCGGCTGGCCCCTGCTGGGGGACGGCAAGTACGGGACGGAGGACAGGGAATACGGACTGAAGGGTCAGGCCCTGTACTCCTGGAAGGTTTTCTTCAACTTCACCTCGGATGCGGGGGTGCTGGAGCACCTGCGGGGCCGCACCTTCCAGGTGCCGCAGGTGGACTTTGTGCAGGAGCTGTTCCCCGGCGCCATGCCGGAGGGCGGCTGAATCCATGCGGCTGGGGGAAGCCGCAGACAGGAGGGAAGGTCATGGGCCTTTTTGATACACATGCGCACTACGATTCCGGGGCATTCAGCCAGGACCGGACGGAGGTGCTCTCCTCCATGCCGGGCAGGGGCGTGGAGCTGATCCTGAACCCCGGCTGCGACCTGGAGACCTCCCGCATGGCCGTGTCTCTGGCGGAGACGTTCCCCTTTGTCTACGCTGCGGTGGGCTTTCACCCCTCGGACTGCGAGCCCTGGAGCGCGGACGCCAGGGAGGAGCTCCGCTCCCTGGCCCTGGGCAGCAGCCGGGTGAAGGCGATAGGGGAGATCGGCCTGGACTACCACTGGGAGGACAATCCCCCCAGAGAGCTGCAGAAGCGGGTGTTCCACGACCAGCTGGACCTGGCGGAGGAACTGGGGCTGCCGGTCATCGTCCACGACCGGGAGGCCCACGGGGACTGCCTGGAGATCGTCCGCAGCCACCCCGGGGTCACCGGGGTCTACCACTGCTACTCCGGCTCCCTGGAGGACGCGAAGGTGCTGGTGAAACTGGGCTGGATGCTCTCCTTTACAGGGGTCATTACCTACAAAAACGCCAGGAAGGGGCTGGAGGTCATCGACTGGCTGCCCATGGACCGGATCATGATCGAGACCGACTCCCCCTACCTGACACCGGAACCCTTCCGCGGGAAGCGCAACGACTCCGGCTATGTATACCGGGTGGCGGAGACCGTCGCCCGGGTGAAGGGGATGGAGACGGAAGAGGTGGCCCGCATCACCATGGAGAACGGGAAGAGGTTCTTCCACATTGAGGACTGAGGCTGATTTATCATGACCATTACCTATGAATATGAGGGCGCTCTGTATGTGAACCTGACCAACCGCTGCAACTGCGCCTGTGTCTTCTGCCTGCGCCAGGGGAAGGCGCAGGGGTCCATCTACACCGAGGACTCCCTGTGGCTGGAGCACGAGCCGTCCCGGGAGGAGGCGCTGGCAGATTTCCTGCGGCGGGACATCCCCTCCTACCGGGAGATCGTCTTCTGCGGATACGGGGAACCCACATACAGGCTGGACGTGCTGCTGTGGCTGGTGGACCGGCTGAAGGAGCATTACGGGGCAGATCTGCCGCCGGTGCGCATCAATACCAACGGCCATGCGAATCTCATAAACGGGCGGGATGTCTGTCCGGAACTGGAGGGGCGCATCAGCACCCTCTCCATCTCCCTGAACGCCTCCACCGCGGAGGAGTATGTGCGCATTGTCCGCCCGGCCCAGGGGGAGAAGGCCTATCAGGCCATGCTGGACTTTGCCAGGGAGGCCTCCCGGTATGTCCCCCAGGTGGTCTTCACCATCGTGGACAAGGACAGGACGCCGGAGGAGATCGAGCGCTGCCGGGCCATCGCCCTGGAGAACGGGGCCTCCCTGCGGGTGCGGACCTTCATCGATTCCTGAGGGCGGAGGCACCCCGGAGCGGGTGCAGGAAAAAACTGGCTCTTCCGGGTTGACAGGTGCGGTCCGGGCGCGTATAATCTGCCCTGCAAACTGAATACTCATCAAGAGCAGCCGAGGGACCGGCCCGACGACGCTGCGGCAACCTGTCACACCGACAAGGTGCCAAATCCGGCGGCAGTGTTCGAAAGATGAGGGTGTACTGAAGCACAGCGCTCCGCCTGCCGCGGAGCGCTTTTTCTCGCCCCGAACAAGGAAAGGAACAAAACCATGGAAAAAAGACTGTTTACCTCAGAGTCTGTCACTGAGGGTCATCCGGACAAGATCTGCGACCAGATCTCCGATGCGGTTCTGGACGCCATCCTGGAGCAGGACCCGGAGGCCAGGGTGGCCTGCGAGACCACCGCCTGCACCGGCCTCATCCACATCATGGGGGAGATCACCACCTCCTGCTATGTGGACATCCCCGGCATCGCCCGGCAGGTGGTGCGGGAGATCGGCTACGACCGGGCCAAGTACGGATTTGACAGCGAGACCTGCGCCGTCATCCCCAGCATCGACGGCCAGTCCCCGGACATCGCCCAGGGCGTGGACCGGGCCCTGGAGGCCCGGGAGGGGGACATCGACGACGGGCTGGATGTGGGAGCCGGGGACCAGGGGATGATGTTCGGCTACGCCTGCGACGAGACGCCGGAGAAGATGCCCCTGCCCATTTCCCTGGCCCACAGGCTGGCGCGGCGGCTGGCGGAGGTGCGGAAGACAGGGCTGGTGGACTATCTGCGCCCCGACGGCAAGACCCAGGTCACCATTGAGTACGGGGAGGACGGACGCCCGGCCCGGGTGGACACCCTGGTCATCTCCACCCAGCACGCCCCCGAGGCGGAGCTGGAGCAGATCCGCAGGGACATGATCGAGCTGGTCATCAAACCCACCGTGCCGGCGGAGCTGCTGGACGGGAACACCCGCATCTTTGTAAACCCCACGGGCCGCTTCGTAGTGGGAGGACCTGCGGGGGACACCGGGCTCACCGGCCGCAAGATCATCGTGGACACCTACGGGGGCAGCGCACCCCACGGGGGCGGCTGCTTCTCCGGCAAGGACCCCACCAAGGTGGACCGCTCCGGGGCCTATGCCGCCCGCTGGGTGGCAAAGACCGTGGTGGATGCCGGCCTCGCCTCCCGCTGCCAGGTTCAGCTGGCCTACGCCATCGGGGTGGCCCGCCCCGTCTCTGTCCGTGTGGACACCTTCGGCACCGGAACCGTGCGGGATTCGGCCCTGGAGGAGGCGGTCAAGAAGACCTTCGACCTCCGGCCTGCGGCCATCATCCGGGACCTGGATCTGCGCCGGCCCATCTACCGCCCCCTGGCGGCCTACGGCCACTTCGGGCGCACGGATCTGGACCTGCCCTGGGAGCGCACCGGCCGGGTGCAGGCTCTGAAGGACGCCCTCTGAAGGGGTGCTCTCCGGCATCCCCCGGACCTGCGCTCCAGAGATCCTGTGCGGGGACCGCCCTGAGGCTGTCCTCAGGACAGGGACAGAAGAGGGAGAAATGTGCGCGGGAAACGGCGGATGTTTTTCTTGCCTTTTCTCCCCCGCCCTTTTATAATGGCAGAACAGTGCAGAACAGACCCGGCTGCCGGGAGAAACGGAGAGGACTGACAGAGAATGCTCCAGTATGACGAGTACAAGGTAAGGCTGAACAACATGGCTCCCGCCCTGGAGGAGCTGGCCCAGGCGCTGGATCTGGAGGCGGCGGAGCAGGAGCTGGACATGCTCCATGCGGAGTCCGCGGCGGACGGCTTCTGGGAGAACCTGGCCAAGGCGCAGAAGGTCAACCAGCGCATCAGCACCCTGCAGGAGAAGGTGGACGGCCAGAAGGCCCGGCAGACCCAGTGGGATGACCTGATGGCCCTGTGCGAGATGGGAAACGAGTGCGAGGACGCGTCCCTGCTCCCCGAGCTGGAGGAGGGGTTTGCGGCCCTGGAGAAGAACATGGAGAGCGCCCGGCTCTCCACCCTGCTGACCGGGGAGTACGACAGCTCCAACGTGATCCTCACCATCCATCCCGGGGCCGGGGGCACGGAGGCCCAGGACTGGGCCCAGATGCTCTACCGCATGTACACCCGGTGGACGGAGCGCCACGGCTACACCTACCAGATCATGAACTACGAGGACGGGGACGAGGCGGGCATCAAGACCGCCACCATCATGATCGAGGGTCCCAGCGCCTACGGGTACCTGCGGGGGGAGCACGGGGTGCACCGGCTGGTGCGCATCTCCCCCTTTGACGCCAACGCCAGGCGCCACACCTCCTTCGCCTCCGTGGAGGTGATGCCGGACCTGCCGGAGGACGCGGACATCGAGATCCGCCCCGAGGACATCGAGATGCAGGTGTACCGGGCCAGCGGCGCCGGCGGCCAGCATGTAAACAAGACATCCTCGGCGGTGCGCCTGATCCACAAACCCACCGGCATTGTGGTGGCCAGCCAGCAGGAGCGGTCCCAGTTCCAGAACAAGGACAACTGCATGAAGATGCTGCGGGCCAAGCTGGTGGAACTGCAGATGCAGGAGAAGGCGGCCACCATCTCCGACCTCAAGGGGGTGCAGCTGAAGATCGAGTGGGGCAGCCAGATCCGCTCCTATGTCTTCATGCCCTACCAGCTGGTGAAGGACAACCGCAGCGGCTACGAGACCAGCAACATCGGCGCCGTCATGGACGGCGACCTGGACGGGTTCATCAACGCCTACCTGACGGGGGCCGCCACCGGCACCCTGAGCACCAAATGAGAGACGCTTTCAGCGGACAGCTTTCCGGCTGCCCGCTTTTTCTTGCTCCAGGGAAAAAGAACGGGACGCCGCACGGACGGCGTCCCGAAAACCTGAGGGATGGATTACTGATGATCGACCTTGTACATGTGCTCGATGAGCTCGAGGACCTTGTTGGAGTAGCCGATCTCGTTGTCGTACCAGCTGACCACCTTTACGAAGGTGTCAGTGAGGGCGATGCCGGCCTTGGCGTCGAAGATGGAGGTGCGGGTGTCGCCCAGGAAGTCGGAGGAAACTACGTCCTCGTCGGTGTAGCCCAGAACGCCCTTCAGATAGGTCTCGGAAGCTTCCTTCATGGCGGCGCAGATCTCGGCATAGGTGGCGGGCTTGGCCAGGTTGACGGTCAGGTCGACCACGGAGACGTCCAGGGTGGGGACGCGCATGGACATGCCGGTGAGCTTGCCGTTCAGGGAGGGGATAACCTTGCCCACGGCCTTGGCGGCGCCGGTGGAGGAGGGGATGATGTTGCCGGTGGCAGCGCGGCCGCCGCGCCAGTCCTTCAGGGAGGGGCCGTCAACGGTCTTCTGGGTGGCGGTGACGGAGTGCACGGTGGTCATCAGACCCTCGGTGATGCCGAAGTTGTCGTGCAGAACCTTGGCGATGGGGGCCAGGCAGTTGGTGGTGCAGGAGGCGTTGGACACGAAGGTCATGTCGGGGGTGTAGGCATCCAGGTTTACGCCGCAGACGAACATGGGGGTGTCGTCCTTGGAGGGGGCGGACATGACAACCTTCTTGGCGCCGGCAGTGATGTGGCCCTGGGCCTTCTCCTTGGTGAGGAACAGACCGGTGGACTCCACAACATACTCAGCACCCAGCTCAGCCCAGGGGAGATCGGCGGGATTGCGCTCAGCGGAGATGGGGATCTCCCTGCCGTTCACGATGATGGCCTTGTCGGTGGAGCTGACCTCAGCGGGGCACGGGCCGTGCATGGTGTCATACTTCAGCATATAGGCCAGGTAGTCAGCGGGACACAGGTCGTTGATGCCGACGATCTCGATCTCGGGGTGGTTCAGGCTGGCGCGGAATACCATGCGGCCGATGCGGCCAAACCCGTTGATGCCAACTTTAATGCTCATGTTGACTCCTTCTTTCGTCAAATGTGGTGTAATTTTGGCGCGTATGATGCTTCTGCCGGGAACATCCCGTATTATACTACGTCCGGACAGATTTTGGAAGAGCTTATTTTCCGCCTCCGGAATGAATTTAAGCAGGCGGCAGCACCGGGACCTGTGAAAAAACACGGTTTTCCGCCGCCCCTCCGAAACCTGCAGATAGCTGTTGACAGGCACCGCCGGAACGGTGTATTATCTTGGCAGAGCAAAGTGAATACCAGCAAACCGAAGAAGTGGAAGTAAAGGCGGCTGTGCACTTGCAGAGAGTCCGGGGGGATGGGAGCCGGACAGAACGCAGGCCGTCACAATGGGCCACGGAGGGCGCGAGGAACCGCTGCCGCAGGCAGCGCAGTATTTCGCGACGTGAGGGCATACGTCAGTTGCCGGGAGTATGCAGGTACTCCGCAGAGAGCGCAGCCGGGGAGGCTGTGAATCAAGGTGGCACCGCGAGCTTTTCCGCTCGTCCTTGACGAATTCAGTCAGGGACGGGCGTTTTTTCTGTCCCTCAGCAAGGAGGATGATACCATGGAAGTTCCTGACCGGACCCGGGCGGAGGCCCTGGCCGCCACCGGGAAGTACCGGAAGATCCCTGTGAGCCGGGAGATCCTCTCCGATTTCACCACCCCCATCCAGGTCCTGCGGGTTCTGCGGGGGGTCAGTTCCCACTGCTTTCTGCTGGAGTCCGCGGAGGACCGGCAGGTGTGGGGGCGCTGGACCTTCCTGGGCTTTGACCCCGGCCTGGAGGTGACCTGCACCGACGGGATGCTGCAGCTGAAGGACCGGGAGGGCCGGGTGACCTGCCGCAGGACGGAGCACCCGGGGGGCGCCCTGCGGGAGATCCTGGCAGCAAACCGCAGCCCCGTGATTCCCGGCCTGCCCCCCTTTGCGGGGGGTCTGGTGGGATACTTCTCCTACGACTACATCAAGTACGCGGAGCCCTCCCTGGTGCTGGACGCCCGGGACGAGGAGGGGTTCCGGGACATGGACCTGATGCTCTTTGACAGGGTGATCGCCTTTGACAACTTCCGCCAGAAGATGGTTCTCATCACCAGCGCGGATGCGGACTGCCTGGAGGAGAGCTGGCCGGCGGCCTGCCGGGAGCTGGACCGGATGGAGGAGCTTGTCCGCCACGGCACCCCCCTGCCCCGGGAGCGGGCCCGGCTCACCACCCCCCTGACGGCCATGTTTGACAGGGACACCTACTGCCGCATGGTGGAGAGGGGCAAGGAGCACATCCGGGAGGGGGACATCTTCCAGGTGGTGCTCTCCAACCGGCTGCAGGCGGGATTCGAGGGCTCCCTGCTGGACGTCTACCGGATCCTGCGCACCACCAACCCCTCCCCCTACATGTTCTATTTTACCAGCGACGACATCGAGCTGGCGGGAGCCTCCCCGGAGACCCTGGTGAAGCTGGAGGACGGGGTGCTCCACACCTTCCCCCTGGCGGG
>CAYYHY010000066.1:0-12672 GCA_964471855.1 uncultured Oscillospiraceae bacterium | reverse complement strand
GGGCAGTAAAACAGGAAGAGACCGGCCACCGCTCCGGTCTCTTCCGAGTCATGTGCCGTTTCAGCCGGCCCGGGAACTTTTCCGCTCGTCCGGCGTCTCAATGGCACGGATATCTGCTCCCACAGCGGAGAGTTTTTCCACTATATCCTCGTATCCGCGCTCTATATGGTAGACACTGTCTATCTCCGTGACCCCCTGGGCCCCCAGTCCGGCCACCACCATGGCGGCTCCCGCCCGGAGGTCGCAGGCGTGGAGGGGTGCGCCCGTCAGATGGGGGACTCCCTCGATCACCGCCACCCGGCCGTCCACCGTGATCTGCGCGCCCATGCGCCGGAACTCGTCCACATAGCGGTAGCGGTTGTCCCAGACGCCCTCCGTGAGGACGCTGGTGCCCCGGGCCTGGCACAGAACCGCCGCGATCTGCGGCTGCATGTCCGTGGGGAAGCCCGGATAGGGCATGGTCTTGACGTTCACCCGGTTCAGGGGACCGTAGCGCCGGACCAGGACAGAGTCGTCCTGCTCCTTGATGTCCACTCCCATCTCCACCAGCTTGGCGGAGATGCAGTCCAGGTGCTTGGGGATCACGTTGCGGATGAGCACCTCGCCCCCGGCGGAGGCCACCGCCGTCATGTAGGTGCCCGCCTCGATCTGGTCCGGGATGATGGAGTAGGAGCCGCCCCTGAGGCGGTCCACCCCCCGGATCTTGATCACGTCGGTGCCGGCCCCCATGATGTTGGCCCCCATGGAGTTGAGGAAGTTGGCCAGGTCCACGATGTGCGGCTCCTTGGCTGCATTCTCGATCACCGTCATGCCTTTGGCCAGGGTAGCCGCCAGCATGATGTTCATGGTGGCCCCTACGGAGACCATGTCCAGGTAGACCTGTCCCCCGGTGAGGCGCCGGCCGGGCACCTGGGCGCAGATGATGCCGCCCCGCACTCCCACTTCGCCGCCCATGGTGGCAAAGCCCTTGATGTGCTGGTCCACTGGCCGGCCGCCCAGGTCGCAGCCCCCCGGCAGGGGCACCTCCGCCCAGCCGAAGCGGCCCAGGAGGGCGCCCACAAGGTAGTAGCTCGCCCGGATGCTCCGGGCCATGTCCCACGGAATGCGGTGGTTGCGTACGTGGGAACAGTCAATGTCAATGGTGTTGCGGTTGACAGTGCGAATTTTTGCGCCAAGGTCCTGCAGAATCTGAAGGATCAGCGTCACGTCGCTGATCTGGGGAACATTTTCTATCCGGCAGACGCCGTCTACCAGCAGAGCGGCCGGGATGATGGCCACCGCAGCATTCTTGGCGCCGCTGATCTCGATCTCACCGTGGAGCTCGTTGCCACCGCGAATCTGGTACTTGGTCAAAATGAGCACCCTCTCTGGATATTGCCGCGGGCAGCGGCATATGGAAAATACGGCAGGGAAGCCGTATGTAAAATTTCAGTCATGACCGCCTCAACCGGCCGCCGTGCAGCCGGGCGCAGTCGTACAGCAAGAGTATAGCACGGTTTCCCGCCGTCCGCAACACTATTTCTGTTCTCAGCTGGAAATCGTGAAAATGGCAGAGATTTCCGGAACGGGGAGAAGAAAATTCTCCCCTTTAACGAAAATTTCCCTTTCTGCCGGTCCTACCTGTAAGTAAAGCGGGCTCTTGCCCTGGGGAGCATGTCGGAGTACATGGTCATCTCCTGCCGCTCCAGCAGCTCCACAATGAGGCTGTTGGAGATGAGGCAGCCCTCCGGGGTAAAGTGCCAGCGGCCCTCCGGGGTCTGCTCCGCCCAGCCGTGGCGCTGGAACTCCTCCATCTTCTCCCGGATGGGGGCGAAGTCCATGTAGAAGAGGCTGCGGTACTCCTCCTCCTCGATGCCGTGGACGGTGCGCAGGCGGAGCATCAGGTACTCGCTGCTGCGCTCCTGCATGGGCAGCAGGTCGTTGCTGGCCAGGATGGGCTTCCCCTCCAGGACCCCCTCGATGTAGCCGTTCAGGCTGCGGACAAAGGAGTACCGGCGCCCCCCGAAGTCGGAGTGGGCGCTGGGTCCGAAGCCCAGGTAGGGCCGCATGAGCCAGTAGCGCAGGTTGTGCCGGGACTGCCGTCCCTCCCTGGCAAAGTTGGAGATCTCGTACTGGGCCAGACCCTCCTGTGCCAGGCGGTCCGTCATCCACAGGTACATGTCCGCCAGGGTGTCGTCGTCGGGAAACTTCTCTCCTGCGGCGGCCCGGGCCGCCATGGGGGTGCCGTCCTCTATGTCCAGGCAGTAGCAGGACATGTGCTCCGGATGCATTTCCAGGGCGGCCTCCACGTTCTGCTGCCAGCGCTCCATGGTCTGCTCCGGCAGGCCGAAGATCAGATCCAGATTGAGGCTCTCAAAGCCCGCCTCCCGGGCTGCGGTTACGGCCGCCCGGGTCTGCTCCGCCGTATGCAGGCGCCGGATGCTCACCAGCTCCTCGGGGCAGGCGGACTGCATGCCCAGGGAGACCCGGTTGAACCCCGCGCTGCGCAGAAGCTTCATTCCCGCCGGGGTGACGCTCTCCGGGTTGGCCTCAAAGGTGATCTCCGCGTCCTTCTCCACTTTGAAGTCCCGGAAGATCTCCTTCAGCAGGGCCGCCAGACGGTCCGCCCCGAATACAGTGGGGGTACCGCCCCCGAAGTAGACGGTGTCCACAGTGACGTCCCCGGATACCCCGGCGGTCTCCCGGATGTGCACCTTCAGGGCCTTCAGGTACTGGTCCATCCGCTTTCCCATGCCGGGCAGGGAGTAGAAGTCGCAGTAGTCGCACTTGCTGCGGCAGAAGGGGATGTGGACGTAGATGCCCACCTGCTGGGACGCGGCCTGCGCCCCCGGGGCACTCTTCTTTCTGAACATGCGGCACTCCCCTCTCCGGTCCCTGTGGATGCCGGACTATTATAACAGAGGGGTGCCTGAAAGAAAAGACCGAATTTCCAGGCTGCCCTGTCAGTTTCACCCCCTGCTCCCAGGGGGGCTTTTTTCTCCCTTCCCGCCCGGGACTCAAGGGGCAGGCGGCCCGGAGAGTCTTCCCCTCCCCTGCCCGGAAAGCTGTCAGCCGCTGCGGCATCCGTACCGCAGCGGCTGTCTTTCGTATTTACAGCTGGAGCAGAACCCCCACAGCGGCGGAGATGCCGATGAGCACAATGGGGTGCAGCTTTTTGACCGCCTTGATCTGCATGCAGAGGAAGACGGCGGCGCAGAGGAGAATGGAGGGCCAGTAGAAGGTCATGGTCTCCCCGGTGGGGGCCGTGTGGTTCAGGAGCACGCTGGCCGCCACGCTGAGGCCGGCCGCCGCGATCAGGGCGGTGGAGGCCGGGCGCAGCCCCCTGAACACTGCATCCACGGTCCGGGAGGTGCGGAAGCGCTGGAGGAAGCCGGCGATGATGAGGATCACGATGATGGACGGGGTTATGAGCCCCAGGGTTGCGATGACCGCCCCGGGGATGCCCCCCGTGTGGAACCCCACATAGGTGGCCATGTTGACCCCCATGGGACCGGGGGTGGACTCGGAGACGGCGATCATGGTGGTGAGGTCCGCGTTGGTAAACCAGCCGGTTTTCGCCCCCATCTCCTGCAGGAAGGGGACCGTGGCCAGACCCCCGCCCACGGCGAAGAGCCCTGTCTTGAAGAACTCCAGGAAGAGCCGGAGGTAGATCATTTCTTCTCCCCTCCCTTCATGCCGCCGAAGCAGAAGAATCCTGCCACACCGGCGGTTATAATCAGGAACACGGGGGAGAGAAGGGTGTTCAGCGCGGTGCCCCAGACCTGGTCCTCCGGGAAGGTGACAAAGTTCCCCAGGCAGGCCAGCAGCAGGACGCAGAGGAAGATGACCCAGCTGGTCCGGTTCTTCAGGGTGGACTTCCCCAGCTTGATGGCGCTGGAGAGGATGAGGGCCACCACGCAGGCGTTCACCCCCGCCAGGGCGTGCTGGACCAGGGGGATGCTGGCGAAGTTTTTCAGAAAGGCTGCAATCAGGGTGATGATGACCACGGAGGGGAACACCACCCCCAGGGTGGCGGCGATGCCCCCCAGGTTTCCTTTGTACTTCTGCCCGATGAAGGTGGCCACGTTCACGGCGATGATGCCCGGAGTGCACTGACCGATGGCGTAGTAGTCCGTCAGCTCCTCGTCCGTGGCCCAGCCCCGTTTCTCCACTACCTCCCGCTGGAGGATGGGCAGCATGGCGTAGCCCCCGCCGAAGGTGCACACGCCAATCTTTGCGAAGGTCAGGAAGAGATCTGCGTAGATATTCAAGAGAACAGCCTCCCGCTTCCTTATGAGTGCCCTCTGTATACCACGTTTCCCGAGAGGTGTCAAGATTCCCGGCCTCCGGCCCTTTTCGCCGGGACATCTTGCATGCCGGGCTTCCCGCTGGTAAAATAGAGAACAGAATCTGTACGCGCAGCATCCGCCGGTCCGGACTGCGCATCCTGTGGAAAGGCGGTATCAGCCATGCCGAGAGGACCTGCTGCCAAAGGTCACTGCTATATCTGCGGCGCCCAGCTGACCAGCGGCGCCATGAAGAACCATATCCTGAAGAACCACCGGTCCGGTGAGGAGACCCCCGACCCCTCCGCTGTCCTGATCAAGGTGGAGGCCAAGTACAGCAAGCGGTACTGGCTGTACCTGGAAGCCCCGATCAGCGCCTGTCTGGAGGACCTGGACCATTTCATGCGGAACATCTGGCTGGAGTGCTGCGGCCATCTCAGCGCCTTCACCAGCAACCGGGAGGAGCTTCCCATGGACTGGCCTCTGGTGCGGTTCCCCGAGGGCACCGTGCTGACCCACGACTACGACTTCGGCAGCACCACCACCTGCCTTGTGACCTTCCTGGGGCGCATCTCCGGTCCCAGCCTGGATACGATCCACCTCCTGGCCCGGAACGACCCCGAGGAGCTGAAATGCAGCGTCTGCGGTCAGCCCGCCGAGTGGATTGACACGGACAGCAGCTGGCAGGATTTGGACGACCTGTACTGCACAGCGTGCCTGCACAAAAAGTTCGGTGCATACTACGACATGTGCCTGCCCGTCACCAACTCTCCCCGCATGGGCGTGTGCGGCTACTGCGGCGACAGGGACCACTACGGATACACCGGTCCGGAGGAGCCCCAGCCGGAGAAGAAGCCCCGCGCCTCCAGGAAGAAGAGCGCAGAGACCTGAGGCGGACATCCCCCCTGATGCAGAGAGACCCGGATACAGCCGGCGGCAGCCGGTTCCGGGTCTCTTTTTTCTTACTGCCCTGTCTGCCCACCGGTGCACTCCGCAAAGGTCCTCTGCACCCGCTCTGCGATTTCCAGCATGGGGAGAAGTTCCACCTTCCGCACCTGGCGGTCCCAGGTGTACAGGCCGTTGGTCTCCCCCTCCACGTCGCTGAGCTGGGTGTACACGCAGCCGCACAGGCCCAGGGGGATGGAGGGCAGAACCATCTGCTCGTACAGCTCCCGGATGCGGGCGGTCAGACCCTCCCCGTCCTGTTCCACCTTCCCGTATCCGTAGTTCTTCCTGCTCCCGTCCACATGGCCCGGCACCCGCATGGAGAAGCCTCCGCACTCGCTGAGCAGCAGGAACTGGTCACTGCGCTTCGCCCTCAGCACTTCATTCCGGAAGTATATGTGCTCGCTCTGCACGTCGCTCTTCCCCTGGGCAAACCAGCCGGAAGCGCTCACATAGAAGCGGGTGGGGTCCTCCTCTCTGCAGTTTCCGTATATGCGGTCCGAATCGTACTGACCCCAGCCCTCGTTGAATATCGTGTACCCGATGACGCAGGGGTGGCTGTACAGGTGGCGCTGGGTGTCCCGCACATGCCGTTCGAAGATCTCCCGGCGCCTGGGGCTGTCCCTGCGGCGGGTGTCGGACAGGCGCTTCACCCCCAGGGTGGGGAGCACCGTGTCCCTGACATACGAATAATGGCCGGAGTTCACCATGTCCTGTATCACCAGCATCCCCAGCCGGTCGCAGGCGCAGTAGAAGGCCTCCGGTTCCACCTTCAGGTGCTTGCGCAGGGCGTTGAAGCCCATCTGCTTCATCCGCTCCACATCCCGGTCATACTCCTCCGGACTGGCCGGGAGGCAGAGACCGTCTGCAAAGTACCCCTGGTCCAGCACGGCGTGGAGAAACACGGGTTTCCCGTTGAGGCAGAGCCGGGCATGCCCGCCGGTCTTCTCCACCGTCACGGTCCGCAGGGCAAAAAAGCTCTCCACCTGCTCCGCATCCGTCTCCACCAGCAGCGTGTAGAGGTGCGGGTCCTCCGGGGACCAGAGGCGTGGTTCAGGGATCTCAATCCGGTTCTTCCTCCCCCGGCACACCTGGCGGATCCCCGCCTCCGGCACCGACACCGTGTACGTGTCCGCCATGGTCTCCACCTCCAGGGTGACCCCCGTGAGGTCCGGAGTGAGGCGCAGGCCGGTCACCGCGTTCCGTTCCGGCACCGCCTCCAGCCACACCTGCTTCCAGATCCCCGACATCTGGGTGTACCACATGCCGTGGGGTCTGCGGCTCTGCTTTCCATAGGGATAGTCCTCTGACATGGTGTCCGTGCAGTCCGCCTCCAGGGTGTTCACCCCCGGTCCGGTCAGGTCCGTAATGTCGGCGGCAAAGGGAAGATATCCGCCCTCGTGGGCGGCGGCCTCCGTGCCGTTCACCCGCACCCTGCAGATCTGGTCCGCCCCGTCGATGTGGAGCAGGAGCCGGTGCCCGGGCTTCAGAAAGCCCCCGGGCAGGGAAAACCGCAGCTCATAATGGAGTTCCTCCCCCACCGGTCCCTCCCAGCCGGAGAGCCGGGCCTGGGGCGGCCAGGGCAGACTGACCGGTCTTCCGTTCAGGGTCCACCCCTCGTGGAGGGGCAGGAAACTGTCCCGCTTCAGCAGCGGGCGGGGGTACTCCGTATCCCAGGTTCTCACTGTGCCTCATCTCCCCTGTCTTCGCATGACCCCATTGTACAGAGGTTTCCGCCCCGGGGCAAGGGCAGACCGGCGGATGCCTGTACTGGAATTCTTCCACGGCAGGTCTTCCGCCTCTTATAAACGGAATCCATGTTCCCCTCCCCCCGGCAGGGCCTCTCCAGAGTCCGGCGCCTTGCGCAGGGCAGCGGAAATGGTGTAAGATGTCCCGGGAGGGAGTGCCATGGACAAGACTGTCGACTATGTGCTGGAGGTGGCCCGCTGCGGCGGCATCTCCAGAGCTGCCCGGAACCTGTACATCACCCCGTCGGCCCTGAGCAAGTTCATCCTCCAGAAGGAGGCGGAGCTGGGGGTGAAGCTCTTCAGCCGGGAGGGGAACCGGTTCGTCCTCACGTATCCCGGGACCCGGTATGTGGAGATGCTGACCCAGATGCGGGAGTACAGGCAGAAGATGGACGCGGAGATGTCCCGCCTGGCCGCCATGTACAGCGGGACCCTGCGGGTGGGGTTCCAGATGTCCCTGGCCGAGTTCATGATACAGGAGATCGTCCCCGGTCTCCGGGAGCAGTTTCCGTCCATCCATGTCACCCTGGAGGAGGACCACACCCCGGAGCTTCTTGCCATGCTGCGCAGCAGCCAGCTGGATATCGTCCTCTCCCTGCTGGATGAGGAGGAGGCGGACAGCGGCCTGCACCGGGAGGAGATTCTGACTAGCCCGGTCTCTGCCGTGGTCCCGTCGGACTCCCCTCTGATCCCCCTGTCTGTCCCCCGGGAGGGCTTCTCCCACCCCTGGGTGTCTGCAGACAGCCTGGCCGGGGAGTCCTTCCTCATCGACCGCTCCGAGCGTCTGGTCCGCCGCTATGCCCCCTTTCTGCTCACCGGATCCTTCCCCCTGCAGCGCAGCAGCGTATCCGTAAACAGCGCCCGCTCCGCCCTGCTCTGCGTCCGGGAGCACCTGGGGATCCTGATCCTGCCGGACCTGCTGGTGCGGGCTCTCCGCTTCCAGGATCAGGTCGCTCTCCTGTCCTTCGGTCAGGAGGAGCAGCACACCCGCCTCTGCGTGGTCTCCGACCCCCGCTCTGCCCTGGCTGCCGAGACGGAGGCCTTCGCCTCCCTGGTCCGCAGCTGCATCCAGACTTCAACCTGAGAGTTGATATCTGTCAAATATATGGAACTTTACTTCCAAATCCTCCGGTGCTAGACTGAAGGGGAAGAAAGCAGGGGAGCGGAGGAGCACGGCACCCCAGGGGGAGGGAACCTGTCCCTGCCGGCCGCCGCAGCTGTCCGTTCCCGCCCATGCTGGAGGAGGAAGAGCATGAACAGAAAGGAATTCATCGAGAGCTGCGCGGACCTCACGGAAGAGCAGCTGCTGACCATCGCAGCCGAGAGCCGGGCGCGGGCTTCCGGCCGCATCCCGCCGGAGGTGCAGAAGCTGTTCCGGTCTCTGGACGATGTGACGGAGGTGGAGGAACTCCAGGTGGAGACCTCCTTCGGGAAGACCCACACCTATCTGGTGCGGGAGACCGGCGGCCCGGAGTCCCCTCTGCCCGTGGTCATCAACATCCACGGGGGAGGCTGGTCCCTGGACCACACGGAGCGGGACATCTACTTCTGCCGCCGCCTGGCCCGCAGGCTCCATGTCCTGGTAGTGGATGTGGACTATGTCCTGGCTCCCGAGCACCCCTACCCCGCCGCACTGGAGGAGATCGAGGCCCTCTTCAGCCGCCTTCCGGAGCTGCTGCCCGCCTGGGGCGGGGACCCGCAGCGGGTGGTGATCTGCGGCCAGAGCGCAGGGGGCAACCTGGCTGCCGCCGTGCTGCAGCGCCGCCGCTTCTCCGACAGGCTGAACATCCTGGCCCAGGTCATCTGCTACATGCCAGCGGACAACTATAACGACCACTTCCACGGCGGGGAACTGGATCCCCGGGGCGTCAGCACCGAGTACTACGGCTTCTTCTACAACCGGAACTTTGAGGACCGGAAGAACAGCGACGTCTCCATCCTCTTCGCTTCCGACGAGGAACTGCGCCGCCTGCCTCCCACCGACATCCTCACCTGCGGTCTGGACAACCTGATGGAGGAGGGGGAGGCCTACTTCGCCCGGGTGCGGGACGCCGGCATCCCTGCGACCCTCCGCCGCTTCCAGAACAGCCGCCACGGCTTCCTGGTCAACCTGTACGACGAGTGGCAGGAAGGCGAGGACTATGTGGTGGAGAGAATCGGCAGCCATTTCTGAGATCTTTCCTGGGCCCCGGGAGTCTGCTCTCCCGGGGCTCTGTCTGTCCCCGCCGGTCCTGTTGCTTTCCGGCTCTGCCGCTGATATACTGGCAGAACCCGGAGGATCCGGGTACCCCAGGAATTCAGGGAGGGCCGCCGTATGAAACGGGAGAAACTGAGAACCGCAGTGCGGGACGCCATGGAGAAGCAGTGTGCAGCCAGGGGCTATGCGGCCCCGGTGGATGTGCTGATGGACATCGGGTACCTCAGCAGGGAGCAGTATGAAAACTGGCGCTTCGGGAGAGTCCCCTGTCTGGAACGGGTCTGCACCTGCGGTCCCGGCACCCTGGCCTTCATCCTCAAGCACATGCACGCCGTCGGCTCCGCCGAGGGTCTGAAGCCTTCCTTCACCTTCTACCGGAAGTACGGCAAGGGGAAACTGCGGGACCCCAGCGGGAAGCAGATCCCTCTCCGCTTCACCCTCCACGGAAACCCGGAGTTCGAGAAGTGGTACGCCACCCACTATGTGGGCACCTTCCGCTCCTCCCGGAAACCGGAGGACGCATCTGATCCCTCCCCCCGGACCGCCGGCGGACAGACGCCGCAGGAGGGGGAGTGAGCCGTGGATGTAAGGGACTATGAGTACATTGTCGCCATTGCAGAGCAGGGCAGCATCTCCCGGGCCGCCGCCTGTCTGTACATCACCCAGTCCGCTCTGACCAGATTCCTTCAGCGGAAGGAGCAGGAGACAGGTCTCGCCCTTTTCCTGCGCCAGGGAAACCAGCTTGTACTGACGGATGCCGGCCGCCGCTACGTGGAGACCGGGCGGCGCATACTGGAGCTGGACCGGACCCTGACGGAACATCTCGAGCGGGAGCTCTCCCGGCGGAAGGGGCAGATCCTCCTGGGCTTTCCCATGGGCTGGACCGGTCTCATTCTGGAGGACGTGCTGCCGCCCTTCCGTAAACAGTATCCGGACGTGATGCTCTGCCTGAAGGAGGACACCTCACAGCAGCAGCTGGAGGCTCTCCTCCAGGGGGAGAGGGACCTGGTGCTGGCCGCCAGTCTGGAGCAGACCCCCGGGCTGGTCTTTGAGCCGGTCTGCACCTCCCGCATGGTGCTGGCGGTCCCCGAAAACTCCCCCCTGCTGGACCGCGCCGCCCGGGAGGATGGCTGTCCCTTCCCGGTCACAGACCGCAGCGCGCTCAGCGGGATCCCCTTCATCTCCCTGTCCCCCGCCACCAACTCCGGCGCCCTGGCCAGGGAACTCCTGTCCCGCTGGCATCTGACCCCTGCCGTTACAATGGAGATGAGCAACGTCCGCAGCGCGATGAGCGCCGTGGAACTGGGATACGGCGTCTCCCTGGTAATGTCCGTCCCCGGAGGCGGCCGGCATGTCCGGTACCTGTGCCTCAGAGATACCGCGGTCCCGGAGGAGACAGTCTGGCTGGTACGGAGGCAGGACCGGGAACTGTCCGCTCCCATGCGCTGTCTCCTGGAGTGCCTCCGCCAGGCCTGCCAGCAATTCCATCATGTCATGGATCCATGATACTGCAGGATTTGATATCATAACCGGGCTCTGCTAAACTGAGGTCAGTTTATCCGAAAGGAGACCTCACCGTGGCAGAGCCCTATGTTTACAGTGCAGAATCCCAGGCCCTCAGAATCCGCTGGATCTCCGTCCAGTGCTACGAGATCGCACTTCCCAATGGAAAAGTCATCGTAACCGACCCCTTCTACCTGGATGCCGGCATCTTCGACGGCATGGACGAACTCACGAAGAACCAGAAACTGGAGCGGGACGTATACGCCCAGCGGGGGTTCTCCGCTGACGGCTTCACCGGGGCGGACTACATCATCCTCAACCATGTCCACGGGGACCACTGCAATCTGACCGGAGAGCTGTGGAACCGCTTCATGGGCCGGGTGCTGGTCCCGGGACCGTGCGCCGAGGAGATTGCGAAGACCTTCGACATCCCCTATCCCGCCATCTACCCTCTCTATCCGGGCAACACCTACTATTTCGACGACTTCACCCTGAAGACGTACCCCGGCGCCCACGACAACCGGGCCTTCCGGGAGGGGAAATTCCAGCGGCCCAGCGACCCCCGCACCCTCTTTGACGGCTCCGAGGGGTTCGGCATCCCCTGCCCCAGCCGCCTGGGACCTCTGGGCTCCATGTACAACCTCAACTTCATGATCGAGACGAAGAACAGCTTCCGCATCGACTTCAGCGCCGGCCGGGACTTCGACGAGCACCTGGAGCACATGCGCTCCGAGCGCCCCAACCTCATGCTGCGCCACCGCATCCGCAGCTGCACCCCGGAGGAGTATGCGGACATGGTGGACAGGATGGGCGCCCAGCTCATCATGCCCCTCCACCAGAACAACGCCCGGGCCAGGGGCGAGGACCTGAACGAGTACTTCCGCAGGGTCAACGAGATCCTGGCCGCCCGGAACAGCCCCGCCAGGGCCTTCAACCCGGAGCCGTACCGCTGGTACACCCTGAACCTGTCCATCCAGGCAGACGGCTGATGCCGCCGCAGTCTCATCTTGGAGGAATACAGCATGACTCACAGCATCACCGTCTTCCGGGGCGACGGCATCGGCCCGGAGCTGACAGAGAGCGCCCTGAAGATTCTCCAGGCCGCCGGCGCACCTCTCTCCTTCGAGGTGTTCAATGTGGGACAGCAGGAGTATGAGACAAACGGCGCTCTCATTCCGGAGGCCGCATATGCCTCCTTTGAGCGCACGAAGGTGCTCCTCAAGGCCCCCATCACGACCCCTGTGGGGAAGGGATTCCGCTCTCTCAACGTCACGCTCCGCAGCAGGTACGACATGTATGCCAACATCCGGCCCGTAAAGTCCAGCCCTGCCATCCCCACCCGGTACGAGAACGTGGACCTGGTCATCTTCCGGGAGAACACCGAGGGTCTCTACGCGGGCGTAGAGGAGAAGATCGACGACGACACCGTCCACGCCATCAAGATCGTCACCCGGAAGGCCAGCGAGCGGATCGCCCGCAGCGCCTTCGAATATTCCAGAGCCCACGGGCGCAGACGCGTCACCTGCGTCCACAAGGCCAACATACTCAAGCAGTCCGACGGTCTCTTTCTGTCCTCCTTCCGCAGGGTGGCGGAGGAGTATCCGGACATCACGGCGGACGACCGGATCATCGACAACACCTGCATGCAGCTGGTAATGAATCCGAATCAGTTCGACATCCTCGTGATGCAGAACCTGTACGGCGACGTGCTCTCCGACCTGTGCGCAGGTCTGGTGGGCGGTCTGGGTGTCGTCCCCTCCAGCAACATCGGGGAGGAGTACGCCATGTTTGAGGCGGTGCACGGCAGCGCCCCCGACATCGCAGGGAAGCATCTGGCCAACCCCACCGCCTTCCTCTGGTCCGCCTGCATGATGCTGGAGTACCTGGGGGAGAACGGCTGCGCCGGCCGGATCCGCAGCGCCATGGACACCGTGCTCACCGAAGGGAAGCACCTGACCCGGGATCTCCACGGAACCGCTTCCACCGAGGAGTTTGTGGATGCGGTGATCGCAGC
>CAYYHY010000065.1:0-13039 GCA_964471855.1 uncultured Oscillospiraceae bacterium | reverse complement strand
AGATACAGCAGAAGGCCCTTCTCCATGCCGGAGAGGGGCCTTCTTTTTATGCTGTACATGACCTGGATACTTTGAAGCGGCCCCTCATCTCTAGCCAGACCAGAGAGAGGGGCCGCTTTTCGTCTGCCGTCAGATGCCGTGCAGTACCTCGGACCTGCACTTCCGGAGAGGGGAAATCACCGCCACAAGGTGCGGCCGGACCCCCTCTGAAGGGCTGCAGGGACGCAAAAAGGCCGGGGGGACTTTCTGCATCTCAAAAATGGTGGTTTTGAGGTACTTCGAGGGGCAGAATCTCATCTGTAATGTTCTGAAAAACAGCACTTTCTGCTGTTATTCTGAACATTTAAAAAGGAAAATACCGCAATAAAGTATACTTTTTTGAGGGCGCCCTTTTCCGGTGGGCAGTACATAAAATAGCATCAAAAAGTTGCAGAGTCAACAGATTTTCGGCAGTTTTCTGAACTCTGTAATAAAATTTGGAAAGTATACTTTATCGCTGGTTCGATATTCGCTCCCGAACTTGAATCATTGTGTCATGAAGCATTCTGTATGAAGCATATTTTCCATTTTCAAAAGGAGTGTTTGCTAATGAAAGAGAGGAAAGAAAACGTAGCGGCACACAGTGGTTTTACCTTGGTGGAATTGGTTGTTGTCATCGCTATCTTGGGCATATTGGCAGGTGTCGCTTATCCGGCTTATACTGGTTACATAACAAAAGCCAATGATGCCAAGGTTTTAAACACGTTGTCTTCTATCTTAACTTCAATAGAGTCAGCGGCGGCGACAGTTGGTGCAAGCGTCACAGAAGTAGAAATAGTTGTTGACTATGGATGGTCATTACCTGAAGGAACTAAAGGTTATACAGTGAATATAAAAACAGATGGTTCCCCGGATCTCAATCGTTACAATTTTACAAATCTTCCCCAAGAAATTCTTGATTTTTTCGACAGCGCAGAGCAGCTTAGCGGTGGAATGCTTGTAAATAGAACCCGAAACGGCGGTAAAACACCTGCACTCTTTCTTGTGGTAAACAAAGTTCCTGAAATTAGTGATCTTACAGATACCTCCTTTGAAACATACAACAAAAGCCTCATTTGGACACCAGAACAGGGCTGGACAGGAAAGACAAAGGGTTGACCATTTGGTTTTATAGCAGAATTCAGTTCCAAACTTGCTGTGGTCTTGAGATGGTCACAAACACAACAGTGAATATGAAAGGAGGATATTATGAACCTTGAAGGTGAAAAAACTAGAACCGGAAATGCTGGCTTTACTTTAGTTGAGCTGGTCGTGGTGATAGCAATTCTCGGCATTTTGGCGGGTGTCGCATATGTGGGCTATGGCGGCTATATCAAGTATGCCAGCCGTGCCGCCGACGATGAATATATCGGAGCAGTAAATGAGGCGTTTGCTGCCGCATGCCAGGAAAGCGGTGTTGACCACTTAAAGCTCACTGGAGGATCGGCGGCAGTAAGTTTTCGCGACAGTGCGAATGGTGTTGAGGAAACAAAACTGATGAGTGTTGGTCTCCCTAAGCCCAGTAAAATAAAGGAAAAAAACGAAAATAAGAGGCAGTCAATCAAGCTAGCTTTTGAAAATTATTTTGACAGTAAAAAAGGGAACAAGGAGATGATTTTAAAGTATTACAGTGCTGAAGATATTGTATTTGTTGGGAACGGTGAATTGTTTGTCGCCTATGGAGATTCAGAGTCTGCATCTGATGCAATGTCTGATGCAATATGGAGCCAGTCCGGCTTCAGTAAAAATCCGGGGCATGTGAAAGATATTGTGAGTGCGCTGAACAACTTCATGGGAAAATCAAATAAGTTAAAACTCATGATACAAAATAAATCGCTTAATCAGATACTTGATATCGCAGAAGGACAATTAAAATTTAGTATTAATAAAGATGAAATCGAGGAATACTTTGGAGAGCTTGGTTTTGATGTGAATGGGACTTTAACAGTAGAGCAACTCGGAACCGGTTTTACTGCATATCTTGCACATGCATCGACTAGCATGTCTCCAGAGAGGCGTGCTGAACTTCTTGAAGAAATAAGAGAGAAAGACGTTATATCATATGATGCCAAGGATCCATCCGGACAAATACGTGAAGATTATAAACAAGATGAGTACGAAGACCCTCTTCTCGAAATCCCCATGCAGTTAGCCGCACTTGAAGGGTACTATAATTCAGGACAGGCGAGTGCTGCCTTTATGAAAAGATTCGATTCACTGAGAGAGGGATACAAGGACGGGTCTACAGGATTAGAAGGACTACTGTACATGCAGTCCAGTGGAGTGAGCATTTTTAAAGGTCTAGATGGAGTTACCCCCGACGCTGACGAATTGGATAGATTCCGGGCTTACAAGAATAGTGCGCAGTTTGATACAGACATGAACGCATATTTTGATGTTTTGGGACAGGCAGCAGGGAAAGCGGAAGCAGGAATGGAGGATCCGGACAATCCCTCTGCATTCCTTAACAGCATCCTGGATTTCCTGGAGTGATTTAAAACTATAAAGTCCGGGCAGGTCGCAGAATCAAGTCTGTTGAGGAGTCTGGAGCCAGGAACTGCGTATCAGCGGGCTGACCAGCCTGCAAAAGAGGACAAAAGACCGGATATTGACTTTACCACACCCATGATAAAACCATATCAGAATAATCAGAACAGAGCAGCTGTTTCGCGCCAGCCCTGGCTGGGTTTGACGGTGCTGACAGGTTTCTTCAATTTCATCGACTTGGATTACACACTTTTTGCACTGCCCAACATCCCGGGAAGTTATGAACAGAATCCTGTATTCGGGAAGATGCTGCAGACGCCGCCATTGGCCGTTGCTTTCAAGGTCATTGCGGTACCGCTCCTGCTGTACGTTATGTACAGGTACCGGGAGAGTCTTGCATCCCGCATCGGCATGTGGCTCTGCTTTGCGGTTTATGCATTCAACTTCTTCTGCCAGACCGCTGTGCTTGTCAGTTTCCTGCTGCTCTGAACCGAACATTCCATATCGGCCGGTCCTCCTGCTTCTGGAGGACCGGTCTTTGCGTCTGGAATCACCGGCCCAGGGCTGGATTACCCGGGACTGACAGATGACTGTGTGTGAAGCGTGTTGTCCTGCAGAGATTTCGAGACTGACAGGACAGTTGGGAGAACTGTCATTGCCGGAGGGAGCCGTCTGCTTGCCAGCGGGACCGTGCATGTCAGCAGCACAGGGGCAGGAGACTGTACCAGTTTCCTGCTCCTGTCTCTTTTGGGAGCGGCATGAGCGCCATCACATCGTGCCGCAGTTGCGAAGGGCTGGATTCAGCAGGCTGAAATGACAGTAGAGCAGGGGCATCGGAAATGACCTGCATCCGGGATCCTTCCCAGATTCCTGCCAAACAGAGACAGTTTGCCTGGATCTGGTGAAGAACCGGGCAGGCGGCAAACACATCAGTCTGCTGGCAAACAAAGTGGCGTGAAGCAGCCGGTGCAAGGACTTCCATAAAACGGAAGATGCAGTTTGTACTGGTGGCAATCACCTGCAGACTGTTCATTATGAGTTCCTTAAGCAGGCATATACAGCTGGAAAACGAAAAAACTGCACGAATTACAGGGGCATAAAGCTCAAATTCTGTCTTCCTCAGTTATGAGAACAAAGAACATATAAACGCCACATTACTGAAAAATGATACCGAAAGGCAAGTTTACGTCCGAAACAGCAACATATAGACGATACTGAGCAACAGGTCAATCGTCCTTTCCCGGGGGTGCGGATATACTCTGGTATGTATCCAGACAGCATCAGACGGCTGCACTGTGAGCGGGTGCGGGAGACTGCAGGGACCACCATCATCCAGGGTGGGGCAAAACCACGTTCAGCAGAGAGCCATGCGGTCTGGAACAGGCAGACAGTCCAGAGTGCTGTGAGCTGCAGAAGTGAGCCGTGACTGAAGTCGGTCATGGCGGGCCGGAGCTGCAGCCCGGGCAGCACAGAAAATAAGAAGGAGGAATTCGATATGGAAGGCGCCAGGAAGGACTGGCGGGAACGGGACGGTTTTACACTGGTGGAACTGATAGTGGTCATTGCGATTCTTGGAATCCTCTCGGGGATTGCGTATGTCGGCTATGGCGGGTACATCCGGTATGCAGAACGCGCCGGGGATCATGATCTCATAGCCACCGTGAATCTGGCATTCGCATCGGCCTGTGAGGAGCAGGGGGTTGACCGCACCGGCCTGGGTGCCGGGGATGCAGATGTGCAGTTCCTTGACAGTGAGAGCGCGAGCGGGACGATTGAGGTCAAAGAGGTACGTGGTTTGGCACCTGAAGGCGCGCTCGAAACATTCAAGGCATCCTTTGATGATTTCTTCGACGGAAACAGAGAGACAAGGCTGAAGCACTACAAAGACTCAGATATTTACTTCTTGAACGGAACAGACCTGTTCTCGATTGACCGGGAGGAATACATAAAAAGTGCCTTCAGGGGATCGAGCTTTGGAGGGATAACAGAAGAACTGTTTGACAAGATGGACAAAACTGCAGGAGTTCTGGCCGGTGCGTTTGATTCAAAGAATGAGGGCAAAAAGAAAGTGTTCTACACAGCCCTGGGTTTCTCCAGCGAGGAGGATCTGATAGAAGAGCTGAAAAGCAAAAATCTGCTGCCGGATGATTTTGACCCGGGAGCCAGCGGCAGGGGAACTCAGCTTGCCAACGCCCTGATCTTCTACGCAGCGCAGAAGGTCAGCTCAACCGACACCTCAGAGCTGATGGACTATTTCTCTGGTGCTCCGGGTTCGATTAAAGACAATCTCACAGATCTGGCTCTGAGTGTTGGAATAGCAACTGCCTACCGGAATTCGGGCAAGTGCAGCGAAGGTTTCAAGGCTCTTTATGATGATACGATGAAACTGCAGGGCAGCATTACCAGCAATGCCGCCAAGCTCCAGAAGCTGAAAAACGCGATGATGTTCGACAAGAACGGGGACAGCATGGGAAAAAACTACTTCACGGAATATAAGGATACCATGCTCCAGAAGGATCTGAACGGATTTCTTGCAGCCCTCGAAATGCTCGGGCAGAACAGCGGCTCTGCAGACATGGGAAGCAAAGACGCATTCAACGGCCTTGAGGACCTGTTCAACAAGTTCATGGGGCTGTGACCGCCGCAGAGGAAGACGCTGAAAACTGCCAGGAACCAGGCCGCATAATGGTGAAACCATGCAGCAGAGAGCATCCAGGTCATGACATGGAGCATGCGCTCTCCGCTCTGCCTGCAGCGCCGGGCGTCCTGTACCGTGATCCCGCATCTGGGAATGCAGACAGGTGCAGGGAGAGAGTCTGGTATCCTGCATAGGCGTGCGGTCCTGCAGCCTGCGCATTCAGTTTCTTCCCATATTGATATCAGCAGACAGTTCCGGCCGGTCCTCCTCTGCCAGGAGGGCCGGCTGTTTTGCGCCTGGAACGGGCAGATGCCGAGGAGCGCGGTTTCCCGGCTGGTGACAGGGTGTTTCAGGAGCGGAATGCAGAAACGGATTCGGTGGGAACTGGCTGCCGGAACATGCGGCTGTCATTGGAGAAGTGATCCTCCGGAATCCAGCCTGGATGGTGCATGGCAGAAGGGACGGAAGGCCGGAGCAGGCCGCCGTCCCTTTATCATCATGTGCCGGAACTGCTGGTGTTCTCCCTGCGCTGAAGCCTGGAGGCACCCTGCCGGAGTTCCTGGAGCAGTTCCAGGAGGGTGGCGTCATCCAGGTCATAACTGACCCAGCACAGGGTCTTCAGCAGGAGCTGCAGCCAGGGCTCCTGCTCCTGCCGGTCTGCGGGAGGCTGTTCCTGGAGAGCGGCTGCCAGGAACTGAAGGAGAGAGAGGGCCTCCAGCTTCCGCTCCAGGGTGCGGGGGTCCGAGGCGTACAGCCTGTCCATGTCGTAATCGGAGGTGTTTCCGCAGGGGCTGGCGCAGAGGGCGCAGCCGGGGGCGATGCGGAACTTCTCCTTTGAGACGGCTCTGTGCATGGACTCCACCTCCTCCGGCGGGGAATCCGGGGTGAGAGAGAGGGCGCGGAGCAGGAGGGGAAAGGTGTCCGGGGTGGCGGCACCGCTGCTGCAGGCGCCGGCCAGTCCGATGAGAGCACTGATGACACTGTCGTTGACCATAGAGAAACTTCCTTCCGGACCTGCGGTGCAGATCCTGCGGGAATTGTACCACAGTCCGGCCGCTCTGCACAGGGGGTGCTATGCCGTCGTCCGGTCCCCGGCCGGGGCGGAGGCCTGGCGGGCGTTTCTCCGGTACTCCAGGGGGGACATGCCCACCGCCTTCTTGAAGCGCTGGCTGAAGTAGCTGGGGCAGGAGAAGCCCAGGGAGAGGCTGATCTCCGCAATCGAGTGGTCCGAGGTCTCCAGCAGCCGGCGGCTCTCCGTGATCCTGCGCACCTGGAGGTAGCTGATGGGGCTGCAGCCGTACTCCCTGGTGAAGGCGTGGACCATGTAGTGCTTGCTGGTGTGGATCAGTTCGGAGAGCTTGTCCAGGGTGATGTCCTCCGCATAGTGGTCGTCCATGTACTGCTTGATTCTTGCGCACTTGACGGAGGCCCTGCTGGGAGGGGCCGGCAGGGTGCGCTGAACCAGGTGCCGCCGCAGCAGGACAAGAAGGAGCCGGACCAGGCAGATGCAGGCCTCCTCGTACCCCTGGCGCTGTTCCAGGGCCTCCCGGGAGACAGCTTCAATGCAGGGGCGGAAGTCTTCCCCGGTGTCAGAGGCGGGGAGATGGAACAGGGGGGCAGGGGATCCGTCCATGGAGTCAAACTGGACGCCCTCGATGCCGATGACCACGTAGCACAGGGGCTGGGCCGGCAGGGAGAACTCCGTATGGGGGGTGAGGGGGTTGACGATGAGGGTGTCCCCGGCCCGGAGAGGCACCTGCTCCGTGTCCGCCTGGAGAAAGCCCCGCCCTTCCAGCACATGGAAGATCTCCGCGAAGAAGTGGGAGTGGGTGAGGCTGAGCCAGTCGTTCTCACACCTGCTCCGGGATACGTAGAGAAGCCGGATGCCGCTGCCGGGATCCCTGCAGCTGAAGTCAGTCCGCTGGGTGCTCATGGTGCGATCCTCCTCCAAGATTTTATATATATTGCGCTAAGAGCCTGAAACTCAGCCCCCTGCCGAAGGCTTCCTTCCCTGACATCATACCGGAAATCTCCCCTCCCTGTCAAGGGGATCTGACCGGGAAAACTGTCGGTATTCCCGCCATATGGCCGTAGAAATAAATTTTTCCGGCATGAAACTGTGCAAAGTGCTCAGGACGACAGGGCTGAAAAGCCCTGCTTTGTCTAATATGACGGAAAAAGCAAGATATATAAAATAAGGGGCAACGCCGCGTATCGCCTGAACCCGCCCCCGGGGATATACTGGGAACACGTATTGAGACGGCGCATGAGGCTGCCGTCCCGGGAACGTATACTGCGCATGGAGGAGAAGCAATGAAAAGAGGAAAAGCATTCAGCTGGATCTGCATCCTGGCTCTGGTTCTGAGCATGACAGCAGTCCTGACCGCCTGCAGCAGCAGCACCAGCGGGAACAAACCCCAGGGCGGAAGCAGCAGCAAAGCGGGAAGCAGCGAACCCGCAGACCAGGGGGAGAAGCCCTACGAGGGTGTCACCCTGAAGATGTGGTCCATGTGGAGCGACGGCGAGCCCCAGGCCGAGGTCATCAAGGAGGCGGCAGAGGCCTTCCAGGAGGAGACCGGCGCCGTGGTGGAAGTGGAGTGGAAGGGCCGGGACATCAACACCCTCCTCTCCGCCGCCCTGGAGTCAGAAGAGGCAGTAGACATCTTTGAGGACGACTACAACCGCATCGGCAAGGTGTACCCCAACACCGCGGACCTGACGGAGATGGCCGAGGCCTCGGGATACTATGACCACAGCTACCCCGTGTTTGTGGAATCCTCGAAGGAGTGGGCGGGGTACCTGAACTGCATCGTGGAGCAGCCCCAGGTGGGCGGCGTGTTCTACAGCAGGGACGCCTTTGAGAAGGCCGGCATCGAAGAGGAGCCGGAGACATGGGCTGAGTTCCTGGACTGCTGCCAGAAGCTGAAGGACGCGGGCATCGACCCCCTGGCCCAGGATGCGGCCTACTGCAACTTCACCACCTACTACCTGCTGACCCACCATATCGGGGAGGACGGCATCGCAGCCCTGCGGGACGGCGGCGGCTGGGCGGACAGCGAGGGGGCCGTGGCCGCCTTCCAGGAGATCATCGACCTGCGCAGCGCCGGATACCTGGCGGAGGGCGCCCCGGACGAGTACCCCGCCAGCCAGAACAAGATCGCCTTTGACCAGGCCGCCATGGTGGTCTGCGCCCAGTATGTCACCTCCGAGGTCAACAGCGCCGCCGGGGCGGAGCTGAACTGGGGCCTCTTCAACGTGCCGGCCGTGGAGGGCGGAACCGCCAACGGTGCCACCTACATGGGGGCCAACGGTCTGGGCATTGCGGACTACAGCGAAAACAAACAGGCCGCCTTTGACTTCTGCACCTTCCTTACCACCGGGGAGTGGGACCAGAAGATGGCCGAAACCTGCGGGCAGATCCCCGCCGACCCCACCAATACTGCACCCGCCTCTCTGAACGGCACCGTGGAGACCCTGCTGGCCGCCGAGAACCCCATGGGCTGGTGCGAAGCACTGAATACAAGCCCCGACTGGCAGACCATCCAGGACATGTTTGTTGAACTGTTCGAAGGCAAATACGCAGCCGGTGCTGACTTTGCAGCTGCGCTTGACGCTCTGCAGGGATGATGCAGCAGGCGGCACCGGCGGGTGCCGCCTTTTTTATCCTGCAGGGGCAGAGAAAAGTGTATGAGAGGTGAGGACAGATGCGAAAAAACAAGTTCCTGATAGCCTGCTTCATTGCTCCCGCCATAGTGACCCTGGCTCTCATGTATGTCTATCCTGTCATCCGCACGGTGCTGATGAGCTTCTTCCGGGTGGAGAGCCTGACCTCCGGCTTCAGCCAGTGGAGCTTCAACGGGCTGGCCAACTACTTCAAGATCCTCCACAACTCCGGCTTCATCATCTCCATGAAAAACATGGTGCTCATCTGGTTTGCTGGGGGAATCATCACCCTGAGCCTGGCCATGCTGATGGCGGTGATCCTGACCAGCGGCATCCGCTTCAAGAAGTTCTTCCGGGCCGCCATCTACATGCCCAACATCATCAGCGCCGTGGCCCTGGCCACCATGTGGACCCAGTACGTGTTCAACTACGACTACGGCCTCCTGAACCGGATGCTGGGGTTCATCGGCCTGGACGGCGTCCGCTGGCTGGGAAGCCAGGGGAAGTTCTGGTCCATGCTGGCGGCCTTCATCTTCGGCAGCGTGGGCTACTACATGCTTGTATACATCAGCGGCATCGAGGGGATCCCCCAGGACCTGTACGAGGCGGCCACCCTGGACGGGGCCGGCAAGGTGAAGCAGTTCTTCGGCATAACCATGCCCCTGATGAGCGGGGTCATCCGCACGTCCATCACCTTCTGGAGCATCAACGCCACCACCTTCTTCCTCTGGAGCAAGATGTTCTCCCCGGTGAACACGGAGGGCTCCACCATCGTCCCCGTGGTCTATCTCTATGACACGGTCTTCGGCGGCAAGGGGGTCATCGAGCGGGACGCGGGGGCCGGTGCGGCGGTAGGCGTGGTCCTGACCATCATCATTGTGGCAGTATACGTGGTCATGAACCTGCTGATCCGGGACTCCGACCTGGAATACTGAGGGGGGAGAGACATGGATAAAAACGAAATCAGAGCCGCAAGGCGGGTCCGGCGGGCCCGGGACCTGAGGCTGCTGCCCGGGTACATCGTGGTCCTCGCCTGGATTCTCTTCACCGCGGTGATCCTGTTCTGGATCCTGGCCGCCAGCCTCTCCACCTCCCGGGAGATCTTCACCGGGAAGGTGCTGGCCTTTGCCTCCGGATTCCACTGGGAGAACTATGTGGAGGCCTGGAAGGCGCAGAACGTGTCCGTATTCTTCGGCAACTCCCTGCTCTACTCCACGGTCTCCAGCGCCGGGGTGCTGCTGATAGCAGCCCCTGCGGCCTATGTCCTCTCCCGCTGGCGCTTCCTGTTCAGCCGGGCCATCCGCATCGGGCTGGTCATCTCCATGAGCGTGCCCGCCGTCATGATCATCATGCCCCTGTACTCCCTGGCGGTGCAGTGGCACATCAGGGGCCGCATCCTCCTCATTGCCCTCTACATCATGCTGCGGGTGCCCTATACAGCCATCTACCTGCTGGACTTCTTCTCCACCCTCTCCCGCACCTACGAGGAGGCGGCCGCCCTGGACGGGTGCACCGCCGGGCGGACCTTCTGGGTCATCATGCTGCCCCTGATCCAGCCGGCGGTGGTCACCGTCACCATCTTCAATTTCCTGTCCGTCTGGAACGAGTTCTTCCTGGCTCTGATCTTCGCCAGCGGCGACATGATCCCCGTGGGGGTGGGCCTGCTGCAGCTGGTCAACTCCATGAAGTACACGGGCAACTACGGAGGCCTGTTTGCAGCCGTCATCATCGTCTTCCTGCCCACCTTCCTGCTGTACATCTTCATGTCCGAGAAGATCATCGCAGGGGTCACCGGCGGCGGCGTGAAGGGCTGACAGTTCAGCGATGGAAGAGAGGCGGTGCCTGTGAACAGAACAGAAGAAAACGGCAGAGGCAGGGGACGCGTCACCATCCCCACGGATCTGGATGTGGTGCCGGAGACCCTGGAGGCCCTGGAGAAACTGGGGGCGGACGCCATCCGGGACTGCGACGGCACGGAGTTTCCCGAGGCCCTGAAGCATGCCGGCGCAAAGATCTATGCCACCTACTACACCACCCGGAAGGACAACGAATGGGCGAGGGCGAACCCGGACGAGGTGCAGCAGTGCTATGTAATGACCGGCTTCCATGCCGCCCCGGAGGGACCGCTGGAGATCGAACTGCTGAAGGGGATCAGCCGGGAACTGATGCAGGTGAACTTCCGGGACGACCCGAAGCGCTGGTGGGAGGTCATGGACCGCACCGCCGGAGAGCCCCTGGATCCGGGGTCATGGCAGGCGGATGCGGAGAGGGGGACGGTGGTGATTCCGGAGCCCCTTCCCTTCCACGAGTATACGGTCAGCTTCCTTGCTTACCTCATCTGGGACCCGGTGCACATGTACAACGCCGTCACCAACGGCTGGACGGACTTTGAGCACCAGATCACCTTCGACGTGCGGCAGCCGAAGACCCGGGCCTTCACCATGGAGCGGCTGCGCCGCTTCTGCGAGGAGAACCCCCATGTGGATGTGGTCCGCTTCACTACCTTCTTCCACCAGTTCACCCTGATCTTCGACGAGCTGAAGCGGGAGAAGTATGTGGACTGGTACGGCTACTCCGCCTCCGTCAGCCCGCATGTCCTGGAGCAGTTTGAGAGGGAGGCGGGATACCCCTTCCGCCCCGAGTACATCATCGACCAGGGCTACTGCAGCTGCCAGTACCGGGTTCCCTCGAAGGAGTATCTGGATTTCATGGCCTTCCAGCGCCGGGAGGTGGCCGCCCTGGCCAGGGAGATGGTGGACATCGTCCACGGGTACGGGAAGGAGGCCATGATGTTCCTGGGGGACCACTGGATCGGCACCGAGCCCTACATGGAGGAGTTTCCATCCATCGGCCTCGACGCCGTGGCGGGGAGCGTGGGAAACGGCTCCACCCTGCGGCTGCTCAGCGACATCCCCGGGGTGCGGTATGCGGAGGGACGTTTCCTGCCCTACTTTTTCCCTGACACCTTCCATGAGGGCGGGGATCCGGCGGGGGAGGCCAGACGCAGCTGGCTGACGGCCCGGCGGGCCATCCTCCGCAGCCCCGTGGACCGCATCGGCTACGGGGGATACCTGAAGCTGGCTGTGGACACCCCGGGGTTCATGGACTGCATCGCCGGCATCTGCAGCGAGTTCCGGACGCTGTACGGGCACGTGCAGGGAACGTCTCCTTACTGCGCCGGCACCGCAGCCGTTCTGAACTGCTGGGGGAAGATGCGCTCCTGGGGCTGCCACATGGTCCACCACGCCCTGTATCACAGGGAGAATCTCAGCTATGCGGGGGTCATCGAGGCCCTGTCCGGCGCCCCCTTCGAGGTGCGGTTCATCAGTTTCGACGATATCAGGAGAGACCCCGGAATCCTGTCGGACGTGGATGTGATTCTCACAGCCGGCAGCGGGGATACGGCCCACACCGGCGGCGCCGTCTGGGAGGACCCGGAGGTGGTCACCGCTCTCCGCTCCTTCATCTGGAACGGGGGCGGCTTCATCGGGGTGGGGGAGCCCTCGGGACACCAGTACCAGGGCCATTACCTGCAGCTCGCCCAGGCCCTGGGGGTGGAGAAGGAGACGGGCTTTACCCTGGGCTGCGACAAGTACAACTGGGAGGAGCATCCGGACCACTTTATCCTGGAAGGATGCGGCAGTGCTGCGGACTTCAGCGGAGGGGCCCGCCACATCTACGCCCTGGAGGGGACGCAGGTCCTGGTCCAGCAGGACAGGGATGTGAAGCTGGCTGTGAACGGGTACGGGGACGGGCGCTGCGTGTATATCTCCGGACTTCCGTACAGCCTGGCCAACGCCAGACTCCTGCACCGCAGCATGCTGTGGGCGGCGGGGGCGGAGGACCGGCTCCATGTCTGGTTTTCCGAGAACTTCCATGCAGAGGTTCACGCCTTTCCGGATAGCGGCAGATACTGTGCCGTTAACTGCACGGACCAGCCCCAGCAGACCCGGATCTGGACGGAGGGAGGCCGGAGCTTCACCGCGGAGCTGGAACCGGGCGAGATCCGCTGGTACCGGATCTGAGCAGGCCCGGATCAGGACAGCATCACTGTGATCAGCCCCGCCTGACTGCGTGTCATCAGGCGGGGCTTCCTGCGTGCGGTGGGAATGACCGGCGGACGGGCCTGCGGAGCAGGAGAACTCTGCCCCGGATAAAGACCGAAAATTCGTTTCCCGCCTGGGCAGCACTTCCATCTGGCGCCTGCGTGTGATATGCTTCTGCCGGGGTCTC
>CAYYHY010000064.1:0-13058 GCA_964471855.1 uncultured Oscillospiraceae bacterium | reverse complement strand
CCCATCGTCTGACCGTCTCTGCATCCTCTTCCGGCAGTTCCGGATGCTCCCTCAGCCAGTCAGGCAGGAGGCTTTTCGGTCCGAACATGGCCTCATTCAGAGCCCAGGCGTCACTGTCGGCCGGAGTGGCGCTGAAACAGCTGCCCTCAATGAAGTTTGGAATCCCCAGCCTGTCAGCTGTGTACTTCATGGCCGGCATCATGAGGGCGGTGAACGCCTCTGCCACCTCCGGCGGCACCAGGGGGCTGACCTTCTGCTTCCCTGCTGACTGCCCGTTTTTCTCCGGCTCTCCTGCCCCGCCCTTCGGTCCCGGCTTCTTCTTTTTCTCTCCCAAGAGGTTCACCTCCAATGGCCTGCTCCTCCTGCGGCCGCCGGCGCCCGCCCTTGTACCCTGGACCCTTCCGGAGTATACTTGGGTGCAGACAGCAGGCATCCGCCCTGCAGCTACAGGAAAAGAGGCATCTGACTGATGGTTGAATTCAACGAGACATCTTTCCGCGGGGCCCTCTCCCGCCCCGGCGCGGTCCTGGCGGATTTCTGGGCCCCCTGGTGCGGGCCCTGCGCCCGGATGGGACCTGTCCTGGAGGGGATCGCCGCAGAGTACGGGGACCGGGCCGTCATCGGCAGGGTCAACACTGACGAGCTGCCTGAGCTGACCCTCGAAGCCGGCATCTCCGCCATCCCCACCATCATTCTCTTCAGGGACGGCAGGGAGACAGCCCGGTTCGTGGGTGTCACGCCCCGGGAGGCGCTCGCCCGCGCCCTGGACTCCATTCTGTAATGTCCCTTCGAACAGAGAGACCTGCATGCCCGCCGTCCCTGGCGGTGTGCAGGTCTCTCCCTGTTATGTCCGGTCAGGTCTCCGACCCGGCCAGGATGCCGGTTAAGTCCACCCTGTGGGCATCGCCCCACAGGTGCTCCAGGTCGTAGAAGTTTCTCGCCTCTTCCGTGAAGATGTGGACGACAACGGAGGAGAAGTCCAGCAGAGTCCAGGCTCCGCCCTGGCGGCCCTCGATGTGGTGAACCGTCTCCCCCGCCTTCTCCATCGCCTCTTCACAGGCATCGGACAGGGCGCGGGTCTGGGTGTTGGAAGTTGCAGTGCAGAGCACGAAATAGTCTGCCAGCGTTGTCAGTTCCTCTGTGTGCAGCACGTTGATCTGCAGCGCCTTCTTGCTCTCCAGTGCCCTGACCAGCAGAGCCATTGTCTCGTAGGATGTCAATTTTCTGCGCTCCTTCCTGTCTGTCCGGCGCCGGCCTCCCCCGCAGGGGGGAGACCGCTCTGGGCCGGACCGGGGCTGTCAGTTCTGCTCCCCTGAGCCGCCGTCGCCCTCGCCGCTGTCAGCAGGAGGCTCCGGTTCCGGGGTGCTGCCGCCGGGGGTGTCGTTTCCGCCGGAGCCGCCGGGTCCCTCGCCGCTGCCGCCGCCCGGGGAGTCATCTCCGCCGGGAGTGGATGTGCCGGGTTCGTCGCTGCCGCCGGGGCCTTCCCCGCTGCCGCCGCCCGGGTTCTCGTTCCCGCCCGGGGTGTCATCCCCGCCGGGTTCCGGGGTGCCGCCCGGCTCATCGCCGGTGCCGGGTTCATCGCTGCTGCCCGGACCTTCTCCGCTGCCGCCGCCCGGACTGTCATCATCGGGGGGTGTCACAGTACCGCCGTTCCCGTTTCCGTTTCCGGTTCCATTGCCGTTCCCGGTACTGTTTCCGTTCCCGTTTCCGGTACTGTTCCCATTGCCTGTTCCGTTCCCGGTACCGGTATTGCTGCCGGTGCCGTTATTGTTTCCGTTCCCGGTGCCGGTATTGTTTCCAGTCCCTGTTCCGGTACCTGTACCCGTACCAGTTCCTGTGCCGTTTCCGTTTCCGGTCCCGGTACTGTTCCCGTTCCCTGTTCCGGTACCTGTGCCAGTTCCTGTACTGCTGCCGTTACCCGTGCCGGTCCCGGTACCCGTTCCGGTGTTCGTGCCTGTGCCGGTCCCCGTTCCGGTTCCTGTGCCGGGTCTCGCGGTGGTTCCGGTTCCTGTTCCGGTCCCGGGTCTCGTGGTGGTTCCGCCGCCGGACACGCCGGATATGCTGGGATTGATGACCCCGCTGGTAATATGGAAGACGCCGTCCACCCGGTAGAGCAGCTCCAGGTCCTCCCGGGTCACGTTCCGCAGGTAGGGGTTGAGGTTCTGGTTGACGGATTCCAACATCCTGTCCGGGTCCATGGTGAGCAGGGCCATGCCCTTGTACATGAAGCCCTCGCTGTAGGGGGCCGTCTCAAAGGACACCCCGGTCTCCGGGTCCATGCCCACCGCCTTTCTGGCCAGGGCCAGGATGTTGCCCACCGTCAGGTCCGTCTCCACGTTCTCCTTGAAGATGTTCGCCAGCTCCGGAAGCTTGAGCACAATGGAGGGTGTCAGGCACTTCTTGGCCACTGCCTTTAAAAAGTCCTGCTGGATGCTGATGCGTCCGATATCCCCCATGCCGCTGTTGGAGCCGTCGGTGTTCTGACGCCAGCGGACCACCTGCATGGCGTCGCTGCCGGTCAGATGGTGCAGACCCTGCTTCTGGTGGATATGGAGGTCCTGGTAGGGGTCGTCGTAGTCCATGTCGAAGGGGACCTCGAAGTCCACCCCGTCAATGGCGTCCACCAGCTCTCCGATGGCCTCCCACTGGACGAAGATGTAGAAGTCCGGACGGATGCCCGTCAGCTGCTTTACGGCGTCCTTCAGGGCGTTCATGCCGTTCTCCGTCTGGGTCGCCGGGTCGCTGCCCATGTTGAAGGCATAGACGGCGTTGAGCCTGGGGTTGGTGGTGCTCACGTTCATCATGGTGTCCCTGGGCAGGCTCATGCCTCTGACCGTCTTGGCATTGGTGTCATAGGTAACCAGGATCATCACGTCCGTGGAGCCGCTGGCCACGTCCCGGCCGGCCACAAGTGCGGTGTAGACGCCCTCCTTGCGGCCGCTCTCCGCGATGTCCGGGATCTCCCCCATGTCCTCGCTGGCGTCCCCCGGGTTCTCCTGGGAGGATGCGGCCGGCGGGGTGCTCACGGAGACATCCGGCTCCTCAGGGGGTTCCGGAATATCCGGCATGCGCATCCAGGCGCTCAGGGCAACAAAGCCTGCGCCGAAGAGGAGGGCCACCGCGATCAGGGCAATGAGCACCTTGCGCTTGCCGCTGCCCTTTTTCTTCTTCTTCCCGTTCCCCTTCTTGGGCTGCCGGGGTTCCTCCGCCAGCCGGGACCTGGCCCCCTGGGGAGGCGGTCCGTTCCGGGATCCGGAGGAGGCTCTGGGGGGAGCGTTTACAGGCCTGGGGTTCCCGCCGCCCCGGGGGGCGCCGTTTCTGGCATCGGGATTCCTGGGCCGCTGCTGGGCTCTGACCTGGGGCTCGTCATACCTCTGCTGCGCCCGGACCTCCGCCTCCCTGGGCCTCTGCTGTCTCCGGGTGTCCGGATTGACCGGACCCGGACTTCTGCGCATGTCCTGGCCCCGGGGGTTCTGCCCCCGGACCGGCTCAGGTGCACGGCTTCTGCTGTCCGCTGCGCCTGCTGACTTGCTGCCGCGCACAGCCTCCCGCTTGCCGCGGGTTTTTCTGTCACTCATGTCAGTCTTCCCCTGTCTCAACGCCCTGCTTCCGCAGCCAGTCCCGTGCGAGCAGAGTCTTTCTGTGTATGGGCAGCTGCCGGTCCTTCATCTCCTGGATGGTGGTCTCCACCCCCAGCAGAAGCGCACTGTCCAGACTGGTGTAGGCCAGCCTGCGCAGCCGCTCCACCCCTTCAAAGTGCCGGTTCGGCTCGATGTAGTCCGCCACATACAGGATCTTCTCCAGCGTGGTCATGTCTTCCTTGGCTGTAGTATGCCATGCGATGGCGCTGCAGACCCGCTCGTCCTCCCCGAAGACGTACCGGGCGATGCAGGCCCCGGTCTTGGAGTGCAGCAGCTTGACAGCCACCTTCTCCAGGTCGTCCAGCTCCACCCCGTACCGGCGGCAGATCTCCAGCTGGGGCTCCAGCTCCAGATACTTGGTGCAGTCGTGGAGGATGCCGGCCCGCCGGGCCGCCGTCTCGTCCTCGCCCCAGCGCCGGGCCAGCTTCGCAGCCTCCTCCTCGCATCCTATGATGTGGGGCACCCGCCTGCGCCGGACCATGGACCAGGAGCAGGCGCGCAGTTCCGGCAGATCCAGATGGGTCAGGTCCGCCCTGGTGCCGTAGAGGCCGTTCATGAGGATGTGACCGTATACAGCGGGGAGCAGGTACTCCGAGCCCTCCCCCCGGGGGAGCATCTCCCGGATCTGGCTGGAGGATATGTCCACCAGGTCCGGCACGGTCATGGTGACGGTCCGGGCCCCGTAGGTGTCCTCCAGGAAGGCCTTCTGGGCCGCCAGGGTCTCCTCGCTCTCCCCCTCGTGCCGGGCCAGAGCGCAGATGCCGGCGAGCTTCATGATGGAGGCGGGGTCCCGCCACTGGTGCAGGGTGAGGAACATGTCCGTCCCTGTCAGAAACCACAGCTCTGCATCCGGATTCTCCAGACGGATCTGCTTCAGGGTCTCCGCCGTATAGCTTCTGCCGTAGCGGGTGAGTTCCACAGAGGAGACCTCGGCGGCAATGTCATAGTCCGTCTCCAGCACCTCGGCGATCCTGGCTGTCATCTCCAGCCGGTGCTGCGGTCCCGGGGTGTCCTTCGGAAGGTCCTTGTGGGGCGGGATGGCGGCAGGCACCAGAATCAGCTTGTCCAGCTCCAGCGCCTCGGCCGCCGCTCTGGCCGCCGCCAGATGGCCCAGGTGGGGCGGGTTGAAGGTCCCGCCGTAGATTCCGATTTTCATGAGGCGCTCTCCTGACCTGCGTCCGGTGCAGCCGGCTCCTGCTTCTTCCTGTCTCTGACAAGGACGATTCTGTCCTTCTTATCCTTCCTGCGGCTCTGACGGTAGAGCACAAACTTCGTTCCTATCACCTGCACGACCTCGCTGCGGGTGGCGGGGGCCAGCTGCTCCGCGGCCTCCCGGGGGCTGAGGGTGCAGGTCTCCAGCACTCTGCCCTTGATGAGCTCCCTGGCCTCCAGGGCCGTGTCCGCCTGGTGAATGAGGTTGTCGCTGATGCCGTCCTTGCCTACAATCAGTATGGTGTCCAGCTGCTGGGCCAGGCCCCGCAGCTGCGCACGCTGTCTGCTGGTCAGCTCCAAAGGCAAACACCTTCTCACTCCAGATATGCGGCCAGCTTCTCTGCGAAGGCCGCCAGAGCCCTGCCCCGGTGGGAGACGCGGTTCTTCTCCTCCGGTGTCAGCTGGGCGAATGTTTTCTTCAGTTCCGGGAAATAAAACACCGGGTCGTATCCAAATCCCCCGGACCCCGAGGGCCCTTCGGCGATGACCCCGGGGCACTCGCCCCGGGCGGTGATCACCCCGCCGTCAGGGAAGCAGCATGTGATGACGCTGACGAACTTTGCAGTCCGGGATGTCTGTCCCTTCATGTTATCCAGCAGAAGCCGGTACCGGCCGGCGTCGTCCAGACCCTCCCCGCCGTAGCGGGCGGAGTACACCCCGGGGGCGCCCCCCAGGCAGTCCACGCAGAGGCCGGAGTCGTCCGCCACAGCGGGCAGCCCCGAGGCCTCCATGACGGCCCGGGCCTTCAGCATGGAGTTCTCTTCAAAGGTTGTGCCTGTCTCCTCCACCTCCAGGTCCACCCCGGCATCGGCTTCGGAGCACACCTCCACCCCGAGACCGGAGAGGATCTCCCGGAGTTCCTTCAGTTTACTGGGGTTCCGGCTGGCAAGAACAAGCTTCACGGTGTACAGCCTCCTCTTTCTGCTGCAGTCCGGACCCCGGTCACAGCAGCGCCTGGGCGAATTCCATGGCGTCGAAGGGCTTCAGGTCGTCCACGCCCTCCCCTACGCCGGCGTACTTTACGGGAACACCCAGTTCCTTTGCAATGGCGATGGCGATGCCGCCCTTGGCCGTGCCGTCCAGCTTGGTCAGTACAATGCCGGTAATGCCGGCGGCCTCCTTGAACTGGCGGGCCTGCACCAGCCCGTTCTGTCCGGTGGTGGCGTCCAGCACCAGCAGGTTCTCCCTGGCGCAGCCGGGCAGCTCCCTGTCCACCACCCTGGATATCTTGTTCAGCTCGTTCATCAGGTTCTGCTTGTTGTGGAGCCGGCCTGCGGTGTCGATGAGCACCGCATCCACATGCCGGGCCTTTGCGGCGCTGATGGCGTCGTAGACCACGGCGGCGGGGTCGGCCCCCTCGTGCTGCTTTACAATCTCCACCCCGGCCCGGTCGGCCCAGATGTCCAGCTGCTCGGCGGCTGCCGCCCGGAAGGTGTCCGCTGCGGCGAAGAGGACTCTCTTCCCCTCCTGCTTCAGCTGGGCGCCGATCTTGCCGATGGTGGTGGTCTTGCCCACTCCGTTGACTCCTATAAAAAGGAGCACGGAGGGCCGGGTGGACAGGTCCAGACCTGCGTCCCCCGCGTTCAGCGCCTCGGCGATGATGCTGCACATGCAGGTGCGGGCATCCTCCACGCTTCTGATGCCCTCGCTGCGGACCCTGCTGCGCAGCTCCTCCACCAGCTCCAGGGTCACATCCATGCCGGTGTCCGCAAGAATCAGCGACTCCTCCAGCTCGTCGTAGAAGTCGTCGTTCAGCTTGGAACCCAGCCGGCTGAAGATGCTGATCTTCTTCAGTTTGTCAAAAAAGCCCATGGTCCGTGTCCTTTCTGTGCACTTCCGGCTGCGCCGGTCAGATCACCTGTTCTCCGCACCAGGGGCAGTACTGCCCCCACTGGAACCCCTCGTGCAGCTCCCTGCCGCAGGAGGGGCAGAACTGCGGTGCTTCCTCGCTGCCGCTGCCGGTCTCCTCTCCGGAAGAGGAGGCAGCCGGCGGACTCACAGGTTCGGACACCGACGCGGAACCCGGCTGCGGGTCCGGCTTCGGATACCGGGCCGCCAGCATGGCAAAGACCCGGTTTACGCCGAATACCAGGAGGGCAACCAGCAGGCACAGAGCAACCACGGTCAGCAGGTTCTTCGAACTCCGGGGGTTCTCCTTCCCGCTCTCCTCCGGAGGGGTCTCCGGCACGTTCTCATCTTCCATGGTGTCCTCAGCCCCCCTCCGGATTCAGGTGCCTGTCCACATCGTTCAGGCTGATGGTCAGCATGCGGGAGATGCCGCTCTCCTGCATGGTAACGCCGTAGAGGATGTCGGCCTCCTCCATGGTGCCCCGCCGGTGGGTAATGACGATGAACTGGGTTCTGTCCGTCATGCCCCGCATGTAGCGGGCGTACTTGACCACATTGGTGTCGTCCAGCGCCGCCTCGATCTCGTCCATGATCACGAAGGGGGTGGGCCGGACTTTCAGGATGGCGAAGTAGATGGCAATGGCTACAAACGCCTTCTCGCCCCCCGACAGGAGGGAGATGACCTTCAGGGCCTTGCCCGGGGGCTGGCACCGGATCTCGATGCCGCAGTTGAGGATGTCCTCCGGGTCCTCCAGTTCCAGGGAGGCCCGTCCGCCCCCGAAGAGCTCCACGAAGGTCTTCTGGAAGGTCTCGTTGATTACATTGAACTCCCGGGCGAAGATGGTGCGCATCTCTTTTGTAATGTCGCCGATGACCGTCTCCAGCTCCTGCTTCGCCTTCTCCACGTCGCTGCGCTGGTCCGTAAGGTAGGTGTAGCGCTCGTTGACCCGCTCAAACTCCTCGATGGCCCCCACATTGACGCTGCCCAGGTCGGACATGGCCTTCTTCAGCTCGGCGATCCGGCGGTTCGCCTTCACCTGGGACTCTATCTCCACCCGCTGCTTTCTGGCCGCCTCATGGGACAGCTCGTAGGTGTCCCACAGCCTGTCCAGCAGCTGCTTCTCCTCCATGGCAGAGGCGTTTTTCTTCTGCTCCAGGCGGGAGACCTCCCCCTGGCAGGCCAGAAGCTCCTCGTTTCTGGTCTGGCTCTCCTTGGAAGCCCGGTTCCGTCTCCCCTCCAGCTCCAGCCGCTCGTCCCGCAGCCGCACCAGTGCGGTCTCCCGCTCCGTGTTTCTGCTGCGCAGCCCGGACAGGGCAGCCTCCTTCTCCCGGATCTCCTTTTCAAACCCGGCGTTCTTGGACTCGTACTCGCTCATGAGGGCCCTGCTGCTGGCCCGGTCCCCGGCGATGCTGGCCTTCAGATTCTCCAGCTCCAGCAGACCGGTGCGGGTCGCCTCCCGCTCCGCCTCCAGGGCTGCAATCCCCGAGCGGATGGCGGCCGCCTCGCTGGCAATGCCGGCTGTCCGCGCCTGCAGGTCCGTCTGTCCCTGGACCTTGCCCTCCGCCTCGCTCCGGAGGGCGGCGGCGGAGCCCTCCAGCCGGGTGATCTTCTCCCGGACTTCCCGGGTGTCCGCCTCAATGCCGTCGGACCGCTGCTGCAGCTGCTCCAGCTCCCTGCGGCGGCCGGACTCCCGGACCTCCAGGTCATCCGTCACGCTCTGGCAGTAGTGGAGACGTCCCTCCGCCCGGAGCACCGCGTCCTCGCACTCCCGGAGCTGATCCCTGGCAGTGTTCAGATCGTAGTCTGCAGAGGCGGCCTCCCGCTCGGCATCGGCCCTGGCCCTGCCCGCCTCTGCCAGCTGGTTCTCCACGCCCCGCAGCTGGGCCTCCACCCGCTCCCGCTCGTTGGTGCGGGTAAGGATCCCGGCGCTGCGGCTCACCGAGCCGCCGGTCATGGAGCCGCTGGTGTTCAGCACCTGGCCGTCCAGGGTCACAATGCGGAACGCATAATGGTACTTCCTGGCTGCGGCGATGGCGAAGTCCAGGTTCTCCATCACCACCACACGCCCCAGCAGGCTGATGAAAACATTCATGTACTCCGGGGCGCAGGAGACCAGACCGCTGGCTATGCCTACAAACCCCGGCTCCCGGGACACCTGGTCCGCCTCCCGGAGGGTTCCGGGGCGCACGGCGGTCAAAGGCAGCATGGTAACCCGGCCGCCCTCCCGGCGCTTCAGGAACTGGATGACGTCCCTGCCGTCCTCCTCCCGGTCCACCACCAGGTTCTGCATGGCCCCGCCCAGGGCGGTCTCGATGGCCACTGCATACTGGTCCGGCACCTTCAGAAGGCTGGCAACCGGTCCCCGGACACCCCGCAGGTATCCCCTCTGGACCTCGCCCATTACCATGCGGACCGCCTTCTGGTAGCCCTCCATGGAGTTCTCCATGTCGTTGAGCATCTTCAGACGGCCGGCCAGGGTGCTGGCCTCCACCTGAAGCTTCATCTCCGTGTCCCCGGCGGCATCCGCCTTCCCGCGCCGGTTTTTAAGGCGCAGCTCGTAGCCGCTGATCACGTTCCTGGCGGCGTCCCGCTCGGACACGCTGCGGTCGTATTCCTTCTGAGCCCTGTCTCTGTCGTCCCGGGCCTGGGCCAGACGGTCCGACAGCTCCTGGCACTCCCGGCGCAGGGCGCCGTCCCGGTCGAGAATCTCCTGGGCCGCTGCGGCCAGGGCGGAGAGCAGAGCCTTCGCATCCTGGACGTCCGCCTTCTCCAGTTCCTCTCTGGCCCGAAGGCTCTCCAGCTCCCGGGCCAGGGTCCCCGCGGAGAGGGTGACCTCCTCGGCCTCCCGGTCCTTCTCCTTCAGTTCCCTGTTCCGGTCTGCTATGTCTCTGTCTATAACAGACAGGCGCATCTTCCGCTGGGCAATCTGGCTGGTCAGGGATCCCTCTCTGCCCTCCTGCTGCTCCAGGTCCGCCTGAATGCGCTGGGCGGATTCCGTGTTGTGCTGAATGCTGGTCCTCAGCACAGCCACCTCGGACTCCAGGGCGCTGATGCGCTCCTGCTCCTCAGCGCTCTCCCGGCGCAGCCGGTCGGCCTCCACGTCCTTCTCCTGCATCTGGGCGGTGACAGTCTCCGCCTCGGAAAAGGCCTTCTCCTGGGCGCTCTTCACGGCGTCCAGCTGGCGCTGGGCCTCCGCCAGATCGGTCTCCAGGCGGATGGCTCCCGCCCGGAGCTTCTCCAGGGTATCCAGCCAGACGGAGATCTCCAGGCTCTTCACCTCGTCCCGGTACTGGAGAAACTGCTTCGCCTTCTCGCTCTGCTCCCGGAGGGGCGCCACCTGCAGCTCCAGCTCCGCGATCTTGTCGCTGATGCGGACCAGGTTCTCGTCCGTGCGTTCCAGCTTGCGCTCCGCTTCCTCCTTGCGGTGGCGGTAGCGGGAGATGCCCGCCGCCTCCTCAAAGACCTCCCGCCGGTCGGCGGAGCGGACGGAGAGGATCTCATCAATCCTGCCCTGGCCGATGATGCTGTAGCCCTCCCGGCCGAGGCCGGTATCCATGAAGAGCTCGTTGACATCCTTCAGCCGCACGGAGCGCCGGTTGATAAAGTACTCGCTCTCCCCGGAGCGGAAATAGCGGCGTGTGACCATCACCTCGGACTCCTCCATGGGGAAGATGTGTCCGGTGTTGTCTATGACAAGAGAGACCTCCGCGTAGTTCGTCTGCCGCCTCTGGGATGTGCCTCCGAAAATGACGTCTTCCATCTTGCTGCCCCGCAGCGCTCTGGTGGACTGCTCCCCCATGACCCAGCGGACAGCGTCGGCGATATTTGATTTCCCCGAGCCGTTGGGTCCGACGATGGCGGTAATGTCCCCGTCGAACTTCATGACCGTGCGGTCGGGGAAGGACTTGAACCCCTGAATTTCCAGCGACTTCAGGTACATCCAAACGCCTCTTTCCAGTACACCTGTCAAATTGTACTAGCTCTTGATGTTATCATATCCCGCCGCTCTTTTCAACCGGAAAATCGATGATACAAAAATACTCCTGCAGGATGTTCCCCCGGACCGGCGCCCCGCCGCAGTTTCCCGGAGAAGGCAGACTCCCTCTCTCCTGCAGACGCAGAACGGGGCAGAATATCCCCGCCGGACCGTCTGCCTCCCACTTTATCCACATCCTGCGGCAGACAGCCCTCCGGATTCCGGCCACGCCTGTCAGGATTCCCCGCCGGCTTAAGAAACAGTTCCCGCCGGGATACCTCCCTGCCTGTACAGACCGTCCCCGGTCCGGGATTGCAGACATGGGGCACAGGTGCTAGAATGGGCAGACAGATTCCTGTACACGGCGCAGGAAGGAGGCGGAGACATGGAACAGGACCGGGTCATCTTTCACTGCGACCTCAACAGCTTCTTCGCCTCCGTGGAACTGCTGGAGCGGCCGGACCTGCGCGGCGTCCCGGCCGCCGTCTGCGGCGACCCCGCCAGCCGCCACGGGATTATCCTGGCCAAGAACGAGCCGGCAAAAGCCTTCGGCGTCAAAACCGCAGAGACCATCTGGCAGGCCCAGCGCAAATGCCCGGATCTGGTCCTGCTCCCCTCCCACCATGAGAAGTACCGGGCTTACTCAAAAAAGGTTAATGCCATCTACCACGAGTATACGGACCTGGTGGAGCCCTTCGGCATCGACGAGAGCTGGCTGGATGTAACCTCCACCCTGCATCTGTACGGCGGAGATGCCCCCGCCCTGGCGGACAGCATCCGGGCCAGAATCCGCAGGGAACTGGGGCTCACCATCTCCGTGGGCGTCTCCTTCAACAAGGTCTTCGCCAAGCTGGGAAGCGACTATAAAAAGCCGGACGCCACCACGGTGATCACCCGGGAGAACTTCCGCACCCTGGTCTGGCCTCTTCCCGTCTCAGACCTCCTCTTTGTGGGGAAGGCCGCCGAGCAGACCCTCGCCCGCTACGGCATCCGCACCATCGGCGAGCTGGCCGCCGCCGACCGCAATGTTCTCTTCAGCCTGCTGGGCCGCCAGGGACCGGTGCTCCACGACTACGCCTGCGGTCTGGACCGCTCTCCTGTCTCCCCGGAGGCCGCATCCGCTCCTCCCAAGTCCGTGGGGAACGGCCTCACCTTCCCCCGCAACCTGCTGGGCCGGGACGAGATCTCCGCAGGCATCACCCGCCTCTCCGGAGAGGTGGCTGCCCGGCTCCGGAAACACCATATGAAGTGCGGGGGTGTCTCCCTCACCATCCGTGACCCGGAGTTCCACGACGTCAGCCGCCAGATGCACCTGGAGGCCCCCTCCTGCGTCACCCGGGACATATCCCATGCCGCCCTGTCCCTGGCGGACCGGCTCTGGGACTACAGGAAACCGGTGCGGGCCCTCACGGTGACCGCCATCAGCCTCATACCCGAGGAGGAGGCCGGCGCCCAGCTGGATCTGTTCTCCGCCGAGGCGGACGCCAAGCGGGAACAGCTGGAGAAACTGGAGTCCACTCTGGACGACATCCGCGCCCGATTCGGAAAGAACGCCATCCTCCCCGCCTCCCTGGCCGGAACGGGCCTCCAGGAGGGCTCTCCCCATGACGGCGGCCAGGACCCCGCCACTGAAAGCTGAAAAGTCACCGCTCCACAGGCCGGCCTGCATCCTCCGCTTCATGTCTGACATAAACAGCAGAGCCGGACACGGTCTCTCTCCGCATCCGGCTCTTTTTCTGCTCTGTCTGTATCCCCTGCACACCGGCCAGGGGTTCTGGAACTGCTCCGTTGTGAAACGTTTCATATCAAGGCGGCCGTCAGGCGCATCAGGAGGACAGCTCCTCCTTCAATCCCCTGCCGCACTTGGACTTCGCAGTAGCAGGTACGGCCAAACTTCCATCAGGAACCCTTTGCCTGCGTCCTCCCCTGGTGGCGGGATCCTGTGCCCGCTCCGCCGTCACATCGGAACCTGCACTGTTCCACCTGCGGGTCCCTGGCTGATGGAGGCACGGCATCTTGAACGGCTACTGCTGCTTTCCCTTGTTACACATGGACTTCGCTGTAGCAAGTCCGTCCCGACTTCTTTCAGGAACCCTTTGCCTGCATCCCCTCCACGAGTGGCGGACCTTGTGTCTGCTCCGGTAAGGTCGAATCGATACCCGTGCCGTTCCGGTCCCGGACCATGGTGAATGCCAGTTTCCTCTGGATTCACAGCCAGTATGCAGATGGTCCGAGAGCCTCGACAACAGAGCTGCGATTCCCTCAAACCTTTGCCGCACTTGGACTTCGCTGTTGCAAGTCCAGCCAGACTTCCTTCAGGAACCCTTTGCCTGCTCCTCCTCCACGGGTGGTGGAGGTATGGACCCGCTGCGGCGAGGTC
>CAYYHY010000063.1:0-13118 GCA_964471855.1 uncultured Oscillospiraceae bacterium | reverse complement strand
CAGTTGACATGCGGATGGCGGGAGAAGAAGGCGGTCAGAAGGCGGAAACCCGTGCGGCAGAAGGGCTGCGGGGTTTTATGCCGGGCAGTGGGAAGTTTCCGGGGCAGTCCTGTGTCAACTGGCGCAGTTGACAGACGACGTCAGATGACTGTGGAGGGGAACGGCCGGAGGGCAGAAACCCGTGCGGCAGAAGGGCTGCAGGTTTTATGGCAGACAGCGGAAAGCTCCCGGGACGATCCCTGCGTCAACTGGTGCAGTTGTCATATCACGTCGGATGACAGGAGAACGGACCTGCCGACGGTCATGTCTGTCACGGGGAGGGACCAGCCGGGCGCCGCCCCCGCGGAGAGTCCATGCTGTGCGGAAATCCGGGATTGTATTCAGGACTGCCGCCGTGTATAATGACAAATCACGAACAACTGCGAGGGAGGTTCCCCCTTTATGGATACGGATTACAAGAAGCTTCTTGAACTGCTGGAAAAAGACTGTTCGCTGACGGCGGAGCAGCTGGCTGCGGCGGCGGACATGCCTGTGGACGAGGTCCGCACAGCGATCCGGAAACTGGAGAAGGAGAATGTCATCCTGGGCTACAAGGCCATCATCGACTGGGACCGGGTCCGGGAGGAGTATGTCACCGCCATGATCCAGGTGACTGTGGTGCCCCAGACGCTGGACGGCTTTGACCGGATTGCGGAACGGATCTACCAGTATGACGAGGTAGAGAGTCTGTACCTCATGAGCGGCTCCTTTGACATGACGGTTATCATTTCAGGGCGTACTCTGCGGGAGGTCTCCCGCTTCGTGGGCGAGTGCCTGGCCCCCATCAACGGCGTGACAGGGACGGCAACCCACTTTATTCTGCGGAAATACAAGGAGAAGCACCTGGTCTTCCAGCCCCGGGAAAAGGAAGAAAGGGAGTATTACTTCGTATGAACTATGAGACCGTTCTGAATCCCAGGATTCAGAAGATCAAGCCGTCCGGCATCCGCAGGTTCTTTGACATGCTGGAGGAAATGGACGACGGCATCTCCCTTGGCATCGGCGAACCGGACTTTGTCACCCCCTGGCACATCCGGGATGCGGGCATTGCCTCCCTGGAGAAGGGGAAGACCAAGTACACCTCCAACGCGGGCATGCTGCAGCTGCGCCGGGCGATCGGCGCCTACATGGCCCGCAGGTTCGGACTTCAGTACAGCTTCAGAGACCAGATCCTTGTTACCGTAGGCGGCAGCGAGGCCCTGGATCTGGCGCTGCGGGTTCTCCTGGAGCCGGGAGACGAGGTCATCATTCCCACTCCCTCCTTTGTATGCTACGGCCCCCTCACCGACATGGCCGGCGGCGTGCCGGTCTATGTGGAACTGAAGGCGGAGAACCAGTTCCGCCTGACGGCGGAGGAACTCCGGGCCGCCATTACACCGAAGACCAAGGTTCTGGTTCTGCCCTTCCCCTGCAATCCCACAGGGGGGATCATGGAGCGGGCCGATCTGGAGGCTGTCGCAGACGTGCTGCGGGACACGGACATCATGGTGGTCTCAGATGAGATCTATGCGGAGCTTACCTACGGGCAGCGGCATGTATCCATGGCGAACATTCCCGGCATGTACGAGAGGACGGTTGTGGTCAACGGCTTCTCCAAGAGCCACGCCATGACGGGCTGGCGTCTGGGCTATGCCTGCGCTCCGGCCCCTGTGATTGCTGCCATGACCAAGCTGCACCAGTTTGCCATCATGTCCGCCCCCACCATGAGCCAGTATGCAGCCGTTGAGGCCATGACCAGCGGGGATGAGGACATAGAACGGATGCGGGATGAGTACGACGGCCGGCGCCGCTACCTGGTGGAGAGCCTCAACCACATGGGGCTGCACTGCTTTGAGCCCAAGGGCGCCTTCTATGTATTCCCCAGCATTCAGAGCACCGGACTGGACTCGGAGACCTTCTGCGAGCGGTTCCTGATGGAGCAGAGGGTTGCGGTCATACCCGGCACCGCCTTCGGCCCCGGCGGAGAGGGTTTCTTCCGGGCCTGCTACGCCGCCTCCCTGAAAGATCTGGGAGAGGCCATGCGGCGGATGGAGCGGTTCCTGAAGAGCCTGCAGAACTGAGGAGGAGCGGGATCAATGTACATTGTGTGTTTGGATTTGGAGGGCGTTCTTACCCCTGAGATCTGGATTGCCTTCTCTGAGGCCAGCGGCATCCCCGAACTGCGCCGCACCACCCGGGACGAACCGGACTACGACAGGCTGATGCACTGGCGCATGGGCATCCTGAGGGAGCACGGTCTGGGTCTGAAGGAGATACAGGACGTCATAGCCGGCATTGACCCGCTGCCGGGTGCGAAGGAGTTCCTGGACGAGCTCCGGAGCTCTTCCCAGGTGGTGATCCTGTCAGACACCTTCGAGCAGTTTGCCCGGCCGCTGATGAAGAAGCTGGGCTGGCCGACCCTGTTCTGCAATACACTGGAGACAGGGGAGAACGGGGAGATCACCGGCTACCGGATGCGCTGCGACCAGTCCAAGCTGACAACGGTGCGGGCTCTGCAGAGCTGCGGCTTTGACACCATAGCGGCGGGGGACAGCTTCAACGATCTGGCCATGATCCAGGCCAGCAGCGCCGGCTTCCTGTTCCGGAGCCCGGAGGCCATCCGGGCAGCACACCCGGAGATTCCTGCCTTTGAGGAGTATTCTGAACTTCTGGACGCCGTCAGGGCGGTCCTGAATCAGCAGCAGGAGGAGTGGAGTCAGCGATGAGCGCTGAGTTTGACAGTCTGCCCTTCCGGCCGGCAAATATTCTGATGCCCCGGGGCTGTGACCTGAGCCTGTGGAGCGTGGTGGCCTGCGACCAGTACTCCTCTCAGCCTGAATACTGGCAGAGGGTGGAGGAGAGAGTGGGCCGGGCTCCCTCAGCGCTGCGGCTGATTCTCCCCGAGAGCTGTCTGGACGGTCCGGACCTGGAGCATGACATCATGGAAATCAACAGCACCATGGCCCGGTACCTGCGGGACGGCCGGTTTGCCTCCTGGCCGGACAGCATGTTCTACGTGGAACGCACCCTCCGCAGCGGCCGGGTGCGCCGGGGTCTGGTGGGCATGGTGGACCTGACCCAGTACGACTATGAGGAGGGGGCCCTGTCCCCCGTGCGCTGCACGGAGGGCACCGTATCGGACCGGATTCCACCCAGAGTGTCCGTTCGGAAGAACGCCCCTGTGGAGCTGCCTCACGCCATCCTGGTGACCGACGACCCGGAGAGATCCCTGATTGAGCCTCTGGGGGAGCGGAAGAAGGAAATGAGGCAGATCTACGATTTTGATCTGATGGAAAACGGCGGACACCTGGCGGGCTGGGTGCTGACCCCGGAGCTGAAGAGCCGGACGGCGGAGGTGCTCACCAGGCTGGCGGACAGGGCGGCGCAGCAGAGCGAACACCCCCTGGTGCTGGCCGTGGGAGACGGAAACCACTCCCTGGCCACGGCCAAAGAGTGCTACGAGCGGCAGAAGCGGTTTGTACCCGAGGAGCAGTGGGGAAAGATGCCGGCCCGGTTTGCCCTCTGCGAGCTGTGCAACCTCCACGACCCCGCCCTGGAGTTTGAGCCTGTGCACCGGGTGCTGTTCCGGGCTTCCCCCGGAGATGTGGCGGACGCCTTTGAGCGCTTCTACCCCGATGCGGCAGGGGAGACCATCACCCTGGTCAGCAGAGACAGGGAGTACGCCCTGGCCGTGCCGGAGGGGCAGCTGCCGGTGACCGCCGTGCAGAACTTCCTGGACCGGTACCTGGAAGACAGACCCGGCCTGCGGCTGGACTACATCCAGGGCACGGCCGCTGTCTGCGCCCTGGCGGGGAAGAGACCGGATACCGCGGCCTTCCTGCTGCCCCCCATGCAGAAGGAAGTGCTGTTTGAGGGCATCGTAAAGCACGGTCCTCTGCCTGCCAAGGCCTTCTCCGTGGGCGAGCCGGAGGACAAGCGGTTCTACCTGGAAGCCAGAAGGATCCGCACCTGAGAGGGGAGAACAAATGGAAGCAAACCTGAGCGAACAGTTTGCAGCGGCGTCTTCCTCTGTCCTGCAGGAACTGGACCGGGCTGCCATTCAGGACCGGGGCGTGCCCTCCATCAGGCTGATGGAGGCGGCCGCCTCCGCACTGGCGGCCGAGGTGATGACGCAGGTTCCCCTGAAGAAGACCGGCAGGAACAGAACGCAGGTCACTGCAGTGTTCACGGTGGGAGGCGGACCTGTCGACCCGCTGACAGAGGAACTGCGGCAGATTGCAGCCGGTGCTGACCGGGAGTACCGGATTGCCGTGTTCTGCGGGTCCGGAAACAATGGAGGCGACGGAATCGCCGCCGCCCGTCTCCTGCTCCAGAAGGGCTATCAGGTCCGCGTGTTCCTGGCTGGAAGCAGGGAGAAGATGACCCCGGATGCGCTGGCCATGGAAAAGAAGCTCCAGGCGGCGGGAGGCTGTGTGGAGGACTTCCACCCGGACAGTGACAGTCCCACGGCAGAGGACCTGAAACAGAGGGTCTGGATCTCCGGAGCCAGGTGCATGGTGGACGCCCTCTTTGGAACCGGGCTGAAGCGGCCGGTGACAGGGGTTTTCCTCCAGTGCGTCCGCATGATGAACCAGTACGGGCAGCGTGTCCCTGTCATTGCCGCTGATGTTCCCTCCGGGCTCAGCGCCGACACCGGCGAGGTGCTGGGGGAGGCAGTGCACGCCGCTGCGACGGTCACCTTTACCTGCCCCAAGCAGGGCTTCTACCTGGGTCAGGGACCGTCCTGCTGCGGAAAGATCGTAACGGCAGAAATCGGCATTCCGGAGGACCTGGTCTGGGAGAAGACGGTGAAATGCAGGGAGCGCACCTGTATCCTGCCAGGCGACGCCTCCTGCCGGCTCCCCGCCCGGCCCAGGGACGGACACAAGGGTACCTTCGGACGGCTGATGATCCTGGCGGGTTCCGAGGGCTATACGGGAGCGCCGCTGCTGGCCAGCGAGGCGGCGGTGCGGTCCGGCGCAGGTCTGGTGTTCCTGGGCACGCCCCGCAGCGTGTATCCCGTTCTGGCCGGCAGATGCCGGGAGGCCATGCCCTTCCCTCTGCCGGAGCGCTTTGAGGACCTCCTGGAGAAAACAGAAGGCTGTGACGCCGCAGTGATCGGACCCGGTCTCGGCCGCTCTCCGGAGGCGGAGCAGATGGTGCTGCGCCTGCTGCAGGAGCTGGATATTCCGGTGGTCCTGGACGCGGACGGCATCAATGCCCTGGCAGGACATCTGGATATTCTGGATGCCCGGAAGGCACTGACTGTGCTGACCCCTCATGACGGGGAGTTTGCCAGACTGACCGGCACCCCTCTCCCGGTGCCGGACCGGATTCAGACGGCCCGCAGCTTCGCCCGGGACCACGGCTGCATCCTGGTCCTGAAGGGACACGGGACTGCAGTGGCAGATCCCTCAGGAGAGGTGTGCATTGTGGCGGCGGGAAACCCGGGGATGGCAAAGGGCGGTTCCGGAGATGTGCTCTCCGGTATCCTGGGCTCCTTCCTGGTGCAGAAGCCGCTCCTGGCTGAAATGCAGCCGGCGGAACTGGTCCGGAAGGCGGCATGGTGCCACGCGAAGACGGGGGATCTGTGCGGAGAGGAACTGGGGGAGTACGGCATGACTCCCTCGGACATGATCAGCATGCTTCCCCGCGTACTGAAGGGGATGTCGGAGACCCCGGCGAGACAGTTCTGACCGCGGCGGAGAACCGCCGGAGCCCATGCAGCGGAAGCAGAAGAGAGGAGTTTGTCAGATGGACCGGACGCAGAGAACCTGGGCGGAGATCAGCATGGATGCCCTGGACCACAATTACCGCACCCTGCGGGCTCTCCTGCCCCCGGGATGCCGGTTTCTGGGTGTTGTAAAAGCAAACGGCTACGGACACGGCGCTGTGCCCCTGGCCCGCCGGCTGCAGGGTCTGGGTGCGGAGTACCTGGCGGTGGCCTGCCTGCCGGAGGCGGCGGAGCTGCGCCGGGCGGGCATCACCCTCCCCATCCTGATTCTGGGAGCCTCTGAACCGGAACAGGCGGCGGAGCTGGTGGATCTGGACATCACCCAGGCTGTCTCCAGTCCGGAACTGGCGAAGGCCCTCTCGGATGCGGCGGGAGCCGCAGGGAAGCGGGCAAAGGTCCATCTGAAGCTGGATACCGGCATGAGCCGGCTGGGCCTGCTGGCCCGGGACACGGAACAGGCGGCAGCGGATGCAGAGGCCATCCTCTCCCTGCCCCACCTCCATGCGGAGGGGGTGTTTACCCACTTTGCCGTCTCAGATACGGACGGGGAGGGGGACGAGGACTACACCATGCTGCAGTTCACCCGTTTCCTGGATGTGCTGGAGCTGATGAAATCGAAGTACGGGCGGGAGTTTGAGATCCGCCACTGCGCCAACAGCGGCGCCGTGCTCCGCTACCCCTGCACCCATCTGGACATGGTCCGGCCAGGGATCGCACTCTACGGACACTATCCGGATCCCGCCTGCGAGGGACTGGACGGACCCGGTCTGGAGCCCCTCATGACTCTGAAGACCAGGGTGACCGCTGTCCGGGAGTTTCCTGCTGGAACCCCTGTCAGCTACGGGCGCACCTCCAGCTTCGGACCGGAGGGCGGACGCACGGCTGTTCTTCCCATAGGCTATGCAGACGGTCTGCACCGGGTCCTGTCCAACCGCATGAGCGTGCTGCTGGGAGGACGGATTACACCGGTCAAGGGCAGAATCTGCATGGACATGTGCATGGCCTCCCTGGCCCCGGACCAGAATGTGAAGCCCGGCGACGTGGCGGAGGTCTGGGGACCGGACCTGCCTGTGGAGCGGGCCGCCGCCCTGGCAGGTACGATCCAGTACGAGATGCTGTGTGCCGTGGCCCCCAGGGTGCCCCGCATCTATACGGAGAACGGACGGGAGATCTGAGCGCAGAGGACAGAAAGCCCGCTGTGCGGAAACAGATGCAGAAGATGCGTGCCGGAACGGCCGGCATGGAAAACCGGGACTGCCGGCAGCGGTCCCCCTTATGAAAGCTGAGGAGAATTTTGATGAAGAAGAGCAGAAAAATTGTGGCCGCTGTCCTGGCGCTGGCAGTGACCGCTCTCTGCGGCACTGTGGCCCTGGCTGCAGCCGGCGGAGAGAACGACCCGCTGGTAACCCTCAGCTACCTGAACCAGACGGTGATCCCCGATATTCTGCGGCAGGTGGAGGAGAAGACAGCGGCGAAGCAGAGGGAGCTGGAGCGGGACCTCTCCGCCCAGATTGAGGCCTACAAGGCGGACAGCGGCTCCTCTGAAGAGGACCTGGGATTTACCCTGGTCACCATGACCGAGGGTCAGACCCTGAATGTCTCGGTGGGCTGCGAGATGCTGCTGCGCATCGGCTCGGCCCGTGTCAATGCCAACGGCAGCCCGGCCCTCATCGATGAGACCACCGGAGAGTCCATAATTCCCGGAGCCTCTCTGGAGGAGAACCACCTGTACATGGCCACCATCGCCGAGCGCAGTCTGACGGCAACGGCTGCGTCCGTGAAGATCCTGGTCCGCGGCGGCTACACGGTTGAGTAGGGCAGAGAGCGGTCTTTCCGGAGACGGGAGGACCGCCTGTCTTCCCTGCCGTAAACAGCGGAATGCCTGCCAGCCGGGATAAAATCCCCGGAAAGTTGTGCTTGCTTTTCAAAAACTGCTGTGTTAGAATAGCCGTTGCGCTTATGAGAACTCCCCTCGACGGAGAAAGAGGTGAAAATATATGAAGGAAGGCATCCACCCCAGGTATGAGCAGACCACCATCCGGTGCGCATGCGGCAACGTGATTGAGACTGGTTCCACGAAAAAGGACATCCGCGTCGAAGTTTGCTCCAAATGTCACCCCTTCTACACAGGCAAGCAGAAGATGGTGGACACCGGCGGACGTGTCAGCCGCTTCAACAAGAAGTTCGGACTGGCCTGATATCAGTCGTTTAAACCGCACCGGCGCCCGGTGCGGTTTTGCCATGTCTGCAGAAGAAGGTGCAGGCAGGACAGAAAGGGGAGGAGGATACCCGTGTTTAAAACTGTGAGCCCTTACGACCTGAAGGGCAATGTGTTCGACATGATCGGCAGGCAGTGGATGCTGGTGACAGCCGGCTCCGGCGAGACCTGCAACACCATGACCGCATCCTGGGGCGGTCTCGGAGTCCTGTGGGGCAGCCCGGCGGCCACCTGCTACATCCGCCCCCAGCGGTATACAAAGGAGTTCCTCGACCGGGAGGAGTATTTCACCCTCAGCTTCTTCGATGAGTCCTTCCGCAGCGCACTGAACCTGTGCGGCTCAAAGAGCGGCCGCGATGTGGACAAGGTTGCCGCCTGCGGCTTCACCCTGGAGCACGCCGCCTGCGGGGCCCCCTATTTTGCCGAGGCATCCCTGGTGCTGGTCTGCCGCAGGCGGTTCTCCCAGGAGCTGGACTGCAGCCGGATCCCGGAGGACGTGAAGCAGACCTGGTACCCCCAGCAGGACTGGCATACGATGTACATAGGAGAGATCCTGGAGGTCCTGCAGAAAATCTGAACCTCTGCCCGAGAGCCCGCCGGTTTCCTGACCCGGCGGGCTTTGCCGTCTCCGGAGCGGCAGAGAGTCCTGAAACATTTGTTACAGACCGATCCGGCCCGCTGCACCCCCGGAGGGCAGCGGAGGGGCTGACGGGCGCAGATCCGGGGTCCGGAAGAGGGAAATGCAGGAGAATCCGGCGCAGAGTGCACCGGAAACGGCACGGAACGGCAGCAGACTCTGCAGCATATGTTACAAAATCAGTGAAAAAAGTTTGAAAATTCGCACTGAAACACGAAATTTGCCGTTGACTGCCCCAAAAAGATGTGTTACACTGAGCGGGCGCCCGGAGAGCGGCTGACCGCGCCGGGCGGGTGAGCCAGAAGCATCTGCAGGTGCAGGAGGTGACCGTCATGTCAGTGTTTCAGTCCTGCGCTGTCGAGTACGGCGGCCGTCAGTTTTCCTCTGTCAGGGAGTTCGCAGAGTTCTACGGTCTTGAATACTCCAGCGCATCCAGGCTGCTGCGGAAGGGCAGGAGCCCCGGAGAGGTGATCAGCCGCTGCAGGTACACCCAGTCCTGCGTCCGGGGGGAGAAGGGAAGCAGACGCAGCTCCTCTGCCTGCAGCTGGATGGGGGTCTCCTACGGCTCCCTCCACGAGGCCGCGGTCTGCCTGGGGTACCGTCCCAACCAGCTGTACGAACTGCGCAGGCGCTGGGGTCTGACGCCGGACGAGACCCTGGCCATGGCCGCGGACCTGGCCGCCCGGCACAGGGGCTTCGAACCCGGCTCTCCCATCCCCTGCGAGGTGGGCGGGGTCTGCTACGGCAGCCGGGAGGAGGCCTGCAGGGCTCTGGACATCCCCTCTGCCACCGTATACAGCCGCATGCGGCGGGAGTGCATTCCCTTTGAGGAGGCCCTGATCCGGGGGCGGATGGAGAAGCTATACGTGCAGCCGGTCCAGTCCCTCAGCCTCCGGGCGGACCCCGGGGAGGCGGAAGAGGTGCCGGAGCAGGAACTGCTGGATACCCTGTACAACGCCCTCACCTACTACCGCTTCCAGGTGGAGCGCCGCCTGGACCGGACCACAGGGCAGCCCCTCCTGCTGGCGGAGGGCGTGACCTGCATCGGCTACAACCAGGAGGCGTCAGGTCTGGAGATCTGGACGGCGTTTCCCTTCCAGATGGACGCCTGTGCTGTAAACCTGGTCAACCGCAGCTTTGCCGGCTGCAAGCTGGCCTGGGACGAGGAGGACCGGGCGGTCCTGCTTACCTTCCAGACTGTGAAGGCGGAGAACCAGGAGATCCGCACGGTGCTCACCTCCTTCTTCTCCCACATCAGCTGCCGGGATATCCTGATGCGGCAGTACGCCGCATGATGCTGACGGCAGAACAGAACAGCAGCGGGGAAACGGTACAGTCTGCCGGGTCCCCGCTTTTTCTGTCTGCGAGGTACGTGGAGACGGGACCGGAAGGTAAGAGGCAGAAGGCGTGCCGGACCGGAAAAACTGCGGGAAAATCCGGAAAACAGCTGGACACCGGGCAGATAATGGATATAATACAGCAGGGGGTGACTGACATGTCCAGTCAGAACAGCTGCAGCGGGAGAGGTCCGCTGCCCGTATCCACAGGCCCGGAGTCTTTCCCTGTACTGGCGTCCGGATGCTGCTATGTGGACAAGACGATGATGATCCGGGACCTCCTGGACCGTCCCTCGCTGGTCTGCCTCATCACCCGCCCCCGGGGCTTCGGGAAAACGGTGAACATGGGGATGCTCCAGAGCTTCTTCGAGCCCTCCGGGGAGGACATGTCTGTCCTGTTCAGAGACAGGCAGATCTGGAGCTGCGGGGAGAAGTACACCAGCCACCAGGGGAAGCACCCTGTCATCTTCCTGAGCCTGAAGGATACCGCAGCCGGCACCTGGGAGGAGTTCCTGGAAAAGATGAGACGGGCAGCCGGGTCAGAGGCTGCCCGTCATGGGGAGCTCCTCACCAGCAGCCGGTGCACCGGGTTAGACAGACAGTATCTGGAGCGGCTGACCGGGGATCCCCGGAATATCAGCCAGATGGAACTGGAGATATTCCTGCTGATGCTGAGCAGAGCGCTGACCGCCCATTACAGAAGCCAGACAGTGATCCTGATCGACGAGTATGACACCCCTGTCCTGGGAAGTCCGCCGGGGAGGTGCCGGGATGAGGTGATCAAGTTCCTGCGGAATCTGTTTTCAATGGGGCTGCAGGGGAACAGCAGCCTGATGTACGGCGTGCTCACCGGCGTTATGCCGCTCCTCCGGGAGGGGATCTTCGACGGTGTCACCGGTCTCTGGGCGTTCGGCGTTCTGGACGAGCCCTTCAGCGAATACTTCGGTTTTACCGGCTCCGAGGTGCAGACGGTGCTGGATACCTGCGGCTGCTCTGAACGGTACAGTGAGATCTCCAGCTGGTTTGGGGGATATCAGTTCGGAAACCGCACCCTCTGCTGCCCCTGGTCTCTGAACAGATGTCTGCTGACGGGCGGCAGACCGGGCCTGTACTGGTCTGATATATCCGGAAACAGCCCTGTCCGGGATCTGCTCCGCTCTGCAGACCCGGAGACCCTGTCCAGGCTGGAAACTCTCCTGGAAGGGGGGAGCGTCCCTGCGGTCTTCGGGACCGCCGGCGCCCCCATTCCCGAACCCGGCGCCGATGCGGATGCGGTACTCAGATTCCTGCTGCAGACAGGATATCTGACAGGGACGGTGTCAGAAATGTACCCGGAGGGCTTCTGCCTCTGCAGCGTGAGGATTCCGAACAGAGAGATGCTGTTCCTGTACAGGCGGGAGCTGGCCTCCTGTCTCCTGGGAGCCGGCGGCACTGCAGCGGACATGCTGCAGACGGTTCTCCAGAAGGGGGATGTGCCTGCACTGCAGGAACAGCTGTGCAGCATCCTCTCCGGTCTGGGGTGCATCCTGGACCCCTGGGATGAGAGGTCTGCACCCGGCATCTGCACCGGACTGAATGCCCTGCTGCGGCCGTATTACAGGCGCGTGAGGGAAGAACCCGGCGGGGAAGACCTCCGTGTCCGGCTGGAGCCGGTCCAGGGAACCGGCCTTCCCGGAATCTGCATCGAATTCCGGAGGGCAGGGCGCGCAGGGGAGAGGCGCCTGGAGCGCCTGGCAGCGAAGGCTCTGTCCGCTGCCGGCAGCGGCGGGGACCTGTGTTTCGGCGCTGCCATCTCCGGGAAGCGGGTGAAGGTCAGAACCGGGCTGAGGATGCCCCCTGTCCGGGAAGAAGGGTGATCCCTGCGGAGAGCAACCCGGGAAAGAGAACAGCGGATGCCTCCCCGTGTCCGGGAAGCATCCGCCTTATGCTGTTTATGAAAGAGGCAGCGTGTCAGTCCTCGAAGGGAAGACCGGACAGCCAGCGCCGGGCCAGGTCGAAGGCGTTGTGTGCGGTCTGGGTGCGCAGCCGCGCCCGCACCGGACGTTTCGGGAGCTGAAGGGGCCGGACGTAGGTGCCCTCCGGGGTGGCGATGCCCACAAACATGGTGCCCACCTCGTTGCCCCGGTCATCTCTGTCCGGTCCGGCTACGCCGGTGGAGGAGACGGCGATGTCGCTGCCCAGCAGGTCTCTGGCGCCGGCCGCCATGGCCTCTGCCACAGGGGCGGAGACAGCGCCGAAGCGGTCCAGCAGATCCCGGGGGACGTTCAGGACGCCGGCCTTCACCTCGTCTGTATAGGAGACCACGCCCCCTCTGTACACCCGGGAGGCGCCGGGCAGGTCGGTGATCCGCTTGGCGATCAGACCGCCGGTGCAGCTCTCTGCCGTGGCGATGGTCATGCCCTTTTCCTCCAGGAGATTTTTGACCACTTCCTCCAGGGAGGAGACATCCACGCCGTAGACTCTGTTTCCAAAGAGCTGCTTTACTTCCTCCACCGTGGGGGCCAGGAGGACCTGGGCCTCCTCCTCCGTGGCGGCCTTGGCCGTCACCCGCAGTTCGCACTCCCCCTCCTTGGCATAGGGGGCCAGGGTGGGGTTGGTCATGGCGTTCATCTCATCCCGGAGCTGGGCCTCCACTGCGGACTCGCCGATGCCGAACAGCTTCAGGGTATGGGAGACGATGACCCCCTCGGACAGGCTCTGGAGGTAGGGCTTCGCTCTGTACTCAAACATGGGCCGGCACTCGCTGGGGGGACCGGGGAGCATGATGACGTGGCAGCCCCCCGCCTCAAAGGCGCAGCCCGGGGCCGTGCCCCAGTCGTTGACCAGGACGGTGCACCCCTCGGGGAGCATGGCCTGCTGCAGGTTGTTCTCCGTCATGGGCCGGCCGGTGCGGCGGAAGAAGGAGCGGATGCGCTCCGCGGAGGCCTCGTCAAAGACCAGCTTCTTTCCAAAGGACTCCGCCAGCACGTTCTTCGTCAGGTCGTCGCAGGTGGGACCGAGACCGCCGGTTGTAATAATGATGTCCGCCCGCTCCCTGGCATGGGCCACCGCCTGGCGGACCCGCTCCGGGTTGTCCCCCACGGTGGTGTGCCAGTAAACATTGAGGCCCAGGGCGCTGAGCCCCTGGGAGAGCATCTGGGCGTCCGTGTTGGCGATGTTGCCCAGCAGCAGCTC
>CAYYHY010000062.1:0-13255 GCA_964471855.1 uncultured Oscillospiraceae bacterium | reverse complement strand
CTGTTCTGTTGAACCGGCAGGCATTTGGACCGGAAGCATGTACAAACCGAAGGCTGGGACCACTGCAGACCGCAGCCCCAGGCAGGAGGAGCAGTACCATGAAAAGACAAACGCTGAAAAGAGTGCTGCCAGCACTCCTCTGCCTGGCAGTTCTGCTTGCCAGCTTTATTCCTGCCGGTCTGGCAGCAGATGCGGGAAGCAGCGCCGCTGAAGGGAACTGCAGCCTGACGGTGGAGTACTACGCCGAACACAACGGCAGCAGCAGCCCCCTCAACAACGCACAGTTCTACCTCTACAAGGTTGCCGAGGCTGACAGCAGCGGCGCCATGAACCCGGGCACATACTCACAGGGATTTGAGGACTGCGGCGTAGTCCTGGACTACCATACCAGCTCCAACAACGACTGGACTGAGGCGGCCGAGAAACTGGCCGGCATTGTCTCCAGCTCCTCCCCCCGGATCAGGTACCAGCAGAACAAAGCCACGGCAGACGGCCGCCTGACGTTTGACGGTCTTGACCATGGACTGTACCTGGTCATGGGAAGCCGCACGTCCCTCATAGACGTAGCCTATTCGGCCCAGCCTCTCTGCATCATACTCCCCAGCCCCGACCCGCATACAGGAGAGATGTCTGACTCCTGCACCGCCTGGCCCAAGCCGGTATCTTCCGAAATACGGTCGGGCAGTCTGACCGTTTCCAAAACCGTGGCAGGGGAAGAAGGAGACCCGGAAAAGCTGTGGAATTTCACCGTAACCCTCAGTGACCCGTTTCTGAACGGCACCTGCGGCGGCATGACGTTCACAGACGGCATCGCCAGATTTTCCCTCAGACACGGCGAGAGCAGAACCGCATCCGGTCTGCCCGCCGGCACTGCCTACACCGTAGCAGAAGAGGGGGCAGACGCCGAATCCAGCCCCGATGGGTACATGACAGAAGTGACCGGGGGCACAGGGACGGTCCAGCCGGACCAGGAGTCGGCAGCTGCATTCACAAACACAAAGCCGGCCCCTGAGCCGGTTACAGGGGACCTTCTGGTCTCCAAGAAGGTGACCGGCACCGGTGCGGGCATAGACTGGCACTTCACTGCTGTCCTGGACAACACCGCAGTGAACGGCATCTACGGGGACATGACGTTCGTTAACGGCACAGCCCGGTTCACCCTGAAAAGCGGTGAGTCAAAAACGGCTGCCGGTCTGCCGGCCGGCGCCAGTTACAGCGTAACAGAAACTGAGGCAAACCGGAACGGCTACACCACTTCGTCCGAAGGCGATACCGGGACGATCCGGAAAAATGAGACAGCAGAAGCCCGCTTTGCAAACACGAACACGGCTGAGGTTCCAAAGAACGGGGGTCTGACCGTCACCAAAACCGTCCCGGACGGCGACCTGGAGCGGAACTGGCATTTTGCAGTCACCCTGGAGGACCCCGGCATCAGCGGCCCATACGGAGCCATGATGTTCAGAAACGGCACCGCAGAATTTGTCCTCCGGCACGGGGAGTCCCTTTCAGCCGCAGACCTGCCGGCCGGGATGCACTACGAGGTGACGGAGCTTGAGGCAAACCAGGACGGGTTCAGGACATCCGCCCCCGGCTCCAGCGGCACTGTGCCCGCAGGAGGGAATGCGGAGGTCGTCTTCACCAACTCGGCTTCCTCCGACGGAACGGACACCGGCAGCCTTGAGATAAGCAAAACGGTGACCGGCGCAGGCGACAGGGACAGAGTCTGGACCTTCCATGTAAGGCTGAATGACACAGCCGCAAACCGGGAGTTCCCTGCCGTCCTTACATCTGCGGACGGCACAGCGGAAGACGCGGGCGTACTGTTTACCGGCCAGGAGGCTTCGGTCTCCCTGAAACACGGCGAAACCATCCGGATCACAGATCTCCCCGCAGGGGATGCATACACCGTCACAGAAGATCCGGACGCAGACTACACCTCTGTCTCCACGGGGGCCAGCGGCATCATTCCAAAAAGCGGCACTGCCAGAGCCGAATTTACAAACAGCAGGACCGTTGAGCAGAAACTGCCGGAGGGCAGTCTTTCCGTAACCAAGACCGTCACAGGGGTGAATGCGGACAGGAACAGGATCTGGCACTTCCGGGTGTTCCTCGGCAGCACGGCAGTCAGCGGCCAGTACGGAGACATGCTGTTTACAGACGGCATCGCAGAGTTCGCCATGCCCTCCGGGGGGACCTTCACCGCATACGGCCTCCCCGCCGGCACCGCCTATACAGTGACGGAAACCGAGGCAGACCAGGACGGGTACTGCACCAGCCCCGCAGGTGCAGCCGGCATCATACCACCGGGTGGCACAGCGGAAGCCTCTTTTGTCAACAGCACGGAACCGCCCCAGAATACGGAAACTGGAGGTCTGAGCGTCAGGAAGACAGCAGGGGGAGATGTGGACACGGACAGGGAGTGGCACTTTACCGTCACCCTGGATGACACCACAGTCAGCGGCCAGTACGGAGACATGCTGTTTGCAGACGGCACCGCCCGGTTCACCCTGCGGCACGGTGAAACGAAAAAGGCGTCCGGGCTGCCTGCAGGGGCCGCCTATGCAGTTCTGGAGTCAGAAGCAGACCGGGACGGTCTCAAAACCTGGTCTTCCGGCTCCAACGGCAGGATTCCTGCGGATGAAACCGCATCTGCAAAGTTCACCAACACGACAGAGGAGGACACCCGGCAGACCGGCGGTCTGACCCTCAGAAAGACTTTGAACGGCATCAGCCCTGACAGGGACAGAAAATGGCACTTCACGGTCGTTCTGGATGACAGCACCATTACAGGACAGTTCGGGGACATCTTCTTTGTAAACGGCATCGGCTCCGCCTCTCTGACGGGCGGCGAAACATGCACCGTCAGCGGCATTCCGGAAGGCACTGCCTACACGGTGGAGGAAATGGAAGCGAACCAGGGCGGCTATCTTGCCGGGCAGTTCGGGGACGCCGGCATAATCCAGGGAAACAGAAACTCTGAGGCGGCTTTCGTAAACACCAGGCTCAGCCTTCCCCTGAAGGATGAGATCGAGATCAACGGCGAACCTGTCAGTCCGGTCTCGGAACGGGAGGTCCCCGGTTTCACCCTCTTCACGTTTGAACCTGTCAGCAGGGGCAGTCTGGTTACCTATGCCCTGAACTGGCTCAACACGAACACAGATTCCAGCGGCAACCCGTCCGCAGCAGATATTCTGATAGAAGACCCGATCGACGGCGGCCTTGATTTCATCTCCGCCGGTGTGGACGGCAGGGAGGAACTCCTCCTTGAACCTGGGAAGGACGAGTCTGAGGGGTACGGCTGGAAGATCACAAAGACCGTAAACAGCGAAAACATCACAGCCGTGAGATGGGAGCATTCCGCAGAGGCAGAGGAATCGGGGACCGTATACCTCACCTGCCGGGTAAACGGGGACGCCGACCTTTACTGGCAGTACGGCATTGAGGACGGAGACCTGGACGGATTCCATATCGACCCGGACCGGCAGGACGGCAGCATCGTCAACCGCGCTGCAGTTTCGGTCATGCCCCCCGGCTCACTGGCCCGCTCCCGCTCCCCTGTCCGGAGAATCCTCCGGGTCCTGGGGGCAGATGACGGGGACGGCTCTGTGAAGTACTACACGGACATCATGGAGAACTGTCTCTCCAGCAGCCTGATTGTAACGAAAACCGTATCAGGGAATCTTGGTGCCGTCTGGAAGGACTGGGATTTCACGGTCACTCTGGATGACGCCTCCATAAACGGCGTCTTCGGAGGCATGTCCTTCGAAAACGGCACGGCCCGCTTCACTCTGAAAAGCGGCAAATCAAAGGCCGCCACAGGCCTTCCTGCCGGCACCGGTTACACCGTCACAGAGACGGAAGCAGACATGGACGGCTACACGGCCAGTTTCACCCCCTCTGCCAGCGGCACGCTTCCCGGGAAGGGCGTCGCCTGTGTGGAGGTTTCAAACACAAAGAACGCAGAGCCCCCGCCCGACCCGGAGAAGGGCTGCGGGAATCTGCTTGTGACGAAGGTGGTCTCCGGCACTGCCGGAGAGCCGGAGCGGGAGTGGCACTTCACTGTCACCGTGAATCCCCCTCTGTCCGGAGATTATGGCGGCATCCGTTTCGAGAACGGCACGGCAAGTTTCACCCTGAAGCATGACGGAAGCGCCGCCCTGAGGAATCTGCCGGCCGGAACCCGCTATGCCGTAACCGAAGCAGAGGCAGATGCGGACGGCTATGCAGTTATCGCAGAGGGGGACACCGGCACCATACCGGACGGCGGGACAGCCTGCGCAAAGTTTGAGAATCACAGGGACAGCCCCGGCACCCCGCCGCCGGAGGACGAGAGCGGAAATCTGGCTGTAACCAAGACCGTCACCGGCAGCGCCGGGGATCCGGAGAAAGAGTTCCACTTCGCCGTGGTGCTCGATGACAGGTCGGTCAGCGGCACGTACGGCAGCATGGAGTTTGCAGACGGCACGGCCGAGTTTTCCCTGAAGGGCGGACAGACCATGGGCGCCATCGGTCTGCCGGAAGGCACCGGCTACACAGTGCTGGAAATAGAGGCGGACAGGGACGGCTACGCAACGGAATCCAGCGGCGCCACCGGCACGGTGCCCGCAGGCGGCACAGCCTTTGCAAGGTTTGTCAACAGCAGGCAGGATGACTCCCCTCCGGACAGCCCCCCGGATGAGCCGCCAGGAAGCACCCCCGGCCATACTTCCGGTACTCCTTCGGACAGTCCCTCGGACAGCCGGCCTCCCACGGACAGTCCCCCGGGCAATTCTCCCGGCAGTTCCACAGACACCTCGTCCAGCAGCCCTCCGGCCGGTCCGCCTGACCATCCCGCTGATTCCTCTGCAGATCTGACCGTCAGCAAGACGGTGACCGGAGCCGGGGACAAAACGAAGGAGTGGCACTTCACCGTCACCCTGGACGGCAGTTCCATCAGCGGCACATACGGCGCCATGACCTTCCAGGACGGCAGAGCAGAGTTCACGCTGAAGCACGGCGAATCCGCCCGTGCCGACGGTCTTCCCGCCGGTGCATCCTACACGGTTGCGGAGCAGGAGGCGGACAGCGGCGGATACATGACCGCCTCAGACGGTGCATCCGGCACCCTGGGCAGCGGCACATCCGTCCACTTTGCAAACTTCCTGGATTCCGGGGTCCCCCAGACCGGCGACAGCAGCCATCCGGCTCTGTGGATCACTCTGCTCCTCCTGTCAGCCGCCGGGCTGACGCTGCTCTGCATCACGCCTTTGCTGCGGAGAAAAAAATAAGCCCATAAACAGGACCCGCATGGCTGAATCTGCCGTGCGGGTCCTCTTCCGTCTTTCCGTTTTAAACCCTGCATATGCGGGTCTTCTGCATCCGCCGGACTGAACGCCCCTTCTGTCCAGAAACCGGGACGGGATTCAAGTCTGCCCGCGCTCCTGGTCCTGTTCCCCTTCTTTCTTCCCGCTCTTCCTGCCGGGGCGTTTCCCGTTCACAAGTCTTACTGTGAAAATCAGGAAGGCGGTTCCCAGAACTGCAGTCAGGGCCAGCAGAAAGATGGTGCGGACAAAGACCCGGGTCATCGGTTCCGGCTCCTCCACTTCGGCTGCCGGTCCCCCGCCGGGGACTGAAGGTGTGTCCGCCACACGGACCCCGTGCACCAGCAGCCGGTGGGTGTTGATGCTCACCGGGACGCAGGTGATCAGGGTGCAGAGATCCTCTCCCGGCTCAATGTTCAGCTCGATCTCCTCCGGAAGCAGGATCTCGCTGTCCCGGACCTGGTAGGTCAGCGTCCGGTTCAGCACCGTAACCGTAAACCGGTCCCCCGGCTCCAGCTGGTCCAGGTCTGTAAACAGTTTCTGGGACGGCAGACCCGAGTGTCCGGTGAGTACTGCATGCGTATTCGCTCCCCCGGCCGGGATCGAAGACCCGCTCAGGTGACCGACCCCGGCGTTCAGCACATCCTCGTCCGTGCCGTGGTAGACAGGCAGCAGCACATCGATCTTCGGAATCCGGATATAACCGATGCTGTCCGTGCCGGGGATTTTCAGTACCTCCCGGTACACTGCGTCCATGCTCTGCGGCAGGTTCTGCAGGGCGGCTCCCCGCCCGTACAGGTCCGCATTCCAGCGCTCCGCCTCCTGCAGCAGTCTCCCGGACTCCGCTGTATCCGTCTTCTCCGCCGCACCCCGGTACTCGCTGACGACGCCGTGGTGCTGGAGCGAATTGACCAGACCGCCAAAGACCGGGTAAAGAACAGCGCAGAGACAGACCGCCATGCCGAGCACAGAGAGAATATGGACGGCCCGGCGCAGTTTCTCCTTCACTGCTTCTGCCTCCGATTTATGCGCCTGTTTCTACTCCCCGCCGTCTTTCTTCCTGGAGAACTTCGCCGCCGCGGCAAAGATCAGGAAGCCAAGGCAGCCGATGCCGACAACAAGCGCCGCACCGGTGCCGCCGGTGAGGGGCAGGAAGGGGGCCTGCTCATTGACGATGGTCTGCGGCATCAGGCCGGAGGTAAACGCTGAATCACCCTTGACGTAGCCGCCCGGGTCTTTCTCCGGAGTAGCAATATCTGAATCGCTGTCGATGCTGCTGAAGTACTTGATGGAAGTGAGCTCGCCCGTTACGGGGTCGAAGGCAGGCTCAATTTTGAATTCAATGTCTGCTGCCGTATTGTAGCCGTACGGAGTGACGACCTCCTGCAGTTTGTAGGTCCCCCCGTCAATGCCGCCAGCGCCTGGAATCTTGCCGTTCGCATCAGAGGTGAGGACATAGGCGCTCAAATTCCCGATGGCTGCCGTGTAGGCCGCGTATTTTGAGCTTCTTTCAGAGTCGGGGGCCTTCTCGTAGTCTTCTTTTGCCGTTTTATATGCATTGTAGAGGGCCTCATATCCTTCCGAGGAATCCACCCACTTCTCAAGCATCTTTGTCCCGTTCACATCGGCAAACTTGGCCATTTTGCCTTTCGTACTGGAACCGTCCCGATTGTCGATGAGGATAAAGCCCGCATACTGCAGGCCCTCCGTGTCGTGGTCCAGGTCATCGCCGACCTTCTTCAGGTCGAGACCGAATGTGTAGACGTGGACGTACTCCTTCGGACTGGTGTGCGTTGTATTTCCGTTATCCTCCGGATCCGGATCGTTCGAATAGGTCAGTGTGACGTCGTTCACATTGCCGCGTCCGTCTTCTCCAGCACCCACGGCGGCGCTTTCGTTGAGCTGCGCCTTGTAGAAGATGTGGACAGTCATCCCCGCGGAGATGTCAACGGTTCCCTTGCTGCCGTTGGAAGGGTCCATGTCTGTAAAAGACAGGCCCTTCTTACCGTCCTTGCCCTTCTTGATGTCGCCGAAATCGAAAGTAATGGTGCTGTCCTGGGCCGGCTTCGAATCAGCCCCTGCAGGCGGCGTCACCTCATATTCCGACGGACTGATTACGTACTTCTGGCCTGACGAATTCTCCAGCTCCACCTTCACCTCGGCTTTGTAGGTAAATCCTTTGGCCAGGGTGTCGGTGAACTTGTACTGGTAGACCGAAAAGTCCCCCACATTCTCCGCAAAGGTTCCGGTCAGCTCGAACTCGACCAGATCGCCGGTCTGGACTGCATCACCATAGCTCCTGCCGTCCGTTCCTGTGCAGATCTTCTTGTCCACCTCGGGAGCTGTCCCCTTCAGGTCGATGATCTGGCTGCCGAGCACAGCGATGATGAACTCGGTCTTCTCATCCAGACTGTCTTCTTCCTCGCAGAAAAAATAGTAGCCGGTGCCGGAGCTTGTAGCATCGATCACGGTCGTGTCATCTGCAGCGTCATCCTGGTTGTTCACCGTCTCTGTATAATCGCTGCCTTCCGTCAATTTAGCCATCCCTGGATGATCAATCAGCGCGGCGGCGAAGTGCTGCATGAAGTCCTGGGACTTGCCCTCCAGGAGCTGTGCCAGCTGCACAGGCGCAGTGACTTCCTTGAAGATGTTTGCCGAACCGCCGGCCCAGGGATCTGTCAGAGACTGAAGATAGGTCAGCAGCGCCGCGCCATTGTCTTTCACGCTGGCGCCCCACTCGATATTGCCGAGCACCCGGTCGTTCCAGTGTTCTGCGTTGAATTCGTTCTTGTGGTGCTCGCTGTCATAGCTGCCGCCGTGGTTCTCCGCGTCTGCAACTGTGCCCCTGAACAGCTGGTAGACGGTGAACTGACCCGCCTGCATGTGCTGCAGACCCTTGTTGTTCCGGATTGTAATGGTCAGGTTTTCATCCTCTGCGGCAGCCGCAGGAAGAAGCATCGATGCAGCAATGACCACGGCCAGAAGGAGTCCCGTCAGCCTGACCCCGACCGCGTGTTTCCTGCCCACAGCTCCCGGCAGTTCGCTTTTCTTCACATGCTGATACATGTCTGACTGTTTCCCCCTCCGCACAGCCATGCAAATCCTGCCCTTTTCTGCAGCTTCTCCATCCGCAGGGCATCCCGGGCAGGAAGTGTCTGTCCGTTCTGCTCTTCACAGCCGGACAGATATCCTATTTCCTGCATGATTCCTGCGCTCCGGTCTTTTTCCGCCTTGTTGCCGCCGCAGCAGCAGCCAGGGCGGCGTACAGCACAGCACCGGCTGCTGCCCATGCGCCGGCGCCGGCACCGCCTGTCATCGGCAGGTTTATGGCACCATACGTATTCTCAACGATTAAGCCATTTTCCCCGGCATGAACCAGGTCCCCTCCGCCGTCAAGAAATGTGATCTTTTCATCCTCTCCGACTTTGACCGCAATCATGCCCTCCAGCCTCTCGTATCCCTCCGGTACGGAAGCCTCAGCCAGCAGGTAGGTTACGTTGGTTTTCAGCAGCGTCCAGGTGATCACGCAGGTTCCGTCCCCGCCGGTTTCAAACACCGCTGCCGGGAAATATGCACGCCCGCCGTAACTGTACTCTTCCGGCAGGCCGCTGTCTCTGACCTCCTGCTGTACCGCCTCATCCACCAGACCGGCCAGATTGTGGGCATAGAGAACAAACTTCGCCCCGGAGACAGGAACATCGTCCCCGGACCGGACCTTCTTCAGCGTAAACTTCGTATTGTGGCTCTCCGTATGGCTGGAATGAATCTCCGTCTCGGTGAACGTCCAGGTGTCACCGTCGGACGGTCCGCTGTTGCCGATCTGCACCGTGTTCGTAATCTCCACATCCGTTTTGCCAGCGCTGTCCTCTGTCAGCTCGTAGCTGTAGTGAAGCCGCAGATGTGTCTCATCTGGAACAGTGAGCTCAAAGGAGCCGTCCTCTTTTACGGTCTCTGTTACTCCTTCCGTCAGTTCTGTCCATGATCCGCCCCGGAAGACTTCGACCTTTAAACTGCCCTGGACATACCGCAGATACTTCAGATTTTCCGGTGCATCCCTGACGGTCAGCGTCTCGCTCTCCGGGTCCAGATCCTGGCTCTGCTCGTTGATCTCAACATAGAACGCCACTTTGCCCTCTTCCAGTGCACTGCGCTTGGTCAGCACCCCGGTGGGAAAATCAATGGCCGCCTGTCCATGGTCTGTCTCACAGGGTCCTGTGCCAAAAGTCATCCACGAATTGTTGGTTATCTCTACTTTCGACTGGTCAGAGGGCATCCCCGGACCGGGGCGCAGCTCGTACGTGAATGTGCAGTTCCAGTCGGAGGTTTGCTCATGGAAGACCTCCTCCAGCGTTTTCCCGGACGAAACAGACAACAGCTCTTTCCAGGGGATGGTGATCTCGTTTCCGGAAATCACGCCTCCGTACTGGAATGTCTCGGCAGTGCCGTCCACTGCTGCAGCCTTCACAACTAGCGACCCGCTCACATACTCCATGCGGCTGTCAAATACATCGTGAAAGACGATATTCTCAGCAGAATGCGGCACAGCGCCGTCATTCTCGCGTCCGTTCCGGAATGAGACCTCATAGGTCACATACTTCTCCCCGTCGACCAGGTCCACATGGTCAGTTGCTTTTTTGCTCACCGGAACGACCAGATTGTGGCTGTACCCCCGCGAGCTCACAGCGCCTTTCACAGCGCCGGTGGCATAGTTGTCCAGTACGATGTCGCCCTTCTTCTTCAGGTAATCTGCCAGCGTGCTGCAGTCTTCAAACGGCTCCCGCGTGTTTTTTCCGGAATTGACAAAATATGCCTTCCCGGGGTCCAGACGGTACTTGAACGTCACCGTAACGTCCTTGCTTGCCAGTTCTTCGGGCCACTTGCCCCACACCCTCCATGGCACGGAAGTTCCATTCGGAAGCGTATACTTCTCCTCATACTGGGGGTTCAGGATGATCGCTGTGAAATAGTTTCCGCGGTCTTTAAATCCCCGTTTCTCGTTGTCGCTCAGTGCGCCGTCATCCGCCGTGCCAAAGGTGGCGACAGACCGCACGGCAAACTCGTGCCCGGAGTCACCGTCCTTAGTAAATTCCCAGGTTCCGCCGTCATATTTCGCCGTAACCGACTCGATGGTCAGTCCCTCATCGATATCCAGACGTCCAACCCTGCCCGCCTCGGGCGTCACACTCACCAGGTCAATCAAGCCCGCTCCGATCCCGTACTCGGACCCCCCGTCCGGGATATTCGGACCAACCCGCATCTGGATCTCGTACTCCATCTGCTTCCCGTCTTCTGCCAGATGCCCGGATTTCTGGACACTGACGCCATCGAAGGTAAGAACTGCGGCGAAGTCCGCGCTCCGTTCCACTCCTCCATCACTGGGCAGGGCTGCCGTGACTGTATTCTCATACACCCCCGGTCCAGGCGCTTCTGTTATCACCGACAGGTACAGCCTGTGACCGCCGTTTTTGAAGATTTTGTCCTTCAGCTCCTGCGGCATGCTTCGAAAGTCGAAAATCACCTCATTCTCATTCGCTCCCTGGTGCATGAACTTCAGCAGCTCATCAAACGTATGCTTCTTTTCCGTGTTCACGTACACCTGCAGATCTTGCATGTTTCCATCAACAGACTCGCGGAACAGGACGCCGACGATATCGGCAAAAGTGATGCCCGGGGGCAGATGCTCTGTGAACACTGTATCTGCCAGTGAAGAATAGGGGTCGTATGCATCAATGTTCCAGCGAATAGTCGGGTCGGCACCCCAGAATTCACCGTTCCCGTACCCTATCTTGTCCAGCGACGGACGGTAGACGTCCGTACGGGAACTGTCTGTATCATCTTCATGACCCTGCACAGACATGACAACGGTATTGTCGACCCAGAATGTGCTGCTGTTCTCCAGATCTTTCATCTGTTCCGAGACATCCAGGGAGTATGTCAGGACTGTGCAGGTGCCGGCCGGCACCGGTCCGATGTCCTTAAAATGCAGCTGTCCAGGGTCTGCTGAGACGCTGCTGTCCGGAAGAGGCTCACTGCCCAGCTTCACACTGCCCTGTACGAGTGACGGCATCTTTCCGGTTTCGCTGTCTGTAAACGCATCGTTCAGCGTGACCGAACTGAGTTCCTCAGTTCCAGGGTTGCAGATCTGGATCTCATAGTCGATGCAGTGAGTTCCAGGATTGTAGACACCCTTCTTCTGCACGTACGGATCCTGCGCCGGCTGCGGCTTCCAGGTGCCCGTCTCACCTTCCAGCACATGGAACCCTTCCGGATCTGTGCCCTTTTCGAGGGTCGCGAAGAAGTCCACCTCGACGCTGTCCATCTGCTGGGATTCGTCGCCCTCATATTTGACAAGGAGGTACTTTCCGTCCTTGGACACGCGCAGATTGTCGTCGGAAGAAGCTGTGCCGCCCTCCGCAGACACATCTTCGCCCAGTTCCACATACATCCAGGGACCGCCCTCAATCTCCTCGTCGGTCAGGCCTAAAGCCCTGAGCTCTTCTTCTGTCGCAGGCCGGAATATTTTCTCCTGCTCCGGCAGTTCCTTGAATCTCAGCTTGAAGTCGTACCGCTCGCCAGACTTCAGATTCTCCTCCGTAACAGGGTTTCCTTCCTCATCCAGGACATCGATGCCCTCCAGAAAGTCGTTGAGGCGCGGGGAGGAATCCGCGGCCGGACTGCCCTCAAAATCCGGCTGCTCCCCCTGCGGGTCGTGCTCTGGCACTCCTGATATGGTCCAGAGTACATGCATGCCGTCACGGATCTCGAAAACGAATGTGCCGTCCTCCGGAGAAGCGGGGTCATCTTCAGCCGCCGGCGGGTCCTCAGGGGCGGCTGTCTGCTCATCCTCAGGAGGCGCTTCCGGTTCAGCGGCACTGCCGCCATCCGGCTCTTCCCCGGGGGCCGGTGGGATGTCCCCGCCGGGGGTTTCCCCGGAGCCGGATGCATCATCCTCTTCAGGCGCAGCTGTACCGCCATCTCCGGGCTTTTCGCCGGAGCCGGGCAAACTGCCGTCCTCAGGAGCAGACGTTCCGCCGTTCTCCGGTTTTCCCTCAGGATCAGACATGCCGTCATCCCCGGGCTCTTCCCCGGAGCCTGACATACTGCCGTCCTCGGGAGCAGGCGTTCCATTGCCTTCAGGTGCGGCTGCATTCCCGTCTTCCGGGGGTTCTTCAGCCTCAGGCTCCGCGGGCGGAGATGCATTCTCTCCGTCCGGATCTTCCGGTACGCTGTCCTCTCCGCTGCCTGGCTCCGGCGGATCCTCTCCGTCTTCAGGACCGCTCTCTTCCGAAAAGCCGCACAGCGGCTCTTCGCTGTACTGGGCCGGAATAATCTCAAAGCAGCCCTCAGAGTGCTGATGCCGCTCCTCCGTCTCCGGCAGACTGCAGATCAGCCCGCTCTGCCAGCATTCATCTGAATGCACATGCTCCTCTTTGTCACAGACCGGGGGGTCCTCCTCCAGTCCGCAGTTCCCGTCATGGGTGTGCTCCTCCCGTCCGCAGACCAGAACCTGCCCATAGCAGTCTTCTCCGTGAACATGCTCCTCCAGTTCCTCCAGTTCACAGACCAGATCCCCGGATGCGTCATAGCACACAGCATCATGGGTGTGTGCTGAATCCCGGACCCCGCAGGTTTGAACCTTCTGCTCGGGAGAGAGGAGGAAGCATGCCTCCGTGTGCACATGGGGTGTCCCCGCTGGCGCAAGGCCGAGAGAGCAGACAATACCTGCCGCAAGCAGGACAGACAGAACGCGGTTCTTGAAACTGCTGCGCTTTCCTCTCAAAGCGGCACACCTCCTTTTTGAGATCCTGCGGACCGGCACCCGGTGAAACACTGTGCGATCCCCTGAAATTCAAGTCCTGGCGTAATGATATACGATAGAAAGGCAAAATGCAACAGGTTCGTGGACACTTGCCTTGCCGCTGATCCGGAGGATCGGTTCCTCCGTCTGCCAGCCC
>CAYYHY010000061.1:0-13274 GCA_964471855.1 uncultured Oscillospiraceae bacterium | reverse complement strand
TCCTCTCCGTCACCTACGGCTGCATCGTCTACCAGGAGCAGGTGCTGCAGATCTTCCAGCAGCTGGCGGGCTACTCCCTGGGACAGGCGGACATGGTCCGCCGGGCCATGAGCAAGAAGAAGCGCTCGGAGATCGAGAAGGAGCAGCACGCATTCATATACGGGGACCCGGAGCGGAACATCCCCGGCTGCATAGCAAACGGGATCCCCGAGGAGACGGCCCGGGCCATCTACTCCGAGATCGACGCCTTCGCGGAGTACGCCTTCAACAAGGCCCACTCCGTGTCCTACGCCATCGTCGCCTACCGCACCGCCTGGTTCAAGTGCCACTGGCCGAAGGAGTACATGGCCGCCCTGCTCACCTCCGTGCTGGACTCCACCGAGAAGGTGGCGGAGTACATCCGGGAGTGCAAGAACATGGGCATCCGTCTCCTGCCCCCCAGCGTCAACGAGTCGGGAGCGGACTTCACCGTTACAAAGGACGGCATCCGCTTCGGCCTGGCCGCCCTCAAGGGGGTGGGCCGGCAGGTCATCGAGGCCATGATAAAGGAGCGGACTGCAAACGGTCCCTTCACCGGCTTCATGGACTTCTGTTCCCGCATGGCGGACAGCGACCTGAACAGGAAGGTGCTGGAGAGCCTCATCAAGGCCGGCGCCTTCGACCAGACCGGCTGCCGCCGCTCCCAGCTGATGGCTGTATACGGCCAGGTGCTGGACAGCCTCACCGCCGCCCGCAGGCAGAATGTGGAGGGGCAGATGGACCTCTTCTCCATGGAGGGGACCGCACCCTCCTCCTCCGCCGGCTCCGGCCTCCCCGACCTGGTGCTGCCGGACCTGCCGGAATTTGAACCCCGGGAGCTGATGAACATGGAGCGGGAGGTCACCGGTCTCTATCTCTCCGGTCACCCCATGGACCACTACCGGAGCGCCCTCGCCGGTCTGGGGGCCGTCTCCGTGGGCTCCATCCTGCTGGACTTCGAGCAGGAGGAGGGCCCCTCGGAGTACCACGACGGCCAGCGGGTGGTCATCGCCGGCATTGTAACCAGCTTCCGCACCCGGACCACAAAGAACAATACCCTCATGGCCTACCTCACCCTGGAGGACGACACCGGCGCCATCGAGACCCTCTGCTTCTCCCGGGTGCTGGAGGGGGGTCTGCAGCTGTTCCAGGACGGCCGGGCCCTGGTGGTGACAGGAAAGATCTCCGTACGGGACGAGAAGGCCCCCCAGATCATGGTGGACACCGTCCGGGATCTGGATTCCGCCGCACCGCCCCGGGGTCAGGCGCAGGCTGGATACATCGACCCCGACCCGGTATTCCGGCAGCCTCCCCCCGCCTCGGACCAGACCCTGTGGATCCGGGTCCCCGGGGAGCGGGACCCCCTCTGCCGGCGGGCAAAGCTCCTCCTCTCCTTCTTCCCCGGCCGCAGCAGGGCCGTCATCTGGCTGGAGGACACGGGCAGGCGCATCCGCCTCACCTGCAGCCACCACCCCCTGCTGATCCAGGAGCTGAAGGACCGCCTGGGCGCGGACAACATTGTGCTCCAGTGAACAGCGCCCCGGCAGATGCTCTCTGACCGGGGCGCTGATGTCTGTCTGCATTATGAAGGGAAGCCTCACTTCAGCCACTTCGCCGGGGGCTCCTCCCCGTCCTTCAGGTTCTTCAGAGGGCGGTAGAGGGTGAAGTACATGGTGAGGAAACAGGCCAGACCCCCGATGAGCTGGGATATGGCCTCCGCCACAAAGACCCCGGTGGCCCCCATGCCCAGGGCCGGGAGGATCACCGTCAGGGGGGCATTGATGACCGCCTTGCGCAGCAGGGAGAAGAACACCGCCTGCTTTGAGCGGCCCAGACCCACGAAGGCGGACTGGCCCGCCGCCTGGAGGGACATGAGAATAAAGAGGGCAAAGTAGATCCGCAGGGCCGGGATCCCCGCCTCCACGATCTCCGGCTTCCCGTTGAAGAGGCGGATCAGGAAACCGGGGAAGAGCATGGCCACGGCCCAGAAGACAGTGGCGTAGACCACGGTAATGGTGACGGCGAAGCGGATGCTCTCCCGCACCCGGGAGTACTTCCTGGCCCCGTAGTTGTAGCCCTCCACCGGCTGGGCGCCGTTGTTCATGCCGTGGACCGGCATGAAGAAGACCTCCCGCAGGGAATTGATAATGGTCATGATGCCCACGTACAGGTCGCCCCCGTAGACCTCCAGGGTCGCGTTGCAGACCACCTGCACCAGGGAATTGGTTATGTTCATGAAGAAGCCGGAGAGGCCCAGGGCCACGATCTGCTTCGTCCGCTGCCAGTCCAGGCGGATGCAGCTCAGACGCAGCCGCAGGATGGCCTTCTTCCCCGTGAGGAAGATCATGACCCAGGCGGCGGACAGGGCCTGGGAGATCACCGTAGCCAGGGCGGCCCCCTGGATGCCCATGCCCAGTCCGAAGTCAAAGATGAAAATGGGGTCCAGGATGATGTTGGCCACCGCCCCCAGCACCACCGTCAGCATGCCGGTGCGGCCAAACCCCTGGCTGCTGATGAAGGGGTTCATTCCCAGGCTGATCATCACGAAGATGGTGCCGGCCAGGTAGATGGTCATGTAGCCGTCCGCGTAGGGGAAGGTATCCCGGCTGGCCCCGAAGGCGTAGAGAATGGGCTCCTTCCAGATGTACAGCACCGCGGTGATCCCCGCCCCCAGCAGGATGAGCAGGGCAAAGGCGTTGCCCATCACCCGCTCCGCCTCTCCGTCCTCCCCCTTTCCCCGGTCGATGGAGCACAGGGGGGCGCCTCCGGTGCCGCAGAGGTTCGCGAAGGCCATGATGATGGAGATGATGGGCAGGGTGATGCCGATGCCTGTCAGGACCAGGTGCCCCGTGCCCGGCAGCCGGCCCAGGTAGATGCGGTCCACCAGGCTGTAGAGCACGTTCACCAGCTGCGCCGCCGTCATGGGCAGGGCCAGCGCAGTGATGTTCTTTGCTATGCTCCCCTGGGAGAAATCGTTCTTTCTGCCGGGCTGCTCTGCTGCCAACGGAATCATCCTCTTTCCTGTTTTTCGGTGCACAGTTTAGCACAGCACGGGGAAAAAGGGAAGCGGCAGGATGAAACAGCCGCCGGTCTGCCCCCGGCGTGCCGGGGGCTGGCGCTGATTTTTCAAAAATGCTTAATGGATTTTCACCCGGCGCCGTGCTAGTATAAGGGCGCTGCGAAACCGGGGAGGTGTATCCGTGACTTTCCGTCAGTGGCTGAAGCAGGACCGGCTGCGCCCCGTGCTGGTCCCCGCCTTCTTTTTTCTCGCCGTCATATACTACGAGGAGCTGTTTCTGAAGCTCTACTGCCTGGGGGGCATCACCCCGGCGGGAGCCCTGTTTACATTCCTCTTTACAGTACCCATCGCCATGGTGCTGGGACTGTTCTGCGGCATCCTGCGCCCGCGCCGGGGCCGCTTCCTCCTGTGCGCCGCCACCGGGGTCATCTCCTTCTGGATGGGCGCCCAGATCGTATACTACAGGCTGTTCAAGACCTTCCTGACCATCTTCTCCATCACCAAGATGTTCATGGTGGCCAAGTCCTTCGGGGGCATGGCCGGGACCGAGATCCTCCTCAACTGGTTCCCTGTCCTCATGATGCTTGTCCCCTTCCTGTTCTCCGTGCACTACCGGCAGCGGCTGGTCCCCGAGTGCAGCGAGAAGCCCCCGAAGATGAAATGGCTCGCCCTGGCTGCGGCGGTGCAGCTGTGCACCATGGGCGTTGTCATGCTCTGCGGCTGGGGCACCATGTCCCTGCGCTATCTTTACACAAGGGCTGCCTCTCCCCCGCTGGAGGTGCAGGCCTTCGGGATGCTGACCCAGACGGAGCTGGAGATCCGCCGGGTTCTGTTCGGCATCAAGCCGGACGACCCGGAGCAGCGCTACCGCCTGAAGTGGCGCCGGCCCCTGGAGGAGCGGCCCACGCAGGCGGACCCCCTCCCCTCCGCGGAGGGCCGGTGGGACCCCGAAAAATACAACGTCATGGACATCGACTTCGACTCCTTCATAGAGGGGGAGACGGACGAGGACATGCTGGCGGCCCACCAGTGGTTCTCCAGCCGCACCCCCACGGAGAAGAACCAGTATACAGGCCTCTTCGAGGGGAAGAATCTGGTCTGGATTGTAGCGGAGAGCTTCTCCCCCTATATCCTGGACCCGGAGCGGACCCCCGTGCTCTGGAAGATGTCCCATGAGGGCTTTGTCTGCAGCAACTTCTACACCCCCCTCTGGGGTGTCTCCACCTCGGACGGGGAGTATGTCACCACCACCGGTCTGATCCCCAAGTCCGGCATCTGGAGCTACTCCCGCTCCTCCGTCAACTGGATGCCCTTCTCCCTGGGACACCAGTTCAAGGAAAAGGGCTACACCACCCTGGCCTGGCACGACTACCTCTACGAGTACTACGACCGCAACCTCTCCCACCCCAACATGGGCTGGGACTACCGGGCCCTGGGCCACGGGCTGGAGCTGGAGTCGGGGAACGACTTCCCCGCCTCGGACCGGGAGATGATGGACGTCATCGTCCCGGAGTTTGTCAATGAGGACCACTTTGCTGTATACATTCTCACCGTGAGCGGCCACCTCAACTACAACCTGAAGGAGAACGCCATGTCCCGGAAGCACTGGGACGAGGTGGCGGACCTTCCTTACAGCGACAAGGTAAAGTGCTACCTGGCCTGCCAGATGGAGCTGGAGCTGGCCATGGAGAGCCTCACCTCCCAGCTGGAGGCGGCGGGGAAGCTGGATGACACGGTCATCGTCCTCTCCGCGGACCACTACCCCTACGGGCTCACCGACGAGGAGTACAGCGAGCTGGCGGGGCGCAGCCTGGACACGGAGTTTGAGATCTTCCGCAGCTCCCTCATCCTCTGGAGCGCCGGCATGGAGACGCCGGTGGAGGTGGACCGGGGCTGCTCCAGCCTGGACCTGCTGCCCACCCTGTCCAATCTCTTCGGACTGGAGTACGACTCCCGCCTCATGATGGGGGAGGACATCTTCAGCCCCGGGGCGCGGATGATCGTCTTCTCCGACTACAGCTTCATCTGCACGTCGGGGAAGTACAACGCCGTCACCGACACCTTTACAAACTGGGACGGCTCCCTCAAGGACCCGGTGGAGGCGGCCGCCATCCTGGCGGAGGTGCAGAACCGGGTGGCCTACTCCGCCTTCATTCTGGACAACGACTACTACCGGCTGATTCTCAACGGTCCCCCTGCGGAGGTCTCCCCCCTGCAGGCCATTACCGGCCGGCAGCTCAGCGCCGCGCTGCCCCCGGGCAGGACAAAGGCCGCTGTTCTGCGCTGACAGCATGCAGACCCCGGGGGAGGTGAACCCTGTGAAAAAAGAGTGGAAGGAGAGCCGGGCCGCCGCTGTCCTCTGCGCCCTGCTCACCGCCCTTCTGGTGCTCACCGGCGCCGTCGCCGTGCCCGTCCTCTGCCGCCCCTTCTACTACGCACACATTGAATACCTGGACCTGCCCCTCCGGTCCGGACTGACGGCACAGCAGGTGAGGCAGACCTACGACCTGGTGATGGACTACTGTCTGGGGCTGCGCCCCGACTTCACGGCCGGGGTCCTCCCCTTCTCCGAATCCGGAGCCGCCCACTTTGCCGACGTGCGGGGGCTCTTCCTCCTGGACCTGGGGGTGCTGGCCGCCTGCGGGGTGCTCCTTCCCCTCTGCGCCCTTCTCTTCCGGGCCCTGCGTCTGCGGCCCCGCCGCCTGGCGGGCCACGGCCCCGGCTTCTGGGGCGCCGCGGGTCTGGGGGTGCTGATGCTGCTGGCTGGAGCTGCCGCCCTCCTGAACTTCCGGGGGGCCTTCCGGGCCCTCCATTATCTGCTCTTTCCCGGCAGGACCAACTGGTACTTTGACCTGGCCGAGGACCCCGTCATCCTGCTGCTGCCCCGGGCCTTCTTCCGGGACTGCGCCTTTCTGGTTATCGGGCTCATCCTCCTGTGGTGCGCCGTCCTCATGGCCGCCGACATTCTGACCGCACGCCGCCTGCACCGCACCCGGCAGCAGGTTCCCGCCGGCTGCCCCGGAGCCTCCGCCTGCCCGGGGGCGGCATCCTGCCCCGGCGCAGGGAACTGCCCGGGTATCAAGGGAGGGAAGACACCGTGAGCAGCCTCAGAGAGTACAACCTGGAGCGGGGCAAGCCATCTGTGGACCTGGCCATCCGCACCCTCACCTTCGAGATCCGCCACACCCGGGACCTGGGGTACACCGTGCTGAAGATCATCCACGGCTACGGCTCCTCCGGCGCCGGCGGCAGAATCCGGGTGGAAGCCCGGGCGTACCTGAGCCGGCTGAAGAAGCGGGGGCAGATCCGGGACTTCATTCCCGGGGAGGAGTTCTCCATCTTCACGCCCGCCACCCTGGAGGCCTTCCGCATCTGCGGGGACCTGCGGCAGGACCGGGACCTGGAGCGCCACAACAACGGGGTAACATACATAATTTTGTGAAAACTTCCAAATTGATGTCCCTTCCGCCCCTGCCAGTGCACATATCTTTCAGCCGGGGCGGCTGCCGCCGGGCAGGATTTGTCTGGTTTTCACAGTTTCGGACAGGAACAGCGGGCACTTTTTCGCCATATTGCCAATGCGGCCGGGACCCTCCGGGGTTTCCCCGGCCGGATTTTTTTCTTGCCTTCTCTCCGGCCGGGGGGTTATAATTTGGCGTGTTTCAAGGAAAACTGGATATGCCAGCAGATATCTGCAGAAGCCCACGGTCTCTCCGCCGGCTCGGAGGGGCGCCGCCGCACACTGGGGTGCGCAAAGCGACTGCAGATGGATGGCACTCTGGAGACACCCTCAGAGACGAGGGGGCCGAAGGGGCAAGCGGCCGACAAGGCCGTCAATCTCTCAGGCAGAAGGACAGAGCTGTCCCCCGGCGGGGCAGACATATGTTCCGGACCTGAGCTTGCCTGGCGGCAGGCTCTTTTTCTGTGCCCCGGACACCCCGATTTCAATGTACAGGGAGAGCGATGAAATGATTGGTGAAATGATAACAAAACTGGACGGCTGGGTATGGGGTCCCGTGCTTCTGATCCTGCTGTCCGGCACCGGCCTGTACCTGAGCGTCCGCATGGGCTTCCCTCAGTTCCGGCACTTCGGCTATGCAATGAAGAACACCATCGGCAAGATGTTCTCCAGGCAGAAGGCCGGCGAAGGCGAGGTCACCCCCTTCCAGGCAGTGACCACCGCCCTGGCCGCCACCGTGGGCACCGGCAACATCGCCGGCGTCACCGGAGCCATCGTGGCCGGGGGTCCCGGCGCCGTGTTCTGGATGTGGCTGTGCGCCCTGCTGGGCATGTGCACCAAGTACTCCGAGGTTGTGCTGGCCGTCAAGTACCGTGAGCGCAACGACAAGGGCGACTGGGTCGGCGGTCCCATGTACTACATCAAGAACGGTCTGGGCAAAAACTGGGCCTGGCTGAGCATCATCTTCTGCCTCTTCGGGGCAGTGGCTGCCTTCGGCATCGGCAACATGACCCAGGTCAACTCCATCGCCTCCGCTCTGAACGGCTGCCTCAACGCCTTCGGCATGGATACAGCCGCCAGGACCTTCAACCTGTTCGGCAATGAGGTGCCGGTCACCAGCCTGATCTTCGGCGTGATCGTGGCCGTCATCGTGGGCCTGGTCCTCTTCGGCGGCATCAAGCGCATCGGCTCCGTCACTGAGAAACTGGTCCCCATCATGGCTGTCATCTACATCGCCTTCTCCCTGGTTGTCATCTGCGCCAACTTCCAGTTCATCCCCCGCACCTTCGTCCTCATCTTCAAGGGCGCCTTCACCCCTGATGCAGCCCTGGGCGGCGCCTTCGGCATCATGATCATGACCACCATCCAGAAGGGCGTAGGCCGGGGCGTGTTCTCCAACGAGGCCGGCATGGGCTCCGCCCCCATGGCTCACGCAGCCACCTCCGAGACCGAGCCTGTAAAGCAGGGTCTCTACGGCATCTTCGAGGTCTTCATGGACACCATCGTCATCTGCACCATGACCTCCCTGGTTCTCCTGACCTCCTACTGCAGAATGGGCGACAGCCTGGGGATCACCTGGGGCGGCAACGGCGACGCGCAGCTGATCCAGGCCGCCATGGGCTCCATCGTGGGTCCGAAGCTCGGCGCCATTGTCATCGCTGCAGGTCTGTCCCTCTTTGCCCTCTCCACCATCATCAGCTGGTCCCTCTACGGCTCCCGCTGCTTTGAGTACATATGCGGCACCAGGTTCAGCACCGTATACAAGGTCATTTTCCTGGTCCTCATCCCTGTGGGCGCCACCCTGAAGATCGGCGTCGTATGGGATCTGGCAGACGCCCTCAACGGACTGATGGCCTTCCCGAACCTGGTGGCCCTCCTGCTTCTCTCCGGCGTGGTGACCAAGGAAACCAGACAGTACTTCAACAGACTGAAATAGTACTCCGGACGGCAGCAGGCGCTGCCGTCCGTTTTCAATGGAGCGGCCCGGGAGGCGGGCTTCCATTCCCCGGAGGAATGGTGAATCATGCACGGCAGCGTATGGTCATCCCTCTGCAGCAGGTGTATAATATCTGCCGGGCATCCGTGTGCTCCCCCGGGTCAGGCACCTCTCATGCAGTCCATCCCTGATTTTTCCAGACCCATACCCCGCAAGGAGCGAAATTCATGGCAGACAGCGACAAAACTGAACTCTTCGAGCGCATGCCGGTGCCCCGGGCCCTGACCGTCATGGCGGTGCCCACTGTCATCAGCCAGCTCATCAACCTCATCTACAACATCGTCGACACCTTCTTCATCGGCCGCACAGGCAACCCTCTCATGGTGGCCTCGGTCACCGTGGCCTTCACCCTCTTCATGCTGACCATCGCCTTCGGCAACCTCTTCGGCATCGGCGGCGGCAGCCTCATGGCCAGGCTCATGGGGCAGGGGGAGAACGAACGGGCCCGCAGGGTGGCTGCCTTCAGCTGCTGGGGCGCCGCGGCGGCCGCGCTGCTGTACTCCCTGGTGCTGGCTTTCACCCTGGACCCCCTGCTGCGGCTCCTGGGTGCGTCGGACGACACCATCGGCTTTGCAAAGCAGTACGTATGGCTGGTGGTCATACTGGGGGGACTCCCCTGCATCCTCTCCGCCACCGGGGCCCACCTGCTGCGCAACGCCGGGTACTCCCGCCAGGCCAGCCTGGGGCTCTCCGGGGGCGGCATTCTCAACATCGCCCTGGACCCCCTCTTCATGTTCGTGCTCCTGCCCCCCGGCATGGAGGTGTTCGGAGCCGCCCTGGCCACCATGCTCTCCAATGTGGTCTCCTTCCTCTACATCATGGGCACCCTGGCCCGGCTCTCCCGCACCGCACCTGTCAGCATCAGCCCCGCCCTGATCCGGGGCATCCGCAGGGAGGACCTGAAGGAGCTGTTCTCCGTAGGCGTCCCCTCCTCCCTGCTCACCGGGCTCTTTGACCTGGCCAACATCGTACTCAACGCCCTCATGTCCGCCCACGGGGATCTGCCTCTGGCGGCCATCGGCATCGTAATGAAGGTGGAGCGGCTGCCCAACGCCATCAACGTGGGCATCTGCCAGGGGATGCTGCCCATCGTGGCCTACAACTTCGCCGCCGGGAACCGGGAGCGGATGCAGCAGGTGATCCGCACAGCCAAAATCGCAGGTCTCACCATCTCCGTGACCGCAATCCTGCTTCTGGAGCTGTTCGCCTCCCCCATTATAAAACTCTTCCTCAGCACCGCCTCGGACAGCGCCGCAGACGCCCTGACCACCGTCTCCTGCGCCACCGTCTTCCTCCGCATCCGGTGCCTTACCTCCCCCTCCCAGTTCCTGAACTACCACACCTCCTTCTGCCTCCAGGCCATGGGGGACGGCAGGGACACCCTGATCCACGCCATTTGCCGGGAGCTGGTCTTCTATATCCCATTTATGGTTGTCTTCGACCGCCTCTGGGGCATGTACGGTCTGGCCGCCGCCTTCATCGCCGGGGAGACCTGCGGCGCCGTCTTCGCCCTCTGGCTGCTGCGGCGCCATGTCCGCAGAAGTTTCGTTCAATCTGCTGCACCCGGTGCAGCTTCTAACAAGGAGCGCTGAATCATGAGCAAAATTGTACAGACCGCCGGGCGGGACTCCCTGGGCAGCTTCGCACCCGCCTTCGCCCACTACAACGACGACATCCTCTTCGGAGAGGACTGGAACGACCCCTCCATCGACGCAAAGACCCGCAGCATCGTGGTCATCTCCGTCTTCCTGGGCCGGGGGCTGGCGGACAGCTCCCTCCGGTACCACCTGATCACTGCGAAGAAGAACGGGGTCACGAAGGAGGAGATCGCCGGCATCATCACCCACGCCGCCTTCTACGCCGGCTGGCCTGTGGCCTGGGCGGCCTTCAACATGGCAAAGGAGATCTGGACTGAGGAGGAGGCTCCCCTCACGGACGTGGAGCGCTTCCAGAAGGAGATCTTCTTCCCTGTGGGGGATCCCAACCCCTACGGGCAGTACTTCAGCGGCCGCAGCTGGCTGGCTCCGGTGGCCACCTCCCAGGCCCCCTGCTTCAACGTCACCTTTGAGCCCGGCTGCCGCAACAACTGGCACACCCACCACGCCTCCTCCGGGGGCGGGCAGATGCTCATCTGCGTGGGCGGCCGCGGCTGGTACCAGCCCTGGGGCGGAGAGGCCGTGGAGATGCTCCCCGGCAAAGTGGTCAACATCCCGCCCGAGGTGAAGCACTGGCACGGCGCAGCCGGGGACAGCTGGTTTGCCCATCTGGCCTTCGAGATCCCGGGAGAGAACACATCCAACGAGTGGCAGGAGCCGGTGGACGATGCCGCCTATGCGGCTCTGCCCTGACAGGAGGCACAGACCGTGAAGAAACTGGGCTTCGGCCTCATGCGCCTTCCCCAGACGGATCCCGCAGACCCCGCCGCCATCGACCTGGAGCAGGTAAAGGAGATGGCGGACCGCTTCCTGGAGAAGGGGTTCACGTACTTTGACACCGCCTGGATGTACCAGAACTTCGCCAGCGAGCCCGCTGTCCGGGAGGTCCTGGTGGACCGCCATCCCCGGGACAGCTTCACCCTGGCCACCAAGCTCCACGCCGCCTTCCTCCGGTCCCCGGAGGACCGGGACCGGATCTTCTATTCGCAGCTGGAGAAGACGGGGGCCGGGTACTTCGACTTCTACCTCCTCCACGGGGTGGAGGCCGGCTCCCTGAAGACCTTTGAGGCGTTTGACTGCTTCAGCTGGCTGCTGGAGAAGAAGGCACAGGGGCTGGTAAAGCACGCCGGCTTCTCCTTCCACGACTCCCCGGAGCTGCTGGACCGCATCCTCACGGAGCACCCGGAGATGGAGTTTGTACAGCTCCAGCTCAACTACCTGGACTGGAACTCCCCCTGGGTCCGCTCCAGGGAGTGCTATGAGACGGTCCGGAAGCACGGTCTGCCGGTGGTTGTCATGGAGCCTGTGAAGGGCGGCTCCCTGGCCAGGGTCCCGGAGGCATCCAGGGCCCGCTTCGAGGCGGCCGGCCCCGGCCTCTCCGTTCCCAGCTGGGCCATCCGCTTTGCCGCCTCCCTGCCCGGGGTCATGGTGGTGCTCTCCGGCATGTCCTCCCTGGAGCAGATGGAGGACAACCTGAGCTTCATGGATAACTTCACCCCCCTCACGCCGGAGGAGCAGGCCCTCTGCTTCCAGGCCGCAGAGGAGATCAACGCCCGGATCGCCATCCCCTGCACCGGCTGCTCCTACTGCACCGGGGGCTGCCCCATGCACATCGCCATTCCCCAGTACTTCTCCCTCTTTAACGAGGTCAGCCGGGAGGACATGGAGCACAAGGGCTGGACGGCCAGCTTCGGCACCTACGCGAACCTCACCGCCGCCTTCGGGAAGGCCTCCGACTGCATCGGCTGCGGCCAGTGCGAGCAGGTCTGCCCCCAGCATCTGCCTGTAATCGAGAACCTGAAAAAGGTTGCAGGAACCTTCGAACCCTGAACCGCTGCCGGCGCTGCCCTCCCGGGTGCGCCGGCTTTTCCATGTTTCACAGATTTCCGTCTTGCCAAACGTCCTTTTCTGTGCAACAATGTACATGCACGCAAATTCTGCCTGTACAGGAGTTATTTATGAGCGATCTGTTTGAAAAATCGGTCCAGACCCTGGAGCTCCCCCGGGTCCTGGATCTGCTGGCCGGCTGCGCCGTCACCCAGGAGGGGAAGGAGCGGGCGAGAGCTCTGCGTCCCATGACGGACCTGGAGGACATCGAGCGGGCGCAGAAAGAGACCACCGCCGCCGTCTCCATGCTGGTGCTCCACGGCTCCCCTCCTTTTGCCGGGGTCAGGCCGGTGGCGGCCTCCCTGCAGCGGGCCCAGATGGGGGGCACGCTCAACACCAGGGAACTGCTGGACATCGCCTCCCTCCTCTCCGCCGCCCGGGGGGCTGCGGAGTACGACAGCGGGGAGGAGAAGACCGTTATCTCCCACCTGTTCCGCTCCATCACCCCCATCCGCTTCCTGGAGGACAAGATCACCGGCTCCATCCTGGGGGTGGACGAGATCTCCGACGCCGCCAGCCCGGAGCTGGCCTCCATCCGCCGCCACATGCGGGCCACGGAGGCAAAGGTCCGGGACATCCTCCAGAAGCTGATCTCCTCCAGCCAGTCCAAGTACCTGCAGGAATCCATCATCACCCTGCGGGGGGACCGCTATGTAGTGCCTGTAAAGTCCGAGCACAAGAACGCCATCCCCGGCCTGGTCCACGACGTGTCCTCCTCCGGCTCCACCTTCTTTATTGAGCCCATGGGGGTTGTGAAGGCCAACAACGAGCTGCGGGAACTGGCTGCAGCGGAGAAGAAGGAGATCGACCGCATCCTGGCGGAGCTCTCGGACGACTGCGCCAGCCACCGGGAGGACATCGCCGAGGACTACCAGCTGCTGGTGTGGCTGGACTCCATCTTTGCCCGGGCCCGGCTCTCCCTCCAGCTGGAGTGCACGGAGCCGAAGCTCTCCGGCAGCATCATGGAGCTGCACGGCGCCCGCCACCCCCTGCTGGACCAGAAGACCGCCGTTCCCAACGACCTTACCCTGGGGGGCAGCTTTGACACCCTGGTCATCACCGGTCCCAACACCGGCGGCAAGACCGTCACCCTGAAGACCATGGGCATCATCACCCTCATGGCCCAGTGCGGACTCCACATCCCCGCCCGGGACGACTCCACCGTGCGGGTCTTCACCCGGGTGCTGGCGGACATCGGGGACGAGCAGTCCATCGCCCAGAGCCTCTCCACCTTCTCCT
>CAYYHY010000060.1:0-13310 GCA_964471855.1 uncultured Oscillospiraceae bacterium | reverse complement strand
TGCCGCTGAACACCTCCACCTGCATCAACGAGCTCGGCTGCTCCGAGGAGGTCAGTTCCTTCGTCCTGCCCACTGGGATGACCATCAATATGAACGGCACCACCGCCATGCACATGATCGCCATCACCTTCATCGGCACCGCTGCCGGTCTGGACGTCACACCCGCCACCCTGTGCCTGGCTGCATTCCTCTCCATCTGCACCGCAGTAGGCACGCCCGCCATCCCCGTAGCCGGCACCACCATGGTCTATGTTGTCATGATGGGTCTGGGCATGAACACCGAGCTCTGCCTGATCGGCTACTCCCTCGTTCTCGCAATGAACTATCTCCCCGGCATGGCCGTCATCACCCTGAACGTCGTCGGCGACGCTGCTACCAACGTCATCGTATGCAAAAAGGAAGGCGTCCTGGACGAGAAGAAATACTACGGCTGATACCTGAACAGCCTGCACATGCAGAAAGGTGCGTTCTCAGCAGCGCACCTTTTTGCAGGCAAAATTTTAATTTCCGAAACAGAAATTTAATGTTGCTTTCGGAAATTATTTATGCTAGAATCTGGAGCGGACCAGCAGGAAGAGGAGGATTCCCGTGAAAAATACAGAGGCAATACTGGTCACCCCCGGCACCATGCGCATCCAGGAGGCTCCGGTACCGGAGCCGAAGGAGGACGAGGTGCTTCTCAAGGTGGAATATGTGGGCATCTGCGGCTCGGATATCCACGGTTTCGAGAGCGGACCCTTCATACCCCCCAGGGATCCGAACCAGAAGATCGGGCTGGGCCACGAGTGCGCCGGGACCGTCGTGAAGACGGGCAGCAGAGTGAAGAAGTTCCGAACCGGCGACCGGGTGATCATCGAACCCGGGGTGCCCTGCGGCAAATGCCGGTTCTGCCTCTCCGGCCAGTACAACATCTGTCCGGATGTGGACTTCCTGGCCACTGCCCCGAACTACCGGGGGGCGCTGACAAACTACATCACCCATCCGGAGGCTCTGACCTTCCGTCTGCCGGACAGCATGAGCGCCATGGAAGGAGCCCTGGTGGAGCCCGCCGCAGTGGGGATGCACGCCGCCATGGAGGCGGACGTGAAGCCGGGGAAGAAGGTCGTCATCCTGGGAGCCGGCTGCATCGGTCTCATGACCCTCCAGGCCTGCCGCTGCATGGGGGCCACGGAGATCGTGGTGTCTGACGTGCTGCCGAAGCGCCTGGAGATGGCGGAGAAGCTGGGCGCCATGGCAGTGGTAAACGGAAAAGAGGAGAACACGGTGGAGCGGGTCCACGAACTTCTGGGGGAATGGGGCGCTGACATCGTCTTTGAGACCGCCGGCAGCCCGGTCACCGCCAGGCAGACCACCCAGCTGGTGATGCGGGGCGGAAAGATCATGATCGTGGGGACCATACCCGGGGAGACTCCGGTCAGCTTTCTCTCCATCAACCGGGAGGTCACCATCCGGACCGTGTTCCGGTATGCAAACAACTTCCCCATGACCATCGAGGCCATCGCCTCCGGCCGCTTCGATGTGAAGAGCATGGTGACAGATATTTACGACTATCACGAGGTGCAGCGGGCCTTTGAGGAGTCCGTGAGCCGGAAGTCGGAGATCATAAAGGGCGTAATCCGGATGGAGGACCTGTGAGCAGTGCCGGGCCGCCCGGCACAATGAGGAAAAGGAGTCAGAAAACATGCTAGCTGATATCAGATACTGGGAGAACCGGGCAAAGGAGGAGCACTGGGCCGTCCCCCATTTCAATGTGTGGAATGCCGAGATGCTCATGGGAGCCATGGACGCCGCGGAAGAGCTCCGCTCTCCGGTGATCATCTCCTTTGGAAGCGGATTTACAGGGAACACCGTCTTTGAGGATTTCTGCTGGATGATGGTCTCCATGGCGAAGAAGGCCACCGTGCCTGTCATTACCCACTGGGATCACGGCCGCAGCCTGGAGATCGTCCAGAACGCATACAACCACGGCATGAACTCCGTGATGCGGGACGCCTCCGCCTTTGACCTGGAGGAGAACATCCGCCTGACCCGGGAGGTTGTGGACTGGTTCCACCCCCTGGGGGTGCCTGTGGAGGCCGAGCTGGGTCACGTGGGCAATGAGACCGTCTACGAGGAGGCCCTGGCCGTCTACAGGTACACGGATCCCTCCCAGGCCGCCGAGTTCGTGGCCCGCACCGGCTGCGACTCCCTGGCCGTGGCCATCGGCAACCAGCACGGGGTGTACACCTCCGAGCCGAAGCTGAACTTTGAGGTGGTGGAGAAGGTCCGGGACGCCGTCAGCGTGCCCCTGGTGCTCCACGGGGCCTCCGGCATCAGCGATGAGGACATCCGCACCGCCATCAGCCTGGGCATTACCAAGATCAACATCCACACCGAGCTGTGCCAGGCGGCCATGGACGCCGTCCGGGCTCACGCCGGAAGTTCCTTCCTGGACCTGGAGCAGGCCGTCCGGGCTGCGGTGAAGCAGCGGGCGGTCGAGAAGATTCTGCTCTTCGGCTCCGACGGGAAGGCCTGAACAGAAGAAAGAGAGCCGCCCGGAGGGGAATTCCGGGCGGGATTCTGGAGGAATACAGCATGAAAACAGTCAGGATCGGTTCACTGGACAAGCCGGTGTCCCGCATGGGTCTGGGCACCTGGGCCATCGGCGGCGGCTCCGCCTGGGGCGGAGACAACGACCACAGCGACAGCATTGCCACCATCCGCACCGCCCCCTCCCTGGGGGTCAACCTGATCGACACCGCCCCCGGCTACAACTTCGGGGCCAGCGAGCGTCTGGTGGGGGAGGCCCTGAAGGGCATGAACCGGGAGGAAGTGGTCATCATCACCAAGTTCGGCGTGGTGTGGGACCGCCCCGGCTCCCTCTTCAACAAGGTGAACGGCCGGCAGCTGTACTGGAACCTGTCGAAGGAGTCCATCCTGGACGAGATCGACAGATCTCTGGAGCGGCTGGGGGTGGAGTATGTGGATGTGTACATGTCCCACTGGCAGTCCGTGGAGCCGTACTTCACCCCCATCTCCGAGACCATGGAGGTGCTCAATGAGCTCAAGGCCAGGGGGAAGATCAAGGCCATCGGCGCCGCCAACGTCACCCCCGCCCAGGTGGAGGAGTACCTGAAGTGGGGAGACCTGGACATCGTGCAGGCCAAGTACTCCGTGCTGGACCGGGCTGTGGAGGAGGAGCTGCTGCCCATATGCAGGGAACACGGCATTGCCCTCCAGGCCTACTCCCCCCTGGAGATGGGCCTGCTCACCGGCACCTTCCCCAGGGACTACAAGCCGGTGGGGGCCCAGATCCCCAAGAAGTGGTTCCAGCCGGAGAACCTGCCCCGGGTGTTTGACTTCCTGGACGCCCTGCGCCCCATGGCGGAGCGCTACCAGTGCTCCGTGGCGGACCTGAACATGGCCTGGATCCTGGCTCAGGACCCCAGAGTCATTCTCCTCAGCGGCGCCACTACGGCGGAGCAGATCCGCCAGAACACCCGCTCCGTGGAGCTGGACCTGGCCCCGGAGGACGTGCAGCTGATCCGCGACATGGCGGAGGCCCTGGGCTGAGGGAATGGACAGCGCGTGCGACGCGGTCATTGTGGGCGCGGCCCACACGGACCTGCAGATCTATCCTGTCACCCGGGACATTGCGGACACCGTCTCCTGGCCGGCCAAGACCATGGTGTGGACGGTGGGCGGGGACGCCATCAACGAGGCCACCGTCCTGACCCGCCTGGGGCACAGGGTGCGCCTGGTCAGCTGCATCGGGGACGACGCGGCCGGCTCCATTGTGCTGGAGCACTGCCGGGAGAACGGCATTGACACCTCCTGGCTGAAGCGGGACCCGGCCAAGACCACCGGCATCAACGTGGGCCTCATCTGGGAGGACGGGGAGCGCACCTTTATAAACAACCGCAGCGGCAGCGTCTGGACCTTCGAACCTGCGGACGTGGACATGGATGCGGTGCGGGATGCAAAGATCCTCTCCTTTGCCAGCATCTTCAACAATCCTCTCCTGGACGAGTCCCTCATGATGCCCCTCTTCACCCGGGCGAAGGAGCAGGGGATGACCATCTGCGCGGACATGGTGGCCAGCAAGCGCAGCGAGACCCTGGCGGACATCGAGCGGGTGCTCCCCTTTGTGGACTTCTTCTTCCCCAACTATGAGGAGGCCCGGGTGCTCACCAGTGCCGATGACATGGACGACATTGCGGACGTACTCCTGGGCCTGGGTGTAAAGAATGTTGTGCTGAAAATCGGAAAGCGGGGCTGCCTGCTGAAGAACGCCTCCCGGCGGGTCATCGTCCCCGCCTATCCCAGGGCGGACTGCGTGGACACCACCGGGGCCGGGGACAGCTTCGCCTCCGGATTCATCTCCGGTCTGCTGGAGGGCAGGGACCTGGAGGAGTGCGCGCAGATGGCCAACTGCGCCGCCTCCCTGGCCATCGAGGCCATCGGCGCCACCGCCGGGGTCAGCAGCCGGGAGAAGCTGGACCGCCGCTTCCGGGACTGGCGGGCCTGCTTCCAGACAGAGCAGCAGAGTCCCGCTGCACCTTTATAAAAGCAGAGCAGACCGCCCTGTCCGGGACAGAGCGGTCTGCATCCAGTCAGCGCCGGCGGACGCCGCCGGCAGATACGAGAAAGGCAGGCGAAGGGCCGGTGACCATTAAATGAATACAAGGGGAAGCGGCAGGTCCCAGAAGGACAGGCTGGAGTTTATCCGCCAGACGGTGCAGGCGGAGAAGAGGGTCACCGTGACCTGGCTCAGCCAGGAGCTGGGGGTCACGGAGGAGACCATCCGCAGGGATCTGGAGCGGCTGGAGAAGAGCGGCATCCTGACCCGGGTCCACGGCGGGGCGGTGGCCAACGCGGAGCAGGTGTCGGAGAACGTGCACTACCTGATGCGGGAGCGGCGCAACCACGGGGAGAAGGTGGCCATCGGCCAGCTGGCCGCCGGGGTGATCCCCGAGCGGGCCACCATTGCAGCGGATGCCAGCTCCACGGTGATGGAGGCGGTGCGCCTGCTCCGGGACCGGAAGGAGACCACCGTCCTTACAAACTCCGTGCAGATCGTGCGGGAACTGAGCCAGTCCCCCATCTCCATTGTGTCCACCGGAGGCCTGGTCAACCGCAGCACCTTCTCCATGCAGGGGCAGATGGTGCGGAAGATCCTCTCTGACTACTATGTGGACATCGTGCTCCTGAGCTGCAAGGCCCTGAACCTGAACGGGGGCATCTTCGACTCCAACGAGGAGGAGGGAAACCTGAAGCAGATCATGACCGGCCGGGGCCAGAAGCGGATCCTGCTGGCGGACCACAGCAAGTTCGACCGGGTCGCCTTTGTAAAGATCCTGGAGCTGGACAACGTGGACATCCTGATTACCGACCAGGAGCCCTCCCAGCAGTGGAAGAGCCTGTGCGGGGAGAAGGGGGTCTCCCTCCTCTGGCCCGGCTGCGGCACGGCGGAAAACTGACAGGAAAAGCTGTCACATCAGGGATTGACCACGTTGACCGGGGCGCCGGCCAGCCAGGCCTCTGCATTGGCCACGGCGCAGTCCATGATGCGCTGGCGGCTCTCCTTCGGGGCCCAGGAGATGTGGGGGGTGATGATGCAGTTCTTCGCCTTCAGCAGGGGGTTGTCCCCCCGGATGGGTTCCGTGTACACCACGTCCAGGGCAGCGGCGCCCATCTTTCCGCTGTTGAGGGCGTCCGCCACGTCCTGCTCATTGATGAGCTGACCTCTGGCGTTGTTAATGAGGATGACCCCGTCCTTCATCCTGGCGATGGTCTCCCGGTTGATGAAGCCGGTGTTCTCCGGGGTCAGGTTGCAGTGGAGGGTAATGACGTCAGAGACGGCCAGCAGGGTGTCCAGATCCACGTACTCCCCCACGGCCCGCCCGCTGTCGCTGGGGTACAGATCATAAGCCAGCACCCGCATGCCCAGGGCTCCGGCGATCCGGCCCTCGGCCTGGCCGATGCGGCCGAAGCCGATGATGCCCATGGTCTTCCCCTCCAGCTCGATGAGGGGGTAGTCCCAGTAGCACCAGTCCACGGAGTTCTCCCAGTTCCCCGCGTGGACGGAGGCGTCGTGGTGCCCGATGTGGTGGCACACCTCCAGCAGCAGGGCGATGGAGAACTGGCTCACGGAGGCGGTGCCGTAGGCGGGGACGTTGGTGACAGGGATTCCCTTCTCCCTGGCGCATGCGATGTCCACCACGTTGTAGCCGGTGGCCAGCACGGAGATGAACTTCATGCCGGGGCAGGCGTCGATGACGGCCCGGCTGATGGGGGTCTTGTTTGTGTACACCATCTCCGCGTCTCCGATGCGGCGGATGATCTCCGCCTCGTCGCCGGGAGGGGTGCGGTCATATACGGTGAGCTCGCCCAGAGCGCCCAGTTTGTCCCAGCTCAGGTCGCCGGGGTTCTCGGTGTAGCCGTCGAGGACAACGATTTTCATGATTGCAGGCCTCCTTGGTGTTCTGTCTGCTGCCGGCGCGGCGGCCGGCGGCGGGAGTCAGTCTACGTATTCCACGCCGATGCGGGCCAGGGTCTCCTCGATGAAGGGGCGGGGGAAGCCTTTCCCGGTGAGGATGCCCTCCAGCTGCCCCTCTTCCTTCCTGTGGACGGCGGCGGCCTCCTTTGCCAGTTCCTCCGCATCCTCGGGGCGGATGACAACCACGCTGTCCCCGTCACCCACCAGGATGTCCCCGGGGTTGATGACCTGACCGCCCACGCTGACGGGGAAGCCGATCTCACCGGGGCCGTTCTTGTAGGGTCCGTTGGGCACCACGCCCCGGGCGTAGACGGGGAAGTCGGTGAACTGGGCCAGATCGTCCCGGTCCCGGACGCAGCCGTCAATGATGAAGCCGGCCAGCCCGCGGCTGCGGGCGTAGGTGGCCATGATCTCGCCGCACAGGGCGCGGCTGGTGGAGCCGCCGGCGGCTATGACCAGCACGTCCCCGGGCTGGGCCATGTCCAGAGCCTTGTGGAACATCAGGTTGTCCCCGGCGGGGCAGCGCACGGTAAAGGCGGTGCCCAGGAGGGGGGAGTGGTTCATGGGCTCCAGGGGGGCGCTGAGACTGCCCATCCGGTTCATGCAGTCGTCGATGTTGGCGGCGGGGATCCCCCGGAACGCCTCCACCAGGGAGCGGTCGGGACGGGGGAAGTTCTTTCTGATTCTGCAGCCGACGGCCATGGCAGATAACCTTCTTTCAGAAAAATCGAGTTCGTGTATTCCCAAGGAGGGATGTCCTGTGGACCTGACCGACCTGGAGATGTTCCTGACCATCGTCAGCACCAAGAGCATCTCGAAGACGGCGGAGGCCATGTTCCTCTCCCAGCCCACCATCAGCCACCGGCTGAAGGCCATGGAGAAGGAGCTGGACTTCCCGCTGATTGTCCGCAGCAAGGGGCTCAAGCAGATTGAGGTGACGCCGGAGGGGGCGGACTTCATCCCCATCGCCCGGCGGATGATATCCCTGTGGAAGGAGACCCGGCATCTCAAGCGCAGCCGGGACCGGCTGCCCCTGACGGTGGGCTGTGCGGACAGCGTCAACGCGGTGCTGCTGGCGCCCTTCTACCGCAGCCTGGCGGGGGAGCTGGACCTGAACATCCGCACCCGCCAGTCCTCCGATCTGTACGGCATGCTGGACAGCCACGATGTGGATGCGGCACTGGTCTTCTACCATCTGTACTACCGCAACATCGACTGCCAGCGGGTCTTCCAGGAGAAGCTGTACCTGGTGCAGACGGAGCACCCTGCCGTTACGGGGACTCTGGTCCGGGCAGAGGACCTGGACCCGGAGCAGGAGCTGTATCTCAAGTGGGACGACCGCTTCCAGATGTGGCACGAGCAGCGGTTCCCCAGCAGCACACGGCCCCGGGCGGCGGTGGATACGGTGGCTCTGCTCCGGCAGATGTGGCAGGGGGACGGCCGGGGCTGGATCATCGCCCCGGAGTCCGTGGTCTGGGAGCTGGCCCGCTCAGGACCTGTGTATGTCAGCGCCCTGCGGAACCCGCCTCCGGACCGGCGCTGCTACGAGATCTCCCACCACACGCCCCTGGCGGCCAGCCAGCGGGCCCTGGAGATCTTCGACCGGAGGCTGACGGAGTACCTGGCCGGGCTCCGGTTTGACATCCCCCTGGGACGGGTCTGGCAGCCGGATTAGCGGGGGAGCTTTTCCAGAGCCTTCCTCATCCGCTCCAGCCCCTCCACGATGCGCTCATAGCTGCAGGCGTAGGAGATGCGGATGTACCCCTCCCCCAGAGGACCGAAGGCGGAGCCGGGGACGGTGGCGATCTTCGCCTCCTCCAGCAGATAGGTGGCGATCTCTGCGGAGCTGCGCCCGAAGGACTTCACATTGACAAAGATGTAGAAGGCCCCGCCGGGGGTCAGGCAGGAGACCCCGTCCATGGCGTTGAGGGCGCCGACCGCATAGTCCCTGCGGCGCTCGTACTCCTTCACCATCTCCTGGACGTCCGGCTCGGCCTTCTCCAGGGCGGTGATGCCCGCCTCCTGGACAAAGGAGGAGGCGCAGGTGTTGATGTACTGGTGGACGCGGACCATGGCTTTGATGAATTCCACGGGGGCGGCGGCATAGCCGAGACGCCAGCCGGTCATGGAGTAGCACTTGGAGAAGCCGTTCAGGGTGATGGTCCGCTCCTTCATGCCGGGAAGGGAGGCGATGCTCACGTGCTTCTCTCCGCCGTAGATCAGCTTCTCATAGATCTCGTCGGAGACCACGATGAGGTCATGCCGCTTTGCGATCTCCGCCAGCCCCTCCAGCGTCTCCCGGGACTGGACCGTGCCGGTGGGGTTGCCCGGGGTGTTGATGACCAGCATCTTTGTCTTCTCTGTAATGAGGCGCTCCACCTCGGCGAGATCGATCTGGTACCCGTTCTCCTCCCGCAGCCCGTAGCTGACGGGCACGCCGCCGAAGAAGCGGGGCACATGGATATAGTTGAGCCACACGGGGTCCGGCACCAGAACCTCGTCCCCCTCACTGAGGAAGGCGGCGAAGGAGGCGTAGGTGCCCTCGCCCACGCCGATGGTGACCAGGATCTCCTCGGGCGAACAGTCGATGCCGTTTTCCCTTCTGAGCTTCTCTGCAATGGCTCTGCGCAGCTCAGGGGTTCCGTAGTTCGATGTATAGAACACATTGCCTCTGGCAATGCTGTCATAGGCGGCCTGCTTGATGACCTGGGGGGTGTCAAAGTCCGGGCGGCCGATCTCCATGTGGATGACGTCCGCGCCCTCCCTCTGCATCTGATTGGCCTTCTCCATCATCACCCGGATGCCGGAGAAGGGAAGCGCATCCATCCGTGCGGCGGTGTCAGGCATGTCAGGTTTCCCCTTTCGAAGATATGTGCCGGGACCGGAAGTTCCGGCTGCGGCTCCATGTTAGCACAGCAGAGATTATGTGTAAAATTGATAATCTGGATATAAAATATTCAGAAGCCCTATATTTAAACAGGGGGACCAGATATAGGGAAACTGAATAACAAGGCGCAACATTATTAATTTTACTTGCTAAATTCCCCGTGGTACAATGGGGCCGTCGGGAGGCGGATGCCGTGAAGGATTATTCTGTCAGGCCGGTGGGAGACCAGGCTCTGACGGTGGAGTTCGGGAATGAGATCAGCCTGGAGAACAGCCGCCGGGTGCGGATGCTGGCCCGGGCTCTGGAGAAGAATCCGGTCCCCGGCATGGGGGAGCTGGTGCCGGCCTACCGCTCGCTGCTGATACACTACGACCCCCTGACTGCGGACCTGGACAGACTGCTGGCTGCCATAGATGCCGCCGCAGCGTCTCCGGATCCGGAGGACATGCCGAAGAGCACGGTGACGGAGATCCCCGTCCTTTACAACGGGGAGGACCTGGAGGAGATCGCCCGGCTGGAGAACAGCACGGTGGAGGACGTGGTCCGCATCCACAGCGGCTCTGACTACTATGTGTACATGCTGGGCTTCGCCCCGGGACACCCCTATACGGCGCGGTTTGAAAACCCCTTCTCCTTCAGGCGGCGCAGCGAGCCCCGGGTCCGCATCCCCGGGGGCAGCATCGTGGTGCAGCTGGGGCTGAGCGACATCATCCCCTTCGACCAGCCCTGCGGCTGGAACATCATCGGAAACACGCCGGTGCCGGTCTGCGACTGGCGGAAGGAGAACCCCTTCCTTCTCAGGGCCGGCCAGTGGATCCGCCATGTACCGGTGGACGAACAGGAGTACCGGGAGATCCGGCGCCAGGTGGAGCTGGGGGAGTACCGGTGCCGCACGTATGAGAGGGAAGGCTGAGATGGGCTTTACAGCAGAGAACCCCGGCGTGCTGACCACCGTCCAGGACGGGGGCCGCTTCGGCTATGAGAGCTTCGGCCTCTCCCCCTCCGGACCCATGGACCTGAAGGCCTTCCGCACCGCCAACATCCTTGCGGGAAACCCGTGGGAGGAGAGCGCCCTGGAGGCCACTGCGGCGGGCCCCTCCCTCCGCTTTGACGCCCCGGCGGTCATAGCCGTCACAGGGGCTGACATGAGCCCGAAGCTCAACGGCGTCCCCTGCCCCATGTACCAGTCGGTGGCGGTGCAGGGGGGAGACCTTCTGCAGCTGGGGGCAGCCAGGAGCGGCTGCCGCAGCTATGTCGCCTTTGCCGGGGGGCTGGACGTGCCCCTGGTGATGGGCAGCCGGGCCACGGCCCTCATGAACCAGGTGGGAGGTCTGGAGGGGCGGAAACTGCAGAGAGGGGACCGGATCGGAATCCGCACCCCCTCGAGACCGCTGGAAACGCTGGCGGGACGGAAGGCCCCTGTCCCTCCGCCTCAGGGGCGGGAGGTCACCCTCCGGGTCATTCTGGGTCCCCAGGAGGACGCCTTCACGGAGGAGGGTCTGCAGACGTTTCTCACTCAGCCCTACCGGGTGAGCCCCGACTTCAACCGGCAGGGGTGCCGGCTGGAGGGTCCGGTGATTGCCCACAGGACAGACGGAAACATTATCTCCGACGGCATGACGGCGGGATGCATCCAGGTGCCCACCTCGGGACAGCCCATTATCATGCTGGCGGAGCGGCAGACAGCGGGTGGATACACAAAGATTGCTGCGGTCATCTCCGCAGATCTGCCCCTGGCGGGCCAGTGCCGGGCCGGGGACACCGTCCGCTTCCAGGCGGTGACGGTCCAGGAGGCCCACCGCCTGTGGCGGGAACTGGACCGGGAGCTGAGGGACCTGCAGCAGCGGCTGGACAGCCAGGAGACGGCAGCGCAGGGGGAACCTGCTGTGTCACACTACCGGATCACGGTGAACGGCAGAGTCTTCGAGCTGCAGGTGACAGGAGTGCAGTGAGCATGTTCTTCCCCTGGGGGGACGGGAATACAGCAGGAAGGAGACAGCACCATGTATCAGATCGACCTCAACAGCGACATGGGCGAGAGCTACGGCGCCTATAAGATAGGAAACGACGAGGGCATCATCCAGTATGTCACCTCCGCCAACATCGCCTGCGGCTACCACGCCGGCGACCCCATGGTGATGGACCGGGTGGTCCGCATGGCAAAGGAACACGGGGCAGCGGTGGGGGCACACCCCGGATACCCGGACCTGATGGGATTCGGCCGCCGGAAGATGGTCCTGAGCCCCGAGGAAACCAAAAACTACATGAAGTACCAGATCGGCGCCCTCTGGGCCTTCGCCCACAGCCAGGGCATGCGCCTTCAGCACGTGGCGCCCCACGGCGCCCTGGGCAACCTCTGCCAGTACGACCGGGAGACCTCCCGGGCCATCTGCGAGGCGGTGGCGGAGATCGACCCCTCCATCATGATCTTCTACTGCGCCGGCGCAGTCCTGGGGGAGGAGGCGGAGAAGATGGGTCTGAAAACAGCCAGCGAGATCTTTGCGGACCGGGCCTACATGGACGACCTCTCCCTGGTGCCCCGGAAACAGCCCGGCTCCATGATCACCGATGAGGACCTGGCGGTGGAGCGCTGCATCCGCATGGTCAAAGAGGGAAAGGTGACCACCATCACCGGCCGGGATGTGGAGATCCGCGGCGACACCCTCTGTGTCCACGGGGACGGCGCCAAGGCGCTGGCCTTTGTGGAGCGCATCCGCGGAGCCTTTGCGGAGGAAGGCATCCAGATCCGCAACTTCCTGTAATCCGGACTGAGAGACGCCCCGGCACCTGCCGGGGTGTTTTTTGCTTTCAAAGCCGGAAAAGGGCGTGGACGAAGCGGACGGACTTCACATTTACTTTTACGAACGCGAACGGGACTGATTACAGAACAGCGCACTGCGGCACCCCTCCGGCACAGCCCGGAGGGGCATTTTTCTGCTTCGAAATGCTGAAAATTCTGAAAAACCCGGCGGCTGATATGGAAAAATGCAGGAAATAATGGTAATATCTGGACATATGGGGGACCGGCGTGCAGAATTGACATGGCGGCGGCCTCCCCGGAAGGGAGAAAAGGAGATGAAGAAACTGACTTTCAGGGCTCTGTCTGTCCTGCTGGCCCTCGTTCTGCTTCTCTGCGCCGTCAGTCCGGCTTTGGCGGCATCCGGCGGAAGAGGGAATGACCGGGCTCTGGAGAATCTGAGAAACAGCATGCCGGCAAAAGGCTATGCCGGCGATATCAGCCGCTTGAAGCTCACCGCTGACCAGGCCCAGGCGATTATCTCTGTCCTGCAGAACTGGAGCCCTTCCGGTGAGTACGGCAACGGCGAGGCTGAGAGGAACATACGCGCTTTCCTGGTGGATGCAGAAGGAACAGGGGATCCGGTGCTGAGCGTGCACTACGAGTACCCGCCTGACGCAATGGCGGCTTACTACATTGAGGAAGTCTACGAGTGGAGGAGCGGTGTTCCTGCAAGGGCAGCAGAGGTGTGGTCTTATTACAGAAGAGGGTCAAGTTTTGGGCGCAACGCCCAGGGGGGCTATTCCTGGCAGATTCACGACGGCTCTGGTGGATTTTCATCGGGATATGGACTTGAGATCTACCGCTTTACCGGCGGCGTTCTGAAGATCATATCCGGTTTTTCCGGATATGATGAGGGCTATGTGCATGAGACGATTTGGCTCGACGGCATCATGCCGGAAACAGTCATACCGGACGGGGGGTCCTTTACTGACTATCTGGAGCCATACGGCGGCATAGTTGACCCGGTTTTTTATAATGACAGCCGGGAGCCGATGACCGAAATCGGTGTTGACTTCGGCACCCTGATTGCGCTGCTTCAGACATTTGTCGACGACAGCCGGCGGCCGGAGTACAGCCTGCCGGTCCTGGCGGACACAGACCCGCTGTATCAGAAGATTGCAGAAGCCGTGGCCGGTCTCGGCCAG
>CAYYHY010000059.1:0-13421 GCA_964471855.1 uncultured Oscillospiraceae bacterium | reverse complement strand
CGGGACAGATCAGGTGCGTGTATCCGTTACAGCGGCAGAAGTACAGGGAGCAGTGTTATTCAGACGGATAAGTTGGTGCACAGCCAGGATTCAAGTCTGCGCTGTGACAGCATTACCGTCTGACTTCTCTTCACGCCTGCGCTTAACAGGTCAGCACCAGACCTGCTCACAGCCCCTCCTTCTCAGCAGTCTGAGCCGCCCGCTCAATGCGGGCACTGCTGGAGGGAGAGTGCTCTGAAATGCCAAATTTTCTTGACATTTTTGCCGGTGCAGGGGGGCTTTCCGAGGGCTTTATCCAGGCAGGCTATACTCCCGTTGCCCATGTGGAGAAGGACCGTGCGGCGTGCAGCACGCTGAGGACCAGGAGCGCATACCACTGGCTGGAGCAGAATCCGCAGGGCGGCAGTCCGCTGGAACTCTACGACCGCTATCTGGACCGTAGTATAACCCGGAGGAAGTTCTATGACAGCGTACCCTCCGAAGTGATCCAGTCAGTCATCTGCTGTGAACTGCGTGAGGACAATCTGGACGGCGTATTTAAAGAGATTGACCGGCTGGCGGGGAAGAGGAAGGTCGACCTCATTGTCGGCGGTCCTCCCTGCCAGGCCTATTCTCTGGCCGGCCGGGGGCGTTCAGAAAACGGAATGGTCGGGGATGCGCGCAACTACCTGTACAAACTCTACGCAAAATTCCTTGAGGAGTACGAACCTGCATGCTTCGTATTTGAGAACGTTACAGGGCTCCTCACGGCGGTCGACTCAGACGGCAGAAGGCACCTGGATAAGATGCTGGAGATGTTTGAAGACTGCAAATACCATGTCTTCCACCAGGTGCTGAACGCAGCCGACTGCGGCGTTCTGCAGAACCGGAAGCGGCTGATTCTTGTTGGAGCAAGGGACGGCAGACTGGACCATTTCCCGGACATTCCCGCGGTCAGCACTGAATACAGCGATCCAGAGACCGGGGAGAGGAAGAAGACCCTGGTGGGGGAGATTTTTGCAGACCTCCCAGAGCTCCAGGCCGGGGAAGGGACTCCGAAGCCGACGGAAACCAAACCGTACCAGGGGCAGTATCTCTACGATGCGGGCATCAAGTCCCATGCCCATGATGTCAGGGAGGTAACCCTCCACTTTGCACGCCCCCTGACGGACAGGGACAAAGAGATCTACCGCCTCGTCGCTGAGGGCTGGAAAGAGGGGAGAAGAGTCCTGTACACGGATCTGCCTGAGGAGCTGCGGACCCACAGGAATCTGACATCCTTTCTGGACCGGTTCAAGGTGGTTGCGGACAACCTGCCTGCCTCTCAGACGGTTGTAGCACATATTGCCAAGGACGGTCACTACTTTATTCATCCGGACATCGGGCAGAACCGGTCCATAACACCCCGGGAGGCCGCCAGGCTGCAGACGTTTCCGGACGACTACTACTTTGAGGGCGTCAATGACCGGCCCTCGCAGACGGCCGCATTTCAGCAGATCGGTAACGCGGTTCCCGTCCGTCTGGCGCGCTGCATTGCCGAAGCGATGCTGCCGCTGTTCAGCAGCGGCGGCACTGACACAGGGAGGTGACGTCATGGCAGAGGAACAGTCCCTGAACAGCTTCTATGCGTCTTTCCGGTCGGACCTTCTCTGCGCAGACGATGAGGACTGCAGTCCGGAGATGTCCCGGGATCTGCTGACCTTTGCAATGCTGGAGCGCCTGGAGGAGGCAGGCGAAGCAGAACATCCGGTCATGTGTCCGTACCAGGTCCGCAGCATGCAGACAGATGCCTACGTCATATCGGACGACTTCAAGTCTGTGGACCTGTTTGTGACCGTCTATATGGACTCTCCGGTGCCGGCGACCTTGCCCAGGGCAGATGCCAGCAGTGCGATTGAGAGGGGCGCCATGGTCTTCCAGAAGGCTCTGTCAGGAGATCTGAGGGACTGTGTGAGCGACGGCACAGACATAGCAGTATTTGCCGATGCGGTCTTCAGCCGCAGGGACACCATCCGGACCGGGAGAATAGTGCTGCTGACGAACGGTGTCATCGATACGCTCGGCACAAACACCGCAGCTGTTGGGGGAGTGGAGATCACCAGCTCCTGCTGGGACATCAGCAGACTGTACCGGCTGATTTCTTCCGGGAAGACACGCGAGACGATTGAGATCGACCTGCAGGAGGACGGGCTCGGCGGTCCGCTTCCCTGCGTCAGAAGCGTGGACTGCGGTGCCTATACCGCTTACCTGACCATCCTGAACGGCGAAACGCTGGCCAGACTTTTCAGAAAGTACGGCTCAACGCTGCTGGAGAGGAACGTCCGTTCCTTCCTTCAGATGAGAGGACCTGTCAACCGGGGGATCCGGGATACTCTGCGGGATGAGCCGGAGATGTTTCTTGCCTTTAACAACGGCCTCTCAGCCACAGCCGAGAGTGTGGAGACTGTGACGGACGGAAACGGTCAGCTGTGCATCAGCAGGATCAGAGACCTGCAGGTTGTGAACGGCGGGCAGACCATGGTATCCATCTACAGGGTGAGCACGGACCGGAAGACAGCCGGCAATCTGAAGCGGGTGTATGTTCAGATGAAGCTGTCGGTTATCAGCAGCTGTGACAGGATGGACCAGATTGTTCCCCGCATTTCCGAGTGTGCCAACACCCAGAACACGGTTCAGACTGCAGACTTCTCAGCAAACGAGCTCTTCCACCGCAGGATAGAGGAACTGTCACGAATGGACTGGTGGTCACCGGAGACAGATGACCAGCATCCCCGGTTCTGGTTTTACGAACGGTCGCGGGGCCAGTATGAAGAGGAGATGAACCGGGAAAAGACCCCGAAGCAGCGGAGGGTCTTCAAGGAGACGCACATCCTGTTTACGAAGACCGAACTGGCCAAGTGTGTGAACACGTGGGATCAGCGGCCGTATGAGGTCAGCGAAGGGGCGCAGAAGAACTTCAGGAAGTTTACGGACCGTCTGATGGAGGCGGGGTATCCCCTGCCGGATACGGCGTATTTTGAGAGGACTGTCGCAGAGACGCTTCTGTTCCGGCGCACGGAGGAGCTGGTTTCAGCCCAGCGGCTCGGCGGGTACCGGGCGAACATCGTAACCTACACCGTGGCGCTCCTGTCGGAGAGGACCGGGAAGAGGGTCGATCTGCCCCGCATCTGGAAGGAGCAGGGGCTCACAGAGGCCCTTGAGCAGGATATCATCCGCTTTGCCCGTGCTGTGCGGCCGGTTCTGGTGAAGGTTCCCGCCGGCGGGAATGTTACGGAGTGGTGCAAGAAGCCCGCGTGCTGGGAAGCGGTGAAGGCTCTGGACTGCGACATCAGCGATGAGCTGAGGGCCGAACTGCTGACGGAGGAGCAGGCGGCATCAGAGAATGAGACCGGCGGGGAGAAGCTGGACGATGATGCCGGGAAGATTGTGGAGGAGGTCTGCGAAATCCCGGCCTCCACGTGGCACAAAGTGCTCAGCTGGGCGAAGAAGAACCACATGTTCAGGAGCTGGGAATGCAGTGTGCTCTTTGTCCTTGGCCGGATCAGGGAGGACGGCAGGACCCCGACGCTGAAGCAGTGCACCCAGGGGCTGAAGATATACAGGGAAGCTGCCAGCATGGGATTCCGGCAGGGGCAGTGAAACTGAGGGGAATGCATGTCCTGGCCGGCCTCCGGTCAGGACATGTGTACAGCCAGCCGCATGAATGGGAAGGGAGGAGAGACCGTGCCGGACTGGGATGAATATGTCAGAAGTCTCCTGGACAGGAAGACAGAGTACGATGACGTTGTGTTTTCCTTTGGCGGCAGGACGGAGCTGAAGCTGCCCCCCATGCTGAAGGCTACCAACCTGATGCTGGACAGCATGATTGACAGCAGGCTGTGCAACGTGCTGGTATTCCCCGAGCGCTCCAGAACCATGATCTTCTTCCTTGTGTGCCGGCTGATTCACAATGTTGCGCTTGACAGGATCGGCCACGGCAGTGCCGTGTCGGAGCTGCAGCCGGGCCAGAAGCTGAAGCTGTACGGCTGCATTGTGAGTCTGGAGGAAATTCAGCCTGACGATGACGGAACGATGATGGTGAAGCTCCGCTTTGCCGACCTGATCGAAACTGTGCCGCTGGCTTCCCTTCCGCCTCTCCAGAAGGTCAGCACCCAGAAGGGGGTCTGCAAGTACCAGAAATACGCCCTGGCGCGGAAGAGGGCAAAGGCGAAGGCCGCGGAGGCGGAGCAGGCAGGGACTGTGCAGACGGAGGCAATTATCGGAGAACTGCAGGCCAGCCAGACCTACATGAAGAGCTCCATCATCTTCGTGTCCTCCGTAGTGTCGGCAAAGGACCTCCTGGGGAATCTGAAGGTCTGCGGAAAGCGGCTGCAGGATATTGTGCTGATCGGGCAGGCGACCTCTGAGGGAGAGGTGACGAACATGTTTCCCGGTCAGCTGAGCGGCATCCAGGCTATTGTGGTTGCCCCCGATCTCTCCAGCGCTGCAGCCGTGGCCAGGAGCGGCTGGCCGGTTCAGTCTGTCATCATCAGCGGAACCAGCGCCAGGGGCATTGCAGATTCCCTTGATTCGCTGGACGAGCTGCGGGCGCTGAAAGTCTCCGTGACAGTCGGCACGGACACGGCCACCAGCTTTGACCTTCAGCCCCTATGGGACAGGGGTTTTGGCTGCTGGCGGTGGGATTCCGCCACTACGCCGGAGAGCCTGTGCCGGGACAGGTCCCTGGTCGGCAGAAGGGCGGACAACTGCAGAAAGCAGAAGGTCACCTTTGCAGAGGCGGAAAACGCTCCGCTCTTCGAGGCATGCAGATGCCTTGACCGGCACAGCGGTTTCAGGGACATGCCGGCCCAGCAGGCGAAGATATTCAGCAGGCTGTTCGACCTTCTCTTTTCCGCGATCAGGACGATCGTGCCGGTCTCAGCAGAGGTCAGGGCCGGCGCGCAGAAGAACCTGGAGGAGCTCGAAAAGGACCTGGAGGCAGAGAGGAGATTCATGTCTGAGGACATGTATCAGGACGGTCTGTCAGCAGTCAGAAGCCTGATGCAGGTCTGGCAGGCGCCGTTTCAGAAGTGCGACCTGCTCCGCGGCGAGCTGCTCCGGAGGCGGCCTGCAGCAGCTGTCATCATTGTGCCGGACCGGATCAGCTGTTCCGAAGTTCAGGCATACTGGCAGACGGAAACGGCGCGGATGCGGCTGCGCATGAAGGTCACTGCCGTGCATCCGGCGAACTATGCGTCTGATGCTCCGGATGCCCTGACTGTCGTTGCGGGCTGGCTGAGACAGGGCATGATGCAGAAGATCCTGTTCAGCTACGAGACAAAGGAGAACCTGGTTCTCCTCTACAGCTGCGAGAGGAAGTGGCAGAGGTGGGCGGCCAGGCGCTGGGGGAAGGCGATGGCGCAGACGGAGAACAACGAGACGGTCCGCGAACTCCTCAGCGGCAGGGGGAACGCCCCCCGCATCAGCTTTCCGTCTCCCGAAGTCCCCGGTGCAGGCGCCGGGGACCAGCAGGAAGATCTGCCCGGTGAGGCAGACAGCATTGACGATCTGGAGCAGAAGCTGAGGGAAAACAGGTACCGGGAGTATTCCGCAGGGGGCAGCAGCGGCAGCGGCAGCCGCGACGGGACCCGGCAGGAGAAGGAACTTGCAGAGGCGGTGCCGGTGGACCTGGCGGGGGATTATGTGATTTTCTGCAGAAGCGGACACCATCTGACAGACGTGACAGACATTGTTCTGAGCGGCGTCGGGGAGGCCCGGGAGATCCGGGTCTCTGAGCTGAAGCCGGGGCATTTCATTGCCATCCGGGAGTCGGACCCGGACCTGGTCCGCACAGTGGCGGACGGGCTCATGGCCTCCGACGGAGCGGCCGGCCTGCGCAGCACCGCAGCGATGTGGCGCACCGCGCTGAATCCGGCGCTGCTGGCGTATTCTGCAGAGGAGATCTGCGGGAAAATCGCAGAGGCAGGGTGCAGCAAGGGAAAAGCGACAGTTCGAAACTGGATCGTGGATGAGGACATGATCTGCCCCGGAGACAGGGATGATCTGAGATGCATTGCGGATGTGACCGGGGATGATGCGCTGAAGGACCGCATAGACGAGGTTTTTGATGCGGCAGTCAAGGTGAGAAGCTACCACAGCCGGGCGGGGAAAACCATCACGAAGGAGCTGAAAAAGCATCTGACGGAGGCAATGGATACGGTCGGAGGCATCAACCCGGCAGGGGTGACAGAACCGATCGAGATCACGATGGAAGACATCGGCCTGGTCAGAGTCCTGAAGGTGCTGGAGATCCGGGAGCCCGGGATATTCAGTTCAGGCGATACCGACCGCCTGATCGAGCTGTAGATGCAGGGGGGACGGACATGGCCCGGATGATACCGCCGGTTCCTGCCCCGGACATCAGGTCATCTGCAGAGGAGAAGCTGTTCCGGCAGTTCAGAGATGCAGGGGGGACGGAGAACTGGACGGTTCTCCACTCCCTGGGGGTCTCAAACCACTGCAGGGTCGCCTTCGGGGAAGTGGACTTCCTTGTACTCGCCCCCGGTCTGGGCGTGTTTGCCCTGGAGGTCAAGGGGGGCCGGGTGCGGAGAGAGAACGGCATCTGGTACTTTACAAACCGGTACAATGAGACCTCCTCCAGAGTGCGCAGCCCTGTCGAACAGGCCCGGGAGGGCATGTACAGCGTGCGCAGCCATGTTCTGGAACATGCGGATGCCGGCCGCCGGCATGCAGAGTCCATCCTGTTCGGAGCCGGTGTCATGATGCCGGACATAGTGTTTGACGCGCCGGACATCGAGCTGGAGCAGTGGCAGGTGTTCGACGTCCGGGACAGGGGGGATGTGCGCGGCTATGTCCGCCGCCTTGCGGAGGGGACCGGCAGAACGCTGGACAGGTGCTATGGTCCAGGGAAGCTGTCCCGGGCACCGGATGAAGAGGATGTACGCTGGATGGCGTCCCTGCTCCGGGGCAGTTTCGACTGCGTGGTGCGTCTGGACAGCCAGATCCGGCTGGCGGAGAAGCAGCTGACCGCACTGACCCAGGAACAGTACCAGTGCCTGGATGCGGTTGAGGACAACCCCCGGTGCCTCATCTACGGTCCTGCCGGCACAGGGAAGACGCTGCTGGCAGTGGAAGGCGCCAGGAGGGCGGCAGCCGCAGGGGAGAGGACGGCCCTGTTCTGCTACAACGCAGGTCTGGCAGACTGGCTGAAGCGCCAGTTTCTGGATCTGCCGGCGGCATCCAGACCCCGGTTTGCTGGCACACTCCACCAGTTCATGCGGCAGACGGTGCCGGAGATGGTGCCGCCGAAGGAGGACAGGGATGACTTCTTTGAGTCCCGGCTGCCGGAGGCGGCGGCGGAGAGGCTGCAGAGCCCCTGCTTTGACCGCATCATAGCGGACGAGGGGCAGGACCTGCTCAGGGACAGCTTCCTGGATGTGATGGACAGGAGCCTGGCCGGCGGTCTGCGCCGAGGCAGATGGACCATGTTCGGGGACTTCTCCATGCAGGCGATCTACACGGAGGTCTCCGGCAGCGAACTGACAGACCGGCTGGCGCGCCGGGCGGACTTTGCCAGGCTGCGGCTGACGGTCAACTGCAGGAATACCAGAAACATCTGCCAGGAGATCGAGACGGTGACAGGCGTCAGTTTCAGACAGCCCCCGGGGCTGACGGCGCCGGGACCGGCCGTTGAGTATCTGACATGGTCGGACCCGGCAGAAGAGGCGGAGAAGATGGACCGGCTGCTCCAGCACCTGAGAGAGCAGAAGGTCCGGCCGGAGGACATTGTGATCCTCTCGCCGGTGCGCAGGGGGAAGTCGGCTGCAGGTCTGCTGCGCAGCACGCAGGTGAAGGACTTCAAAGCAGCCGGCGGCGGTGCGGTCAGGTTCTGTACGGTGCACGGCTTCAAGGGACTTGAGAGCAGAGTGGTGATCCTCGCCGACATTGCCAGCTTCGAAAACGAAAAGCTGGCCTATGTGGGGATGAGCAGAGCGACGGCGGCTCTCTATGTGATGGTTTCCAAGCAGGCCTGCAGTGAGTACAACAGTCTTTTTTTAAGGAGGCGGCTGAATGGAGGACACCAGACGGACACAGATCATTGAGATGGTGCAGCGGGAGTTTATCGGCCCGGACCCCATTGACCTGGAAGGGGCAAGGCAGACGAACGGGGAGGAGATTCTGCGGGGCGACCCGCCGCGGACCAGGTATATTGCCGGAATTCTCTACCCGAGAGAGACGGAGGACTCCGGCACCACAGACGCGGAAACAGAGGAAACGGATGCAGAGGAAGAGGAAGAGGACGCTGAGGAGGGCAGCCCCGGGGAGATCCGGCAGACAGACAGCGCAGAGGACGGCAGCGGGTACATGGAGGATGCGGAGGAACTGATCAACAGCTCCAATGCGTTCAAGCCGTCTGCCATGAGCCTCACGGTGAGCGTCAGAGACGGGGACAGCGTAACAGCCGAGGTCTCCGCAGGCACGTACACAGTGGTCTCATTTCAGGATCCGAAAACCGGGAAGAAAGGCAAAATGTATCCGAGGGACCCGGTCAGATGGAGTTCCCCCGGTCCTCTGGTTCTGCCCGGCCCCCGCAGCGGCATTCTGAAGATGCCGGTGACTGAGGACGGACTGCAGTTTGATGTCACATACAGACAGAGCACAGGGGAAGGCAGGATCTTTACATTTACGCTTGAGAACACCAGAACAACGGAGGGAGGACAGGCGCGGGATACAGACTGCTTCTACCAGTGCCAGTTTACCCTCCGCTCCGAGACCGGATTCTCTCCTCTGGCAGAGGGACAGCGGGTGACAAAGGACGAGGATTACCTGTCCAACCAGCTTCTGTACCGGAACGTCCACAGCTACGCCATCGGACACGGGTGTGCAGCAGACTGGGAGGAAGGGGAGAAGGTCACATGGATATCCACAGCGGTCCTTCCCGCCTGTGAGCTGAAGCCGATTGTGCCTGCATCCATACCGGGCGTATCCCTTGAGATGCTGAAGATGAGCAGACCTGAGAGCTTCGGGGAGGCGCTGCAGGAACTGAAAACTCTGTGTGACCGGTACGGGGACTGGATCGACGGGCAGTCAGAGCGCATTGACGGGCTGGAGGAGAAGTACCGCGAAACAGCCAGGCGGCATGTGGAGAGCTGCAGGACATGCCTTGGGAGAATGCGCCACGGCCTCGGCCTGCTGGAGTCGAACGACCAGATCCGCACGGCATTTCAGTACATGAACCGGGCCATGCTGATGCAGCAGATTCACTATGCACTCCCGCTGCAGACATGGGAATCCGCGCAGGGAGACATTTTCCTCTCCAGTCCGGTCCCTCTCCCGGACGAGTCCCGACCGGAGACCTGGTACGACAGGGAGCACCGGGTATACGGCAGGTGGCGCCCGTTCCAGATCGCGTTTATCCTGATGAACCTGGAGTCCATGTACAGCCGGAGCAGCCCGGAAAGGGAGACGGTTGATCTGATCTGGTTCCCCACCGGCGGCGGCAAGACGGAGGCCTACCTCGGACTGTCTGCCTTCACAATCTTTATCAGGAGGCTGCAGGACCGCAGCGACGGGGGTACGGCTGTCATCATGCGCTACACCCTCCGGCTGCTGACGGCGCAGCAGTATGAGCGCGCATCTGCCATGATCTGCGCCTGCGAGAAGATCCGGGGGGAGCGGGAGGACCTGTTCGGGAAGACGCCCATTACCATTGGCCTGTGGGTGGGCGGTGAAACGACGCCCAATACGGAAAAGGATGCCGTGTCGAAGTATCAGGAACTGTACAGGAACGGGGATGCCGCTGACAATCCCTTTGTCATGCACAAGTGCCCCTGGTGCGGGGCACAGATGGGTCCGGTTGCCGTTGCTGTCAGGACCAGAAGAGGAAACAGGACAGAGTGGCGGACTCCCGGCTATGTCAGAAAGAAGCTGCCCAGGGGGAAGCTGAAGTTTGCCTTCCAGTGCGGGAATCGAAACTGTGATTTCAGCAAAGTGGATCTGCCCCTGACCGTTGTGGATGAGGAGATCTATGAGCACCCGCCGACTGTCCTCCTGGGGACGGTGGACAAGTTCGCCATGCTTCCGTTCCGCCCAGAGGCAAAGAGCATCTTCGGGTACCGGAAAAACGGCAGCAGGGCGGCGCCGCCCGATCTCATCATTCAGGATGAGCTCCATCTGATCTCCGGTCCCCTGGGATCCATGGTGGGACACTATGAGACCATGATCCACGAGCTGTGTACGGCAGAGGATGAGAGCAGAACCGTCAGCCCCAAGGTGATCGCATCCACGGCAACAATCAGCCGGGCCAGGGAGCAGTGTCATGCGCTCTACGGGTGCGGGAAGGACCATGTCTTTCAGTTCCCGCCCCCCGGTCTGGATGCAGGGGACTCCTTCTTTGCAAGGGAGGACCGTGAACAGAACGGACGGCTGTATGTCGGCGTTCTGGCAGACGGCGCATCCTCATTTGCCATGGCCGCAATCCGTGTGTATGCCACCCTGCTCTACGCCGCGAAGGCGATGGAGGTGGAGGATGAGAGCCAGCGTGACCCGTACTGGACCAACGTCGGCTACTACAACAGCATTCGGGAACTGGGGCAGGCCTCATCCTGGATACGGGCTGACGTAGAACAGCAGCTGGATGTCCTCTACAAGCGGCGCGGTGCACAGAGAGCATACGCAACGAAGGAGGAGTACCGGGCCAGCCGGCGCTACATATGGCGGGACGAGGAGCTCACGAGCCGGATCTCGGGGAGCGAGGTCACGGAGAGCCTCTCGCAGCTGAACGTCACCTATCCTCCGGTCCCGGACTCGGACGGGAAGATCCGGGAGCGGCCCATTGACATCTGCCTGGCTACCAACATGATCTCCGTCGGACTGGATGTGCCCCGGCTCGGGCTGATGACCGTGACAGGTCAGCCCAAGACCACATCTGAGTATATCCAGGCCACGAGCAGAGTCGGACGTGACGCCGTCAGGGCCCCCGGCATTGTATTCGTGCTGTACCGCCCCGGCATGGCCAGGGACAAGTCACACTACGAGCAGTTCCGGAGCTACCACTCCAGGCTGTACTGCAGTGTGGAGCCCACCAGCGTCACGCCGTTTTCGGGACCTGTCAGGGACAGGGCTCTGCACGCAGTGCTGTTCGGTCTCATGCGCCTCGAGGGAGGGGACAGCTTCGCTTCCGACCCGCTCGGGAAGCCGGACAAAGGTCTGGCTGAACGGATCTGCGGGGTGATTAAGGAGCGTGTCGAAAAGACCGACCCGGAGGAACTGGAGGATACAGAGGCCAGTATGCAGAAGCTGCTGAAAAAGTGGGACAGCTGGAGCCCGGAACGCTGGGAAGCGGGCCGCACCGCCAGGGGGGCCTACACGGAGGAGCTTCCTCTGATGTACTGGTCAGGAAAGCTGAGCCATCCTGCCTGGGACAAAAGAGGTTTTCCAACGCCTACCTCGATGCGGAATGTGGACAGGGAGTGTTCAGTGAAGCTGCTGGACGAGTATATCAGCTGGGGAGGCTGACAGATGGGAGACAACAGAAAGCTCATTCGCAGAGGCGCCCTGCTCTCTCCCTACGGGGTCGGCGCCATAGTTCCGTTCCCGAACGACGAGTCGCTGATGATCGCCGGTCTTGACATGTGGGCCTACCGGGATACCACCGAGTTTGCTGTTGAGGACCAGCGCCTTCAGCGCAGGCTGGGCGTATCGGAGCTGCGCAGGCCTCCGGACTACCGGGATGCCAGCATGGATGAAAGAAACGGCGGGCTGACAGTCCCCGCCGTCAGGTTTCCCACATGGTACTACTGCCCGTACTGCGGCAGCATGAAGAGAGTCGGGCTGTACGTGTCGCATCCCCACTGCGACGGCTACCCGTGGCCGAATGGAAGAAGGTGCATCCTCAGCCAGGGGAAGCCCGGGAGGCGGATGATGCCGGAGAGGTTTGTGGTTATCTGCCCCCGCGGCCACATCGCGGACTTCCCTGTGGCCGAGTGGGTCCACTCCGACACGGGGAAGCACTATGACCCGGAGAACTGCCACATCCGCAGAAGCACAGGAGGCGCTTCCGCTTCGCTTCACGGCGTTTACTACGAGTGCACCTGCGGAGCGAAGAAGAGCATAGGTCCTGCCCTGCAGAAGGACGCTCTGAAGAACACGCTTGGGTACACATGCAGGGGGAACCGCCCCTGGCTGGGGGAACTGGACGAGGGATCAGAGCCCTGCGGCAGCGAGGATGTGCGGGTTGTGCTCCGCGGAGCAACAAATGTCTGGTTTGCGGAGACAGTCAGCTCCATACTCATTCCCACTGACGGAGAGAGGCAGAGCAAAGCCATTAAAAAAATCGTCGACCAGTTTTTCCCCCAGGTCAGCGGAACCCTGGTCGACGGGAAGCCCAACCTTGATCTGATAGAGATTCTTGCCGAGGCAAAAAACGTGGACCCGGACGAGCTTAAGGATGCATTCCAGGCCAGGCTTGATGCGGGCGGCGAGGACAGGCCCGCTTCAGCCGAGGACACGTCGGAAGATGCCTACCGGAAGCCGGAGTACGATGTGCTGATCAGGAGCGCAGGCAGTGATGCAGGGAAGTTCCACTCCCAGTACTGTGCTGCAGACCAGTACGAGGAACCGGTCAGCAGCTTTTTCTCCGGCATAACCCTTGTGCACAAGCTGACGGAGACGCGGGCATTTGCCGGCTTTTCCCGGATGGAGCCCGTGAGGGCGCGGTATTCGGAGATGAAGAAGATGCTCCGCCTCGGCAGCGAGAACTGGCTCCCGGCAATCCAGACAGAAGGAGAGGGAATCTTCTTTGCGTTCAGCCGGGAGAAGCTTGAGGCCTGGGCCCGGGATCCGAAGGTTGCCAGCCGCGCAGGCATTATGCAGAGGTCCTACAGAAACTCCCGCTTCGGGGCAGAGAGCGATGGGGACCTCAGACCTGAATTTGTGCTGATTCACACCTTTGCCCACCTGATTATCAATCAGCTCAGCTTTGAGTGCGGCTACGGCAGCTCGTCGATCCGTGAGCGGATCTACTGCGAGAAGGACCGGAACCAGTACGGGATGTACGGAGTGCTTCTGTACACGGCCTCCGGCGATTCGGACGGCTCTCTGGGGGGTCTGGTGCGGCAGGGCAGGCCGGGCCGGATCGAGGATACAGTCCTGGGTGCCATCCGCACGGCGGCGTGGTGTTCCTCGGACCCTGTATGCATCCAGTCCCTCGGACAGGGGCCGGATTCCTGCAACCTGGCGGCCTGCCACAACTGTGCACTGCTTCCCGAGACCTGCTGCGAGTTCGGCAACCGGTTTCTGGACCGCGGCATGGTTACAGGCACGCCGGAGGACAGGAGCATGGGATTCTTCTCGTCCCTGCTTGAGAGCTGAGACGGACAGCCCCGGCAGGGGAAGACACAGAGAAAGGGAGCGGAGCCTTCTGCGGGCTCTGCTCCCTGCTT
>CAYYHY010000058.1:0-13538 GCA_964471855.1 uncultured Oscillospiraceae bacterium | reverse complement strand
ACCATGATCACCAGGGGGATGACACACTCCTCCATCATTCTGGAGTAGGGCCTGGCCCCGGAGATCTGCATCACCGTTCTGCCAGCGGCGGCTCCCGGGGGGATCAGATCCCCCAGCCCCGCAGCCAGGCTGACTGCAGTCAGGACAGGCAGCGTACCGGCCCCCAGCACCTGGCTGCAGAGGTAGCACACCGGCATGCTCAGAAGGGCGCTGGACTCCAGCGCCGGCAGCCGGCAGTAGAGATAAAAGCCGATGGCGATGACCGCCGCCTTCAGCAGCAGGGGCATGCGGAAAAAGCCTACAATCAGCAGGCTCCGCACCCCGGTCCGGTTTATCACCTCGATGAAGAGCCGGACGCCGAAGATGGCGCCGGCAGCGGGGATCACGGCTTTCAGGGTCTTGAGAAGGCTCCTGCGGATTTTGAACGGTCTCCCGCAGAAGAAGCCCGGGATGGCGCTGATTAAAAACACAATGGCCAGCCCGTATCCCCGGTCCAGACCGGGAAAGACCAGCCGCAGTGCTGTCAGCACCAGCAGGAGGAGCACCAGCAGAAGGACGGGAAAATAGATCCGGATCCCGTACTTCTCCCGCAGTTCAAAGCGGTCCTGGAGAGCCTGCCTCGCCTTCTCGTACCGCATGTTCCGCATGGGACGCCAGCCCATGATAAAGGCAATGACCAGTCCCAGGGGGAAAACAATCAGGCTCAGAATCCCCCAGAAATCCTGCCACCGGATGTTCAGACCGGCGCAGAGGATCATGGCCGGCAGGTTGACGGGAGGGGCCGCCATGCCCAGAAGGGAGCCGATGAGGACCAGACCCCCGGCTGTCATGCTGCTGAACCCCGCAGCCGTGAGCACCGGGATCATGACAGAGCCCGCAATTACGGACCCCGCCGCGGCGGACCCGGTCAGCATGCCCGGCAGCATGATCAGAAACATGAAGAGGACCAGCAGGATTCCCCGGTGCCGCCGGAACCGCTCCAGCAGCAGGCTGGTCAGGGCATCCAGGGTTCCGGCGCTGTCCGCGGTACGGATGAAGAGGATGGCGGCAGCCACCGTCAGGGCAGTCTCAATATAGGCAAAGTCTCCCCCCAGCATCTCCTGAAAGACTGCCGGGATGTCCAGTCCGCTCTGGACCATGGCCAGCAGGGCGGCCAGGAGCATGGAGAGACCCGCAGGAAGCTTGAAGGCAGAACATCCGGCGACCAGGAATCCTGCCAGAACTGCAAAGGTTACTATATCCGGGACCACCGAACCCCTCCTTCCCGTCTTCGGACCGGTGCAGCCGCGCTCAGCTGGAAGTCCTGCTGATTCCGAAGGCGCCCTGCAGCGCCTCAATGAAGGCCGGGATATCCTGAACGATGGCGGAGGGGACCTCGCTCTGATTCAGCAGCTCTGCCATCATGCCGTCGCTGTCCCCGGAGGACAGCACCACAGCGGCATCCGCCTGGGGGAACACCTGGGAGATCAGTTCATCGTTGACGTCGCCCCTGCGGGTTTCGCCGCCTGTATGGACGGCGATCACCCGGACGCCCATCTCGCCGGCGGACTTCATCAGTTCCGCAGCCCGCTGCAGCTCCGTGGCCTGGTCGGTTCCGGAGGTGCTCAGTCCCGCGGCGGATGTGCCCACGGAGACGATCAGCGTCTTCGTGTCCGGTGAAAGGTTGCCGGGGGCAAACATCTTGTCCGCATAGACCAGAAGGCCGGCTTCCGTGCACAGCTCGTTCACCACATCCATGTCTGCGCTCTGTCCGGCGCTGGTGAGGATGACAGGTTCTCCGAAGGATCTCGGCTGAATGCCGTCATGAAAATCCCAGTCCGGGTCCACCCGGACCGAACCGTCTCCTTTTCCTCCTGTCCCGTCCCCGCTGGAGTTCCCGCAGGCTGCCAGCGACAGCACCATCAGCAGAGCCGCTGCCAAAGAAACCGCCTTCCGCATGACCATTCTGACCTCTCCCTCTCCGCTCAGCCGCTCTGCTGCCTGCACAGATGCGGCATCTCACCGGTTCATGATATCACCCGCACCGGATGCTGTCAATACAGCCCCGGACTCCTGCCGGGCCCCGCCCCGGGAGCCTCCGCACAGCAAAAACTGCAGAAGCATCGCACTTCTGCAGTTTCAGACCGTCTGATGGATGGTCCGGAGGTCAGGTCTCCGGCTTGATCTCCTTGTCCGTGAAGGTGGACTGGATGGCGGCCGTCAGGTCGTTCACGGTGTCCGGCCAAACCGCCGGCGCGCTGGTTGCCTTCAGAAGTTCCGTAAAGAGACCGTCATAGTTGGCATCCGAGATGATGATGGCGGCGTCCGCGGCGGGGAAGACGGCGTTGATGAACTGGTCGCTCAGGGCGTCCCTGCGGGCCCGGCCCCCCGTGTGCACTGCCGCTACAGGTATTCCCAGCTCCTGGGCCCGGGCCACCAGGTCGTAGGCCCGGCTCAGCTCCGTCTCCATGTCCGTATTCTGGTCCTCCAGACCCTTGGCGGAGGCGCCTACATTGATAATCAGCGTCCGGATATCCTGGTTCAGGCCGTCCGGACCCAGTGTCCGGTCGTATGTGATGTCCGCGCCGGACTCCTCGAAGAAGTGCCGGGCGATTTCAAAGTCATAGCCCTGGCCCACGCTGGTCATCACCGCAGGGGTGCTGCAGACGGGCTTCTCAAAGAGGTCGTCGGAGTTGTCCTCCTCCGGGACCTCGGGCTGCCCCCCGTTCTCCGCATACCAGAGATCCACATCCGGGTCGACAGGAGGCGCCGATGTGGAACCGGAAGCCGAGCCGGACGCGGAGCCGCTGTCCGAACTGCCGCCGGGGCTTTTTTCCCCGCAGCCCGCCGCTGTCAGGATCAGTGTCATTGCAAGTGCAAGGGCTGCTGTCTTTCTGATGTCCATATCCATCTGCTCCCCCCGGTATACAGGTCCTCCGGAAACAGTCCCGCCGCCGCTGCGGCGCGGTTCCTGCCCGCTTGAAATCATAGCACGCCGGAAAAATCCTGTCAATAATGGGGATTCCCGGCTGCACGGTCTCTCCCCCGCATAAAAAACACAGGGGGCGCAGCAGCGCTCCCTGTGCATGAAGCGGGTCAGACCCGGAGATCAGGCCTTGCCGGCGCAGCCCAGGACATCGACGAGCTTGTGCTTGACCAGCTCCTTGATGTTGGCGCGGGCGGGCTTCAGGTACTGGCGGGGGTCAAAGTGATCGGGGTGCTGGGCAAAGTACTGGCGGATGGTGCCGGTCATGGCCAGACGCAGATCGGAGTCGATGTTGATCTTGCAGACGGACATGGTGGCGGCCTTGCGCAGCTGCTCCTCGGGGATGCCTACGGCATCGGGCATGGCGCCGCCGTTGTCGTTGATCATCTTGACATACTCCTGGGGCACGCTGGAGGAGCCGTGGAGCACGATGGGGAAGCCGGGCAGGCGGCGGGAGACCTCTTCCAGCACGTCGAAGCGCAGCGGGGGAGGAACCAGGATGCCCTTCTCGTTGCGGGTGCACTGAGCGGCGGTGAACTTGTATGCACCATGGCTGGTGCCGATGGCGATGGCCAGGGAGTCGCACCCGGTGCGGGTCACGAACTCCTCAACCTCCTCGGGGCGGGTGTAGGAGGAGTCCTCAGCGGACACCTTCACCTCATCCTCCACGCCGGCCAGGGTGCCCAGCTCGGCCTCGACCACAACGCCGTGGTCGTGGGCATACTCCACTACCCTGCGGGTGAGGGCGATGTTCTCCTCAAAGGGCTTGGAGGAGGCGTCGATCATGACGGAGGTGAAGCCGCCGTCCACGCAGGACTTGCAGAGCTCAAAGCTGTCGCCGTGGTCCAGATGCAGGCAGATGGGCAGACCGGTCTCGATGATGGCGGCCTCCACCAGCTTGATCAGGTAGGTGTGGTTGGCGTAGGCGCGGGCGCCCTTGGAGACCTGGAGGATCAGAGGAGCGTTGACTTCCTTGGCAGCTTCGGTGATGCCCTGGACAATCTCCATATTGTTGACATTGAAGGCGCCGACAGCGTAGCCGCCGTCGTAGGCTTTCCTGAACATCTCGGTAGTAGTGACCAATGGCATAGGACCATCTCCTTAGAAAAATTTGCGCCACCATTGTACCATCACAGATTGAATCCTGCAAGGGCATGTGCTATCATTGTCCGGAAGCTTTCCAATTTCACAGATGCTGAAAGAGTTTCGCATTTAAGGAGGAACAACTCTATGGAACAGTTGACCGGAGCCTGTATCATCGGCCAGTCCGGCGGCCCCACCGCCGTCATCAACGCCAGTGCGGCGGGCGTCATTCAGACCGCGCTGAAGTCCGGATGCATCACCCGGGTGCTCGGTGCCGCCCACGGCATCAAGGGCGTTCTGGAGGACAGGCTGTATGACATGGGCCAGGAGGACCCGGCGGAGCTGGAGCTGCTCAGGCACACCCCCTCCTCTGCCCTGGGCTCCTGCCGCTACAAGCTGGCGGATCCCGACAAGGATGACACCGACTATAAGCGGATCCTGGAAATTTTCAAGAAATACAACGTGCGCTACTTCTTCTACAACGGCGGCAACGACTCCATGGACACCTGCAACAAGATCTCCAAGTACATGCAGAAGGCCGGCTACGACTGCCGCATCATGGGCGTGCCCAAGACCATCGACAACGACCTGAACGGCACCGACCACTGCCCCGGCTTCGCCTCCGCCGCCAAGTACATCGCCACCTCCGTGGCCGAGGTCTGGCAGGATGCCCACGTGTACGACACCGGCATGGTGACCGTCATTGAGATCATGGGCCGCCACGCCGGCTGGCTGGCCGGCTCCGCCGCTCTGGCCTCCGTCATCGGCTGCGGCCCCGACCTGGTCTACCTCCCCGAGGTGGACTTCAGCATGGATCAGTTCCTGACCTCCGTCAAGGAGATCTACGACCGCACCGGCAAGTGCATGGTGGCCGTCTCCGAGGGCATCCACTATGCGGACGGCACCTTCGTCTCCGAGGCCAAGACCTCCGCCACCGACGGGTTCGGTCATGCCCAGCTGGGCGGTCTGGCCGCCCTGCTGGCCGACGAGGTGAAGCGGAAGACCGGCGCAAAGGTCCGCGGCATTGAGCTCTCCCTGCTCCAGCGCTGCGGCGCCCACCTGGCCTCCGCCAGGGACATCGAGGAGGCCTGGACCGCCGGCGCCACCGCCGTGGAGGCCGCCGTGTCCGGCGTCACCGACAAGATGGTTGCCTTCAAGTGCAGCCGGGAGGGCGGCTACAGGTGCGAGTACGTCCTGGAGCCCCTGGACATTGTAGCCAACTTCGAGAAGAAGGTCCCCCGGGAGTGGATCAACGAGACCGGGGACGGCGTCCTGCAGCCCTTCATCGACTATGTGCTGCCCCTCATTCAGGGCGCGGCCGATGCCCCCACGGAGCAGTCCCTGCCCCGCTTCGCCAGGCTGAAGAAGGTTCTCACCGTCGACATGTGATCACTCAGGCCGTACCGGCACTCCGGTGCGGCCTTTTCCTGTCCAGAAAGGAAGTCCGGACAGCCTGGGGCTCAGTCCCCGGACCGTCCGGACTCTTTTCATGTTTCACGCTGTCTGCAGACCGCCCTTACTCCCCGGCTGTGCTGCCGCTTTCCGCCGGCAGCTTCTTTTTCGCCAGGGGCGGCGTGTTTCCCGTGTAGTCCGCGGTCCGGTCCGAGAGCCCGTGGTGCCGCAGCCCCAGATTGACCAGGCGCCGGACCACGCTGTAGATCATGGCGAAGACCGGGACCCCCAGGACCATGCCGGCAAATCCGAACAGACCCCCGAAGAGGATGATGGAGAAGAGCACCCAGAAGGAGGCCAGGCCGGTGGAGTCCCCCAGGATCTTGGGACCCAGGATGTTGCCGTCGAACTGCTGGAGGATGATGTTAAAGATGATGAACGGGATGCACTGCCGGGGGCTGGAGAGCAGCACCAGCAGGGCGCAGGGGACGCAGCCGATAAACGGCCCGAAGAAGGGGATGATGTTGGTCACCCCGATAATGGTGGCCAGCAGGGCCGGGTAGGGGAAGCGGAGGATATTGCAGACAATCAGGGAGATGATGCCGATGATCAGGGAGTCCACCAGCTTGCCGCTGATGAATCCGCTGAGGATGTGGTAGGCGTTGCGGGTCTCCTGCACCACCAGGTCCGCCGCCCCGGTGGGGAGGATGCTGTATACGATCTTCTTCGTCTGGGCTGCAAAGAGGTCCTTTCGAAGCAGCAGGTAGACAGAGACGATCACGGCGATCATCACGTCCTTGACCAGCATGGCGGTTTCGAACACCACGCCGTAGACGCTGGTCATGACGCCGCCCAGATTGGGGAGCACCGTGGTGCGGATCCAGTTGAGGGTGGCGGTGATGGACTCCAGGTTGGGCACGATGTTGTTTTCCACCCAGTCCGTAAAGCTGGTGGCCAGGGAGTTGTAGGCGCTGATGACATCCTGCTGGATCTCCGGATTGTTCTTGAAGAAATTTGTCAGGGCCTCCTGCAGGTTGCCGATGTAGCCGGGGATGGCGTTGACCAGTCCCACGATGCTGTAGTAGACCTGGGGGACCACCATGGCCAGCAGCAGGTAGATGACCAGCGCGGCCAGCACCAGGCTGATGATGACGGAGGCGAAAGTGACCGCGTTCAGGCGCCGTCTGGAGACCGTCCCCCTGCTGGAGGTCAGCTCCAGCAGGAAGTCAAGTACATGTCTCTGGACCGGGAGCAGCAGGAAGGCCAGGACCATGCCGATGAAGATGGGGCGCAGGATATGGAGAACCACCCCGACCATGGAGGCGATGCGGGAGGACCACGACAGCAGGAAAAACAGCAGTATGGCCGCCGCTACCACCAGAAACGCAGTGACTCCTGCGGCGATGTAGCTCCGGAGCTTCTCTTTGTTCAATATGCCCTTCCCTCCTCCTGCATTCTGCTGCGCAGGACTACACTCTCAGCTGCGTGTCTTCTCCCTCCAGGTCGGAGGCGTACTTCTCCAGGACCGGTGCGATGCACTCCTCCAGGAACTCGTCCACCTGCTCCGGGCAGCGGCCGATGTAGCGGGAGGGCTCCAGGTGGGCGGTCAGCTCCTCCCGGGTCATGCCGAAGGCCGGGTCGGCGGCGATCAGGTCGATGAGGTTGTTGGGCAGACCCAGTTCCTTCACGTTCCGCCCCGCCTCCTGGGAGAGCACCCGGATGCGCTCGTGGAGCTCCTGCCGGTCCCCGCCCCGCTTCACCGCGTCCATGAGGATGTTCTCGCTGGCCATGAAGGGCAGCTCCTCCATGATGTGGCGCTCAATCACCTTCGGATGCACCACCAGGCCGGAGGCCACGTTGATGCAGATGTTCAGGATGGCGTCCACTGCCAGGAAGGCCTCGGGGATGGAGATGCGTTTGTTGGCGGAGTCGTCCAGGGTCCGCTCGAACCACTGGGTAGCCGCCGTGACGGCGGGGTTGGCCGCGTCGCAGATGACGTAGCGGGCCAGGGAGCAGATGCGCTCGCAGCGCATGGGGTTGCGCTTGTAGGGCATGGCGGAGGACCCGATCTGGTTCTTCTCGAAGGGCTCCTCCACCTCCTTCAGGTGGCACAGCAGCCGCATGTCCGTGGCGAACTTGCTGGCGGACTGGGCGATGCCGGACAGGGTGGAGACCACATTGAAGTCCGTCTTCCGGGAGTAGGTCTGACCGCTGACAGGGACCACCTGGTCAAAGCCCATCTCCTCAGCGATCTTCCGCTCCAGCTCCTTCACCCTGTCATGGTCCCCGTCAAAGAGCTCCAGGAAGGAGGCCTGGGTCCCGGTGGTGCCCTTGGAGCCCAGCAGCTTCAGGGTGCCGATGCGGTACTCCACCTCCTCCAGGTCGGAGAGGAAGTCGTTCATCCACAGGGTGGCCCGCTTGCCCACGGTGACCAGCTGCGCCGCCTGGAAGTGGGTGAACCCCAGGGCCGGCAGCGCCCGGTACTCCCTGGCAAAGGATCCCAGCCGGTCCAGCAGACGCACCAGCTTCCTGCGGACCAGGATCAGGGCCTCCCGCATGAGGATGATGTCCGTGTTGTCCCCCACATAGCAGCTGGTGGCCCCCAGGTGAATGATGGGCATGGCCTTCGGGCAGGCCTCCCCGTAGGTGTGCACGTGGGCCATCACGTCGTGGCGGAGCTTCTCCTCCCACTCCGCCGCCCTCTCATAGTCGATGTCGTCAACGTGGGCCTCCAGCTCATCCACCTGCTCCTGGGTAACAGGCAGTCCCAGCTCCATCTCCGCCCGGGCCAGGGCCACCCACAGCCGGCGCCAGGTTGTAAACTTCCTGTCCGCAGAGAAGATGCTCTGCATCTCGGGGCTGGCGTAGCGGGAGGACAGAGGGCTTTCGTATGTGCTGAGGGACATTGCGTCACGACCTTTACCACAGTATTTTTCTGGATTATACAGGATTTTTCAGCTTTCTGCCACTGTCTGCATGAAACTTTAACGGTTTCTTCAGATGAAGCCGGGACTGCCCCTCCCCGCCGCACTGGAAAGCGGTGCGCCCCGGAGAGAGCGCACCGCTGCTTTCAGATGGTGTATCAGATGGCCTCGCCCTGGAGGAACTTCTCCAGACGGTTCATGCCCTCTTTGATGTTCTCCATGGAGGCTGCATAGGACCAGCGGACAAAGCCGGGGGCCTCGAAGCTGCTGCCGGGGACCACGGCCACCTTGCCGTACTCCAGGAACAGCTTGCAGAAGACGTCGTCGTCGGTGATGACGGTGCCGAAGAGCTCCCTGCCGATGATCTCCTTCAGGTTCATCATGACATAGAAGGCGCCCTCCGGGCGGATGCAGGTGACCCCGGGGATGGAGTTCATCCGCTCCACCATGTAGTTGCGGCGCTCCTCAAAGGCGTCGTGCATCTTGAGCACGCTCTCCTGGGAGGCGCTGAGAGCCACCACGGAGGCCTTCTGGGAGATGGCGCAGGGGGAGCCGGCGGAGTGGCTGACATAGCTGCTGATCACCTTGGCAATCTCGGGCTCTGCGGCAGCATAGCCGATACGCCAGCCGGTCATGGCGTAGGACTTGGAGACGCCGTTCACCAGGATGGTGCGCTTCTTGATCTCCTCGCCCAGGGAGGCCATGGAGACGAACTCCTTGCCGTCGTACACCAGTCCGTAGTAGATCTCGTCGGATACCACATACAGGTCGTGGTCCACGATGACCTTGGCCAGGGCCTCCAGGGCAGCCCGGTCGTACATCATGCCGGTGGGGTTGCTGGGGTTGTTGAAGATCAGGGCCTTGGTCTTCGGGGTGATGGCGGCCTCCAGCTGCTCGGGAGTGATCTTGAATCCGGCCTCTTCGGAGGCATGAATGAGCACGGGCACGCCGCCGGCCATGCGGATGAGCTCGATGTAGCTGACCCAGCAGGGGGCGGGCAGGATGACCTCGTCACCGGGATTGACCAGCACCATCAGGGAGGCGTCGAGGCAGGTCTTGGCGCCGTTGGACACCACAATCTGGGCGGGGGTGTAGTCCAGTCCGCAGTCCTCCTTCAGGCGGCCGCAGACGGCCTTGCGGAGTTCCAGAGTGCCGGCGGCGGGGGTGTACTTGGTGTCGTTGTTGTTGATGGCACTGATGCCGGCTTCCTTGATGTGGGCGGGGGTGGGGAAGTCCGGCTCGCCGGCGCCGAATCCGATCACGTCGATGCCGTCCGCCTTCATCTGCTTGAACATGGAGTCAATGGCCATGGTGGCAGAGGGCTGGATGGCGGTTGCAATCTTGGAGAGCTCTTTCATGCGGGATGATCCTCCTTAAATGAAATATCAGCTTATTATAGGACAGATTCATGCATCATGCAAGATGCATCTGCCGGGGCCGCCTCCGGTCAGAGGTTCTCCCGGATCAGCTCGCCCATTTTCAGGGTTCCCACGGGCTGCTCCCCGGGTCCGGCGATGTCGGCCGTGCGCCATCCCGCTTCCAGGACCCTGTCCACAGCCTTCTCAACGGCGTCCGCCTCCTCCTGCAGATGGAAGGAGTAGCGGAACATCATGGCCACGGAGAGGATGGTGGCCACGGGGTTGGCCTTGTCCTGACCGGCGATGTCCGGAGCGGAGCCGTGGATGGGCTCGTACAGCCCCGGTGCCGTGTCGCCGATGGATGCGGAGGGAAGCAGTCCGATGGATCCGGTGATCATGGAGGCCTCGTCGGAGAGGATGTCCCCGAACATGTTCTCGGTGACGATCACGTCGAACTGGCCGGGGTCCTTCACCAGCTGCATGGCGCAGTTGTCCACCAGCACGTCCTCCAGCTCCACGTCCGGGTACTCCTCCGCCAGCCGGTGCATCACCTTCCGCCACAGGCGGGAGGTCTCCAGCACATTGGCCTTGTCCACGCTGGACACCTTCTTCCGGCGCAGCCGGGCCAGCTCGAAGGCCCTGCGGCCGATGCGCTCGATCTCCTTCTCGGAGTAGGCCAGCCGGTCGGCGCACTCCTCTCCCCTGTCCTCTGTCATGTACTTCTCCCGGCGCCCGAAGTAGAGACCGCCGGTGAGCTCCCGGACGATCATCAGGTCGATGCCCCGGTCCGCCGTCTCTTTCCGGAGGGGGCATGCATCCGCCAGGGCGGGACGCAGAGCGGCGGGCCGCAGGTTGGCGTAGAGCCCCAGGTCCCTGCGGATGGACAGCAGGGCGTTCTCCGGCCGCCTGTCGGGGTCCTGGGAGTGGCCCCACCTGGGACCGCCCACCGCCCCCAGCAGGACGGCGTCACAGGAACGGCAGAGCTCAGCCGTGCCCTCGGGGTAGGACTTTCCCACGGCGTCAATGGCGCAGCCGCCCATGAGGACGTCAGCAAACTCGAAGCTGTGTCCGAACTTCTCCCCCACAGCCTCCATGACCTTCACGGCCTCGCCCACCACCTCGGGGCCGATGCCGTCGCCCCGGATGAGTGCAATTCTGTAGTTCATGAACAATTAATCCTTTCCTGCCGGCGCGGGCGCCTTCTCCGGGAGGGCGCCCGCCGCATGAAATCCTTACCGGGCGACGCCTCTCGCCTTCAGGGAGTTGAGCAGACCGCCGCTCTGGATGATGCCCTCGATGAACTCGGGGAAGGGGGCGGCCTGGAAGGTCCGGCCCTGGGTCTCGTCGGTGATGACCCCGGTCTTGAAGTCCACGGTCACCGTGTCCCCGGCCTCAATCTGCTCCGCCGCCTCGGCGCACTCCATGATGGGCAGGCCGATGTTGATGGCGTTGCGGTAGAAGATGCGGGCGAAGGAGGGGGCGATGACGCACTTCACCCCGCAGGCCTTGATGGCCAGGGGGGCGTGCTCCCGGCTGGAGCCGCAGCCGAAGTTGGGACCCGCCACAATGATGTCCCCGGGCTCCACGGTGGAGGCGAAGGCGGCGTCGATGTCCTCCATGCAGTGGGAGGCCAGAGCGGCCGGGGAGGGGTCGTTGAGGTGCCGGGCCGGGATGATGACGTCGGTGTCCACGTTGGCGCCGTATTTATAAACCTTCATATGGAATGCTCCTTTCCTGCCGTCTGCTCAGAGGCTTCTGGGGTCGGCCACGCAGCCGGCCACGGCGGTGGCGGCGGCCACCTCGGGGGAGGCCAGAATAATCTCGGAGGTCACATGTCCCATGCGGCCCACGAAGTTGCGGTTGGTGGTGGAGACGGTGCGCTCCCCTTCCGCCATGACGCCCATGTGGCCCCCCAGGCAGGGACCGCAGGTGGGGGTGGAGACCGCAGCGCCGGCCTCGATGAAGGTCTGAATGAGCCCCTCGGAGATGGCCTGGAGCACAATCTCCTGGGTGGCGGGGAGCACGATGCAGCGCACCCCGTCGTGGACCTTCCGCCCTTTGAGGATGGAGGCTGCGGCCCGCAGGTCGGAGATGCGGCCGTTGGTGCAGGAGCCGATGATCACCTGGTTGACAGGGATGCCGGCTGCCTCGGTGACCGTCTTTGTATTCTCAGGGAGGTGGGGCATGGCCACGGTGGGCTCCAGGGTGTCCAGGTCGATCACCACTTCCGAGGCGTACTCCGCATCCGGGTCGGCGGTGAAGGCCTCCCAGGGGCGGCTGACCCGGCCCGCCAGATAGGCCTCCGTCTTTTCGTCCACGGGGAAGATGCCGTTCTTGCCCCCCGCCTCGATGGCCATGTTGGAGATGGTGAAGCGGTCGTCCATGGACAGGGAGGAAACCCCCTCCCCGGTGAACTCCAGGGACTGGTAGAGGGCGCCGTCCACGCCGATGGTGCCGATGAGGTGGAGAATGACGTCCTTGCCGGAGACATGGGGCTGGAGCTTTCCTTTAAGAACAACCTTCACGGCGGCCGGGACCTTGAACCAGAGCAGGCCGGTGGCCATGGCCGCAGCCATGTCGGTGGAGCCCACCCCGGTGGAGAAGGCGCCCAGAGCGCCGTAGGTGCAGGTGTGGGAGTCGGCGCCCACGATCACTTCGCCGGGGGCCGCCAGGCCCTTCTCGGGAAGCAGGGCGTGCTCCACGCCCATCTGGCCCACGTCGAAGAAGTTGGTGATTTCGTGCTTCCTGGCAAACTCCCGGGCCTGTTTGCAGAGCTGGGCGGACTTGATGTCCTTGCAGGGGGTGTAGTGGTCCAGTACGATGGCGATCTTCTCCCTGTCGAAGACCCGGGTGAATCCCGCCTTCTCAAACTCCGTAATGGCCACGGGGGTCGTGATGTCGTTGCCCATTACCAGACTGAGCCTGGCTTCAATCAGCTGCCCCGGCTGGACGCTCTCCAGTCCGGCCGCCTTCGCCAGGATCTTCTGTGTCATGGTCATGCCCATGTGGTGAATTCCTCCTCGCATCAAACTTTTACGAGTATAGCACAGTTCCCCGTGGAACTCAACGAGGCAGCCGAAATTCATGGCTGCCCCCGCGCTCTGTCCGGAGAAAGGAAAACAGACGCCTGCTCCCCCTGCCGCATCCCCTGGATGCCGGCCCGGGCCAGACGTCTGCAGCATCAGTCCTCGCAGTCGAGGTTCAGTCTGCCGGCAATGTCGTAGTTGCTCATGCCTTTCTCCTTGGCCTTCTTCACAATCTGCCGCACCTGCAGCGGGTGAAGAAGCCTGCTCCGCTCCTCCTCCAGTTCTGCAATCTCGGCCTTCTTCTTCTCAATGCGCGCGTCGATTCTGGCCAGCCGCTCCTCCAGAGACCTGTCGGACATGCGGGTCACCTCCAGCCGCTTAATTTCAGTACAAGTCTACACTTTCCCCGGTCCGATGTCAACGCAGGTCCGGCTGAAATGCGAAAAAACGGCACAGAAGCAGAGGTTCCTGCAGGAATTTCAGAGCGAACTGTACAGGGGAAGCTTCCTGATTTTCTGCACTGTGTACACCTAATCTTTCCCTCCTGCCAACGGATGCAGGATGTTCCGGGCGTCCGGTCCGGGGGGATCCCAGTGCGGAAATGTGCGGGCTCCGCACCTCCCCCGGTCCCCTGAAGCCGTATGAATGCAGTTTCCCTTTACATTTGCTGCGGCACTTATGATGCAGCTGCAGCTTCCTTCTCTGCCCGCCCCTGCGGAAACCGGGACTGTCCCCTTGCCTTAAAGTCGTCATACCCATGCCGGAGCTGCCGCCCGCCGGCGGCCGTTTT
>CAYYHY010000057.1:0-13657 GCA_964471855.1 uncultured Oscillospiraceae bacterium | reverse complement strand
AAGGATGATCTTGCGAAGGCCAACAAGGCGCTGACGGCAGACAAGGAAGCGGCAGATAAGACCATCGATGCGCTGACGGCAGACAAGGAAGCGGCAGCTAAGACCATCGATGCGCTGACGGCGGACAAGGAAGCGGCAGCTAAGACCATCGATACGCTGACGGCAGGCAAGGACGCGGTGGAGGAAGGTTTCGCAGACTACGTGATTTCCAACGGCAGGAGCCGGGGTTTATCGCTTGAAAAAGTCATCCGTGAGGTCGCGGAGCATTTGCGCTGGGAGCCTGGCCGCGCAGAAGGCTACGTCAGCAGCAGGTGGGCAGCGACCTGACCTGGAACGGCAGATGCGGACGGCGGCATGTGACCCCCGCATTTCCTGACAGCCGGTCTGCCGGCCGTCCGCACCTCAGCCTGAGAGCAGAGGGGAAGGCGAGCTAATGTGAGCGACGTTATGGACAGGATTTTCGAAGCCAGGATGCAGCGTACAAACCAGTGCATCGAACAGCTTAAGAAAGACAACGAACAGCTTAAGAAAGAGAGAGAGCGGATAGAAAAAGATTTTGCAGACTGCGTGATTTCCAACGGCAGGAGCCAGGGCTTTTCGCTTGATAAAGTCATCCGCGAAGTCGTGGAGAATGTGCACTGGGAGCCGGACCGCGCTGCAGACTATGTCAGCAGCAGGTGGGCAGCGACCTGAACGGCCGGGAACAGCCCGGACTGGCTCGAGTTCCTCCGTTCAGCCTGGAAGAAGACCTGGAATGTTCATTAGGCAGAAATGCGCCCCGGGACCTGGCTGCGGTCCCGGGGTGTTTCTTTCTTCCGGTGCGGGCACCCGGGCAGTCCTGCGGGTCCGGACAGAAGCGCCCGTCCCGGAACGCTGGCGGAGGGGTACCGGACTGTGCTGGAAAACCGAAAATTCGGGGTTGACTTTTAGAAAACGGCGGGTATAATGGTAAAGCCTGTGTCCAGAAGACACGGGTGACATCCTTGCTCCCGGCTGGTCCGGGGGCCTTCAGTCCGCAAGGAGGTGCAAGACAGTGGCAAAAATCACCGGAAACTACGAGACTGTTTTCATTCTCAAGCCCGATCTGACCGAGGAGCAGATTGCTGCTCAGATCGCCCGCTTCAGGAATGTGGTCGAGGCGTCCGGTACCGTGTCTGAGGTCTCTGAGTGGGGCAAGCGCAGGCTTGCGTATCCCATCCAGGATCTGAACGAGGGCTACTACGTTCAGATGGACTTCAGCTGCGCACCCTCAGTTCCCCAGGAACTGGACCGTATCTTCCGTATCACTGACGTTGTGATGCGTTCCATCATCGTCAGCAAGGATCAATAAGAGGGGGTAACTCAGATGCTCAATCATATCGTTATTATGGGACGTCTGGGGCGCGACCCCGAACTCCGGCGCACTACAACCGGAACTCCCGTGGCGTCCTTCACTATGGCTGTCGACCGCGACTTCAAGGACAAGACCACCGGCGAGCGTCCCACTGACTGGATCAACGTGGTAGCGTGGCGCAGCACTGCAGAGTTTGTTACCCGCTACTTTACCAAGGGCCGCATGGCTGTTGTTGAGGGCCGCCTCCAGGTCCGCAACTGGACTGACAAGAACGGCAATCCCCGCACCACTGCCGAAGTGGTGGCGGACAACATCTACTTTGCTGACAGCCAGCGCCGTGAGCCCGAGGGCGGAGCGGCTGGAGCTTCCGGCACCGGGTACAGCGGCTATCAGACGCCTCCCGCCTACAGTGCCCCTGCCTCCGGCAGCTACAGCACTCCCGCTGCAGGCGGGTACAGCGCGGCACCCACGCCCTCCTACCCGACGCCCACCTACAGCCCCAATCCCGGCTACAGCGCAGCGCCCGGCTACTCGGCCCCCGCAGAGGGAGACCAGTTCTCCGAGCTGGCCGACGATGACGGCGACCTGCCGTTCTGACACAGAATCCGGCCAAAAGGAGGTTAATATCCATGGCGATGGAACGCGAAAACAGAGCCCCCCGCGGACGCAAGCGCCGCAAGGTATGCGCCTTCTGCGTTGACAAGATCGAGCAGATCGACTACAAGGACGCAGCCAAGCTCCGCCGGTTCACTTCCGAGCGGGCCAAGATCCTGCCCCGCCGCACCACCGGCACCTGCGCCATGCACCAGCGGCAGCTGACCGAGGCCATCAAGCGGGCCCGTCAGATCGCTCTGCTGCCCTACGTGACCGACTGATCACCAGGATCCGAAACAGCTTTCTGCGGTCTCCCTCTTCCCGGGGGAGGCCGCAGTTCTTTTTTCCTGCAGGATCCGTACATAAAAACTGCGGCCCTTCCGGCGGAAGGACCGCAGCGTGATGACAGACAGAGATTTCAGAGGTCCTCCCGGACCCGCAGTTCCCAGAAGGCCACGGCGCCGGCCGCTGCGGCGTTGAGGGAGTTGACGCCCCGGTGCATGGGGATGCGGACGGTCCAGTCGCAGAGGGCGGCGGTCTCCGGAGGGAGGCCGTTCCACTCGCTGCCGATGACCACCGCCAGGCGGGGAAGTTCCTTCAGCCGCGGGTCCCCCAGGGGGACGGCCCGGTCATCCAGGGCCATGGCGCAGAGGGGGAGCCCCAGGGACCTGAGCCGGGGGATCTCCTCCCCGGGCCAGGAGGCGCCGTCCTGCCCCAGACGGGTCCAGGGGATCTGGAATACGGAACCCATGCTGACCCGGACCGCCCTGCGGTGGAGGGGATCACAGCAGGAGGGGGTCACAAGCACCCCGTCCATGCCCAGGGCTGCGGCGCAGCGGAAGAGGGCCCCCACATTGGAGGGGTCCGTCAGACCGTCCAGCACGGCAATCCTCCGGGCTCCGCTGCACACCGTCTCCAGACCGGGCAGGACCGGGCGGCGGAAGGCGCCGAGGACGCCCCGGGTGAGTTCATAGCCGGTCAGCTGGCTCAGAAGCTCCCGGTCCCCGGTGTACACCGGCACATCGGGGCAGCGGCTGAGGATCTCCCGCCCTGAGCCCCCGATGCACCTGCGCTCCATGAGGAGGGAGAGAGGCTGGAAGCCCGCATCCAGGGCGGCGGATACAGCGGCTGGGGATTCGACGATGCAGATGCCCCTGGTCTCGTCCCTGCGGCTGCGCAGCTGGTTCTCCGTAAGCCGGGCGAACACGTCCAGGGCGGGGTCCGGGAGGCCGTGAAGTTCCCTGATGTCCGCCACTGTGCCATCTCCTCCTTAAAAACAGAACAGGGTCCGGCTCCCCGGAGGGAACCGGACCGCTGCAGAGCTATTCTTCCGGGGATTCGTCCCCGCTGTCGTCCCGGATGTCCGCGTCCAGCTTGAACTTTGTTTTGCAGCCGGGGCAGCGGACCCAGCCCCTGGACAGATCGGCGGTGGTGATGGTGATCTCATCCTCGCAGTGGGGGCAGGTCACTGCAAACCAGTCGCCGTCAGGGTCCTGAGGCGGCACCGGTTCCTCCTCTCCGTCTGCGTCCTCCTCCTCATCCACGCGCTGGCCGTAGATGTAGATGGGGGCGGTGGAGCTGTCGTCCTCCTCATCCTCCTCGTCCTCGTCGTAGCCTTCGAGGGCCAGGGGGTCAAAGCCGTCGATGCCGTAGACATCGTTTTCCAGATCCTCCAGGTCGTCGGAGACGGCGTCCACCGTCTCGGCCAGGGCGCGGCTGCCCTCCTCCAGATCCTCGAGGGACATGCCGATGTCCTCCAGGATGTCAATCATGACAGAGATGAGCTTGTCCTCCCGGGACTTCTCGGCATCCAGTCCGAGGCCCTCGGCCAGACCTTTCAGGTAGGCCACTCTCTCGCAGATAGTCATAAGTGTTTGGGCGCAGACCCCCGTGTCCGGGGGAGGAAGCGCCCATCCTCCTTTTCCCATGGTCAGATGATCTTCCGGCTGCAGCTGCATCCCCGTGCAGATGCCGCACAGGATGTTTTCCGGAAGGAGCGGCTGTGCCCCCTCCGGAGGCCGGGGATATCAGTTCTTGCAGCGGCTGAGGTACTCGCCGGTGCGGGTATCGATGGTGATCTTGTCGCCGGTGGAGATGAACAGGGGCACCCGGACCTCGGCGCCGGTCTCCACGGTGGCGGGCTTGGTGACGTTGGTGGCGGTGTTGCCGGCGAATCCGGGCTCGGTATCGGTGACCACCAGGTCCACAAAGTTGGGGGCCTCCACGCCGAAGACGCTGCCCTTGTAGGACATGATCTTGCAGGTCATGTTCTCCTTGACGAAGGCGAAGGCGGGACCCAGCAGGTCCTTGCTGACCGGCAGCATATCGTAGGTCTCCATGTCCATGAAGTAGTACAGGTCCCCGTCGGAGTAGGAGTACTCCATGTCCTTGCGGTCGATGAAGGCCTGCTCGAACTTGGCCGTGGGGTTGAAGGAGGTCTCGGTCACGCCCCCGGTGATGATGTTCTTCATCTTGGTGCGGACGAAGGCCGCCCCCTTGCCGGGCTTCACGTGCTGGAACTCAACCACCTGCATGACCTTGCCGTCCATCTCAAAGGTTACGCCGTTGCGGAATTCGCTGGCGGAAATCATAGCCATCAGAATCATCCTCCAATGAATGAGTGAATATGCTGTACCGGTGTCAGGCTGTGCTATTCTATCCTATTTCAGCTTCCCTGACAAGGGGTTTTGCCCCCGGGAGGAGGAAAAAAGGACCGCTCAGAGCACAGTCAGATCCTTCCGGGAGTGTGTGATGTCCTCGCAGCCGTCCTCCCGGATCACCAGCACGTCCTCGATGCGGATGCCGTACTGGCCGGGGATGTAGACCCCGGGCTCTGCGGATATGACGGTCCCGGCGGGGAGAGGTTCCATGCTGCCCTGGGCTGCCCTGGGGTTCTCGTGGATCTCGATGCCCAGGGAGTGGCCGAAGGAGTGGGCAAAGTACTGACCCAGTCCCGCCTTCTCCAGCACCGTGCGGGCGGCGGTGTCAATGTCCTGACCGCTGACCCCCGCCCTGGCCGCAGCGATGCCGGCCTCCTGGGCCTCCAGCACCGCCCGGTAGGCCACCTTCATCTCCGCGGTGACGGGACCCATGCACACGGTGCGGGTCATGTCGGAGCAGTAGCCCTGGTACACGCAGCCGAAGTCCATGGTTATGAACTCCCCCCAGTGGACCATGCGGTCCGTGGGGACGGCGTGGGGCCTGGAGCCGTTGGGTCCGGTGGCCACGATGGGGTCGAAGCTGGTCCGCTCCGCTCCCCGGCTCATCATCTCGTAGACCAGGCGGGCGGCGATCTGCTTCTCCGTCATGCCGGCGTTGATGAACCGGCAGATGGCGGTGAAGGTCTCGTCGGTGATCTCCTGGGCCTTCCGCATGCGGGCGATCTCCTCCTCATCCTTGGAGACCCGGAGCCCGTCCAGCAGGGACTGGGCGGGGACCAGCTCGCAGGGGAAGTTCTGCCCGTACTTCTGGAAGGTGTCCACGGAGACGGCGCCGCTCTCGAAGCCCAGCCGCCGGATGCCTGCGGCTTCGATGAAGCCGGCAGCCTGGTCCTCCTTTGTGCTGATGCGGGTGTCCAGCCGGATGTCAACATCCGGGAGCTGCTCCCCTGCGGCCTCGATGTAGCGGCCGTCAGTAATGTAGAGGGCATGTGACGGGGTGACCAGCAGCAGGCCCTCCCCGTGGAAGTCCAGGGCGTAGCGCTCTCCCGGATCACTGACCACCAGCATGGCGTCCAGGCCGTATTCCGGGAGCTTCTCCTGAATCCTGGCGATGTGGTTCATGGCAGAGTCCCTCCGGTCAGCACATCTTTGCCCCGGCGGGGATGGCGTCGTCCAGGATCAGCAGGTTCAGCTGCTCCTCCCCGTTCACCGTGTGCACGGCGGAGATGAGCATGCCGTTGCTCTCCAGACCCATCATGGTGCGGGGCGGCAGGTTGACGATGGCCATGAGGGTCTTCCCGGTGAGCTCCTCGGGGGTGTACCACCTGGCAATGCCGGAGAGGATCTGCCGGTCGGTGCCGGTGCCGTCGTCCAGGGTGAACTTCAGAAGCTTCTTCGACTTCTTCACCCGCTCGCAGGCCTTCACCTTCACCGCCCGGAAGTCGGAGCGGGAGAAGGTCTCAAAGTCCACCTGCTCAGCGAGCTGGGGCTCGGTCTCCACCTGCCCTTCCGTCTTCCCTCCGGAGGGTTCCCTCTTCTCCTCCTCCCGGGGGGCGGGGGATTCCTCTTTCTTCTCCTCTTCCTGCCCTGCGCCGGAGCGGGCGTCCAGGGAGGCCAGGGCCTTCTCCATGTTCAGCCGGGGGAAGAGGGCGGGACCGCCGGCGGGGGTCACATCGGCGGGGAGGGAGCCGAAGACGCCGGCGCTCTCCCAGGTGCGCAGGTCCGCGGGCACGCCGGCCTGGTCCAGGATCTTCTCTGCCGTCTCCGGCATGAAGGGGGAGAGGAGGATGCCGCAGATGCGCAGGGTCTCCAGCTCGTTGTAGAGCACCCGGGCCAGACGGGGACCGTTCTTCTCCATGTCCCGGGCCAGCACCCAGGGGGCGGTGATGTCGATGTACTTGTTGCCTTTAGATATGACCTCAAAGATGTCGGCCAGGGCCTTCTGGAACTGGTAGCTCTCCATGTCCTGCTCGTAGCGGTCCCGGAGGCCGGCCGCGGCGGACACCAGGTCCGCATCCGTCTCTCCGTCCTCCTGCTGCTCCAGGGGCAGGGTGCCGAAGTACTTCACGGCCATGGAGACGGTGCGGCTCAGGAGGTTGCCCAGGTCGTTGGCCAGGTCCGTGTTGATGGTCTGGATCAGCAGCTCGTTGGAGAAGTTGCCGTCGGAGCCGAAGGGGAAGGTGCGCATGAGGAAGAAGCGCAGGGCGTCCACCCCGAACTCCTCCGCCAGCACGTAGGGGTCCACCACGTTGCCCCGGGACTTGGACATCTTCCCTCCCCCCAGCAGCAGCCAGCCGTGACCGTACACCTTCTTCGGAAGGGGCATGCCCATGCTCATGAGCATGGCGGGCCAGATGATGGAGTGGAAGCGGACGATCTCCTTGCCCACAAAGTGGACATCCGCGGGCCAGAAGCGGTCATAGTCGTCCCAGGCGTCGTTCATGAAGCCCAGAGCGGTGGTGTAGTTAAACAGGGCGTCTACCCATACGTACACCACATGGCCGGGGTCGAAGTCCACGGGGATGCCCCAGGTGAAGGAGGTGCGGCTGACGCACAGGTCCTCCAGACCGGGCTTGATGAAGTTGTTCACCATCTCGTTGACCCGGCTGCGGGGCTCCAGGAAGTCCGTGTCCTCCAGCAGGTGCTGGACCCGGTCCGCATACTTGGACAGACGGAAGAAGTAGGCCTCCTCCTCCGCGTCTACCACCTCCCGGCCGCAGTCGGGGCAGCGGCCGTCCACCAGCTGGGACTCGGTCCAGAAGGACTCGCAGGGCTTGCAGTACTTGCCCACGTACCTGCCCTTGTAGATGTCCCCGTTCTCGTACATCTTCCGGAAGATGCGCTGGATGGCGGCCACATGGTAGCTGTCGGTGGTGCGGATGAAGCGGTCGTTGCTGATGTTCATCAGCTTCCACAGGTCCCGGATCCCCCGGGGCCCGTCCACGATCCGGTCCACGAACTCCTGGGGGGTGATGCCGGCCTCTCTGGCCTTGTCCTCAATCTTCTGCCCGTGCTCGTCGGTGCCGGTGAGGAAGATCACATCGCAGCCCTGGAGCCGCTTGTAGCGGGCCATGGAGTCCGCAGCCACGGTGCAGTAGGTGTGGCCGATGTGCAGCCGGTCGCTGGGGTAGTAGATGGGGGTCGTGATATAGAAACGCTTCTTCTCCATTCAAAGGCGCAGGGTGCCCCGTCTGAAGCCTCAGGCCGGGGGCATGCGCCGTTCACCTCCTGTATGTTGAAGTGGAAGCCGGACTGCCCGGCAGGAAAGGGAACCCGCCGCGGTCAGAGGTCCCGGTACTCCCGGGTGGCGGAGGGGTCCTCCCCTCCGGTGCCGTCCGGAAGGTCTCCGTCCTCCTCTTCCTCCTCCGGTCTGCGGCGGGAGCGCTCCAGCAGCCTGCGGGGCCAGGGGGGTCCGAAGAGGGCCCGGATGAGGGCGGGGGTGTCCGCCAGGGCGGAGATGAGCATGGACAGCGTCATGACCGTCTGGAAGATCCCCGGCCGGTCCGCCATGGACACAAGCCCCGTGGCCGTGCCCGCCAGGCAGAAGAAGGCGGCTCTTCTGGCCCGCACCCCGGCGTAGAAGCCGGCCGCCACATAGTAGTGGGCCAGCATGAGGAAGATGGCCGCCGCCAGCTGGTAGCCGTAGGAGGCCAGAACGGGGTCCGTGCCGTGTTCCAGGTGGATGGTGAGAATCCAGATCAGACCCGCGGCGGGGGGCGCCACGGACAGGATGCCGGACATCCCGTTGAGGGTGCCCCGGTAGAAGGACTGGGCCGTCTTCAGCATGCAGGGGAAGGCCAGGATGCAGAAGATGCCGCAGATGATCCGCGGGGCGGGGGAGGAGGTCACCTGGAGGGAGCCGCCGTACCGCCACACCCGCATGTCGGTGAGACCCGTGACCAGGGCCAGCACCCCCGCCGCCAGCATCAGGAAGGCGGCGAGCACCTTGCAGGTGAAGTAGAGGGGCTCCGGGCAGCGCCAGGCGCTGAGGACGTCGGGGGGCGTCTGTCCGCCCCGGAGGCAGACGGCAAAGGTGGCAAGCAGGACCGCCATGAAGACCAGCAGGAGCATGGTCCCGCCGTTAAAGGTGAGGGTCTCGGGGCTGAAACACACGTTCCACTCCCGCAGCCGCAGGGCGGCCCCGGCAAGTCCTCCCGCCACGGCAAGGAAGGGCAGAAGCATGTTACGGCGCATCGGTCAGGATCTCCTTAGACTGAGTTTCTTCTTCCTCCCCGGGGGCTAGAGGGTTCTGCCGCCCTTCTTCCCCCCGCCGCCGAACTGGATGAACATGGCGACGACAATCAGGCCCAGAGCGATGACGGTGAGGATCAGGCTGGCCACCGGGGTGACGATGCCCTTCTCGTCCAGCAGCACGCAGATGCCCAGGAACACCATGTCCCCCAGGAGGATGTTGCGGGCCACCGGGTTCATCCGGTGGGAGCTTCTCTCCTGCTCCATCTCATCGGCCAGGGTGGAGCCCTCAGAGCGGACATAGGCGCTGGATGCGCTCTTGCTGCGGCGCTTTTTCTTCTTGTTTTTGCTCATGGATTGCCGACTCCTTTCGCTGTATTCACACGTCCGAGATGGTCCCCCCGCCCACCACCAGGTCTCCGTCGTAGAGCACCACGGCCTGGCCGGGGGTTATGGCCCGCTGGGGGCTGTCAAACTGCACCCGGATGGTGTCCTCCCCGGTCTGCTCCACCGTGCAGGGCTGCTCCGCCATCCGGTAGCGGACCTTCGCCCTCAGACGCAGAGGGGAGGGGATGCGGTCAAAGGGAATGAAGCTGACATGGTCCGCCGTCAGGGTGTCGGAGAACAGGCTGCTGCCGTGAGAGAGCACCACCGTGTTGTCCTCCGGGCGGATCTCCTTTACATAGAGCCTGCCGGTGCTGGAGGAGACGTTCAGCCCCCGCCGCTGGCCCACGGTGTAGCAGGGGATGCCCCGGTGGGTGCCCAGCACCTTCCCCTCCTCGTCCACGAAGGGTCCTGCCGGGTACTCCTTCCCCGTGTACCTGCGGAGGAAGGCGGGGTAGTCCCCGTCCGGGACAAAGCAGATGTCCTGGCTCTCCCGCTTCCGGGCATTCACCAGACCCGCCTGTTCCGCCAGTTCCCGCACCTCCTCCTTGGAGAGATCCCCCAGGGGGAAGAGGCTGGCGGAGAGCTGCTCCTGGGTGAGGCAGTAGAGCACGTAGCTCTGGTCCTTCTCCAGATGCCGAGCCTTCCGCAGCAGGTGCCGCCCGGTGGCGGCGTCCCGCTCCAGGCGCACATAGTGGCCGGTGGCCACCCTGTCCATGCCCAGTTCCCGGGCCCGGCGCAGCAGGGCGCCGAACTTCAGGGAGCGGTTGCACTCGATGCAGGGGTTGGGGGTCCGTCCCGCCTCGTAGGAGCGGACAAAGGGGTCCATCACATGGCAGCGGAACTCGCTGCTGAAGTTGAACACATAGTGGGGGAAGCCCAGCTTCCGGGCTACTTCCTTCGCATCCAGGGCGTCATCCAGGGAGCAGCAGGCGCTCTCCATCTCTGTGCCGATGTCCTCCCCGGAGAACAGCTTCATGGTGATCCCTGTCAGCTCGTACCCCTGCCGGAGGAGCAGCAGCGCTGCGGCGGAACTGTCCACTCCGCCGCTCATGGCCACTGCGGCCCGCTCGCCCATATGCCGCTCCCTCCCTGCGCCGGACCGGCCCGGTCTCTGCAATTGAAGAAATATCTGCAAGTATTAGGTCAGTATAGCACGTTTGTCCCCACCCGGCAACCGGAAACGGGCAGGCGGAGGCGGATTTTTCCTCCGGGAACCTTCCCCGGCTTCCCCCGGGATGCCCGTTCCCGGGCAGAGGAAGACAGAGAGGGGAGGGAAGCCGGACGGCCGGAAGGGCAGAGGGGGAGACCGAAATTTCTGACCGGCAGGTCTTTTTCGCAGGGAACGGATGTGATAGAATAGCGGGACGTGCGCAGGGGAGATCCGGCGCACAGATGACGCCTGAGAGGGAGATGACGGATCCTTGTTCCTGCCCTACGCGGTGCTGGCGGCCCTGCTGGTGGCCGTGGACCAGATTGTAAAGCAGCTGGTGCTGCAGCATGTGGAGCCCTATGCCCATGTGCCTTTCATCCCGGGGCTGGTGGAGATCACCCATGTGGAGAACACCGGCGCGGCCTTCTCCCTCTTTGCCGGGCAGACCTGGATCCTCACCCTCATCTCCCTGCTCCTCTCCATAGTGCTGGCCGTCGCCATCTGGAAGAACTTCTTCCACCACCCCTTCGGGAAGATCTCCCTGACCCTGCTGCTGGCCGGGGCCGTGGGCAACCTCATCGACCGGGCCTTCCGGGGCTATGTGGTGGACATGTTCAATGTCCTGTTCATGAACTTTGCCGTATTTAATGTAGCCGACATCTGCGTGGTCACCGGCAGCATCGCCGCCGGGTTCTACTACCTGTTCCTGTACTCGAAGCTGGAGCCCCAGGGGAAGGACCGGGGGGACAGCGGGGAGGAAGAGGGTTCCGGCGATGCAGAGGCAGAGACCGCGCCTGAACTGGGAGCCCCCGCTGCGGAGACCGGGACGGATCCGGAACCGGCGGCCGGGGATGACCCCGGAGCGTATGCAGCAGCAGAAGAGGAAGAATCTGCAGCAGAGGAAGAGAAGGGGGCGGAAGGGCCGTGACCCCTCTCATTCTTACAGCGGACAGGGACGGGGAGCGGGCGGACGCCTTCCTGGCCCGCACCGTGCCGGACCTGACCCGCTCCGCCGCCCAGAAGCTGCTGAGCCGGGGTCTGGTGACCAGGGGCGGAAAAGCACTGAAGAAGAACGACAGAACCGCCCCCGGCGACGTGCTGGAGGCGGTTCTTCCGGACCCGGAGCCTGTGGACCTGATCCCTCAGGACATCCCGCTGGATATTGTATATGAGGACAGGGACGTCATCGTGGTGAACAAGCCGGCGGGGCTTGTGGTGCACCCCGCCCCGGGACACCCGGACGGGACCCTGGTCAACGCCCTCCTCTTCCACTGCGGGGACTCCCTCTCCGGCATCGGCGGGGAGCTGCGCCCCGGCATCGTGCACCGCATCGACCGGGACACCAGCGGTCTGATCATAGCAGCCAAGAACGACAGAGCCCATCTGGCCCTGGCGGCCCAGCTCCAGGACCACTCCCTGGCCCGCACCTACGAGGCGGTGGTCTGCGGGGGCTTCCGGGAGGACGCAGGGACAGTGAATGCACCCATCGGCCGCCACCCTGCGGACAGGAAGAAGATGGCGGTGGACCGGAAGAACGGCAGAGAGGCCGTCACCCACTGGGAGGTTCTGGACCGGTATCCGGGCTTTACCCATATCCAGTGCCGTCTGGAGACGGGGCGCACCCACCAGATCCGGGTGCACATGGCCTCCATCGGACACCCCCTCCTGGGGGACACCGTTTACGGAGGGAAGCCCTTCCCGGGGCTGGCCGGACAGTGCCTCCACGCCCGCCGCCTCCGCTTTGTCCACCCCTCCACCGGGGAGACTGTGGAACTGGAGTGCCCCCTGCCGGACTGGTTCCAGGAGGTCCTGCGGAAGCTGGGCCGGCGGCAGGGGAGCGGCTGACAGCGGAATCTGGAGCAGAAAGGAGCGGCGGGGATGGACGCCATTGCGGAGAGAATCCTTGCGAAAATCGACGCCTGCAGGGAGGAGATCCTGGAGACGGCCCGCTGGCTGTATGACCACGGGGAGCTGGGATACAGGGAACAGGAGACCGGCGCCTTCTTTGTCAGGAAGATGGGGGAGCTGGGTCTGCCTGTGGAGACGGGTCTTGCCCTCACCGGGGCGAAGGCACGGCTCAATCCGGAGAAGGCGGGAAACGCCAGCATTGCGCTCCTGGGGGAGATGGACGCCCTGCGGATTCCCTCCCACTCCCATGCGAATCCTGCCACAGGGGCAGCCCACTGCTGCGGGCACCACGCCCAGCTGGCGGGGGTGATCGGGGCCGCCATGGCTCTGACTGACCCGGAGGTGGCCGCCGCCCTGGACGGGCAGGTGGTGTTCTTCGCCGTCCCCGCCGAGGAGTACGGAGAGGTTGAGTACAGGAAGGAACTCATGGAGCAGGGGAAGATTGCCTGCGGCGGAGGCAAGTGCGAGCTGATCCGCACCGGTGCCTTTGACGACATCGACCTGGCGGTCTCCCACCATCTGCGTCCGCTGTCCGGCGTGGAGCTGGGTTCCGGCAGCCACAACGGCTTCATATCCAAGGTCTACACCATCCACGGCAGAGCCGCCCACGCCGCAGCCCATCCGGAACAGGGGGTCAACGCCCTCAGCGCAGCCGCTCTGGGGCTTCAGGCCCTTGCCTTCAACCGGGAGGCTTTCCGGGATGAGGACTGTGTCCGGGTGCACCCCATCCTCAACCGGGGCGGTGACCTGGTAAATGTGGTGCCGGAGACGGCAGTGGCAGAGACTCTCATCCGCGGCCGCACCCGGGAGGCGATCCTGGACGCGGAGCGCAGGACCGACCGCTCCTTCCGGGCCGGTGCTCTGGCCATGGGGGCGGGGCTGACCATCGAGACCATGCCGGGCTACCTGCCGGGTCTGCCCCAGGCATTCCCTCCTGAGATTGCAGAGGCCGTCAGAGACGCCATGGGTGCAGACCGCGTTACGGAGGGGGATCTTGCCCGCCACAGCGGCGGTTCCACCGATGTGGGGGATCTGCAGCACCTGATGCCTGTCTTTACCTTCCATACCGGCGGCATGGTGTCCGCCCTCCACTCCAGCGGCTTCGATGTGGTGGACGAGGAGAACGCGTACCTGGATACAGCCCGGGTCTTTGCTCTGACAGCTTATGAGTTTCTCAGGGACGGTGCCGTCCTTGCAAAGCGGGAGAAGCAGCGCTGCAGCCCTGCCTTCCCGGACCGGGAGGCCTACTGCAGGTGGCTGGACCAGTTCCGGGGGATCCGGGAGTATCCTGCTGAGGAGTGACCAGGTGACGGCGTCCTGACAGTGATAAAAGACAGCCGGTCCGCAGGGCAAACCTGGCGGACCGGCTGAGCCTCATTGTGTCTGGTCAGAGCAGCAGAAAATCGATGAGTACAGCGGCCTGGAAGAGGAAGT
>CAYYHY010000056.1:1879-14033 GCA_964471855.1 uncultured Oscillospiraceae bacterium | reverse complement strand
GCCGCACCTCCCAGCGGCTCCCGGACTGACCCTTCCCCTTCCGTCAATATCAAAGAACCGGCCTTCGGCATCTCCGCCGCAGGCCGGTTTTTTCATTTCTTCAGCATCTGCACAGCTCCCCGCTATGCGTCAATCTCGACTCCCTCTTCCGGAGGAACAGTGGAATTGTCCAGTACTGCATACTCCAGGTGGGACTCCAGAAACCAGATGAGTCCGAACAGGACGGTACAGCCCAGAAATCCCAGTGCACAGACCAGGTCAGCGGGATCCTTCTGGTCCAGATGCAGGAAGAAGCAGACAGTGCTGGCTGCAGCCAGAGCGGCCTGGCACAGGGCGCAGGCCCCTGATGCGCGGATGAGGGGCTTGTGCAGGGAGTCGTACTCCCCGATGGTCAGCTTTCCCCGGGCCGGAATGTAGAAAACGAAAACATAGATGCACCAGATCCCCAGCACAACGGCAAGGGCCTGGAGCAGTCCCACGTACAGGGTTGCATTGCAGCGGGTCCTGCGGGTGGCAGTAAAGACAAACAGACCCGCCCCGCACACAAACAGAAGCACGTAGAGGATCCGCAGCGTGATCTGCCGCTCCCTGCTCAGCATGGGCTCATACCAGCGGCCGGTGTACACCCGCTCAATGACGGTCCGTCCGTCCGCATTCAGATGCTTCACCTCGGTGTAGCCCTGGAAGTGCCTGTGGTATGCAGGCCGGTGGAAGCTGGCGGATTCCGGAACTCCGCCCGTCTCCCGGAGCTCTGCTCTCCGGACCTTCTCCCGGACCCGCTCCCTGTATCTCTCAAGCGTCACCGGTCTCTCCTCCTCCTCCGCGCTCCTCCAGGAGGTCCTCCATGGCTGTGTACAGATCCCTGGTGTCCTTTTCGTTCTCGTAGTTGCAGACCACTGTGCCCTGATCTGTCTCCAGGACGATGTACTCGTCCACCCCCGAACAGACGCAGAGCCGGTATTCCCCCAGTTCCCCGCTCTTCCAGCGCCCGTACAGGCAGTGGCCGGTGTTGCTGCCCTCTTCCGTTTCGCCCAGATCCAGACCGCTCTCCAGCCGCATGCCGGAGACAGTCTCATAGGGAATCCTGAGCTGGAAGGTCTCCGCATTCACCCCGGTAACCGTAAAGAAGTCCTCCTGAAAGTCGAAGGACACGGTCTCGGACCGGTGGGTGAAATACCAGACAGAGAACACGGCGATGACCAGCAGGGCGAAGATAATGTTCCGCCGGTAAAACCCGTACCGGTTCCGCCTGTCTTCCATGCCTGCCTTCCCCCTCAGGGCTCGTATTTGAGCAGAAAATCCAGCAGCTTCCGCCCGGCCTGGCTGAGGCTGTCCGGCCGGTAGACCAGGTACACCTTCACCGCAATGCCGGTGTCCACAGGGCGCTTTACAATGTGCGCCACGTTCTGAAACAGGGGACCGTCGAACATCAGGCTGACTCCCAGACCCTGGGACATGATGTTGATCTGCTGGGGACCGGCGCCCCGGAACAGAACCCGGGGCTCAAATCCCGCCTCCCGGCAGGCCGCCAGCCCCAGCTCGTAGGAGAGCTCCCCGTCCCCTCCCAGCAGGAAGAACTCATCCCTGAGGTCCGACAGTGAGATCCGCTCCCGGTCCGCCATGGGATGGTCCTGGGGCAGGAAGACATACAGGGGATCGTCGTACATGGGAATGCTGTTCTCCGACGGGGGATCGGTGGCCCGGAGCAGCACGAAGCTGCACTCCTCCTCGTCCAGCATCTGCAGCAGCCGGTCCGCCTCCTGGGCGATGATGCTGATGTGGATCCCCGGGCTGGTCTTCTGGAACTCAGAGATCAGGCGGCCGAAGTCCATGTGGTCGCAGTGGGGCGCACAGCCGATGGTAATGCTGCTGTTGATGTGCTCCTCGTAGTCGGCTATTCCCTGCTTCAGATCCTCCTCCAGGGCAATCGCCCGCTTGGCATAGGGAATCATGCGGATTCCAAAGGAGGTCAGCTCCACCTTCCGGGTCGAACGGCGGAACAGGGGGTAGCCCAGTTCCTTTTCCAGGTCCTTGATGTGGCGGCTCAGGGTCGCCTGGGACATGTACAGTTCCTCCGAGGCGGCGAGGTAGTTCAGTTTCTGGGCCAGGGTCAGAAACTCCCTCATTGCGGATATCTGCATTGCAATCCCCTCGCTTGGAAGCATTTATTTGTATCCTGCAACAATCGCCCGGATTGTTGCAGAGCTGAAGACCTGACGGAATTGTAGCAGAATTCAGCCCGTTCTGTCAAGAGTCACAAATTCTCCGATTATTGCATATCTGTTTTTGTCCCTTTGACCATGAAACAGTGTCCGGCAGGAGGCCGCAAATCGAATTGCAGGGGGGTGTTTATTCATCGTACACTTGAGACAGCTAAGGACACCGGTCCATTTCCGGCGGTATCCGCACCGCCCCACCACTTTGAGGAGGAAGAACAATGAAGAAAATCCTTTCCATGCTCCTGGCTCTGGCCATGCTGGTCAGCCTGGCTGCCTGCGGAAACAGCGGCAGCTCTTCCAGCCAGGGCGGATCCAGCTCCGGCTCTGCTCCCGGGAGCTCCGCCAGCAGTTCCGGCGGCGGCAGCAGCAGCTCCGGCAGCTCATCCGGCAGCGGTTCCGAAAGCACCGCCGCACCCTCCGGCGCCACCCTCACCGAGGTGACCGAGGTCTACGCCCACTCCGCCACCAAGAGACATGACAGCATCACTGTCGTGGCCGGCGGCGACCCCGGCAACCTGCTCCCCCAGGACACCCACAACTCCGGCAAGGAGATCCTGGACGGCATCTTTGACCGCCTGTACATCATCGCCGGATTCGGCGGCGACCTGCTCCCCCTGGTAGCGGCGGACATGCCCGTGGACAACGGGGACGGCACCTATGACATCACCATCCGGGACAACGTAGTCGACTCCGACGGCAACCCGCTCACCGCCTCCGACGTGGCCTTCAGCTACGAGTGGCTGGTAAACAACAGCACCCCGCAGAACATGGACAAGTACCACGGCGCCGAGGCCGTCAGCGACTATGTGGTCCGCTTCACCTGCGACCCCCTGGACGGCGTCAGCGACCTGGGCAACCTGTTTGCACAGCAGTTCGTATTCACTGAGAAGGCCTTCAACGACCACGACTTTGCCACCGACCCCGTAGGCACCGGCCCCTACAAGCTGGAGAGCTTCACCGCCGGTTCAGAGGCAGTGCTCACCGCCCGGGACGACTACTGGTGCGAGGGGCAGGAGTATCAGACCTCCCGCAACTGCGCCAACGTGCAGACGATCACCTACAAGATCATGAATGATGTCAGCCAGCAGGCCAACGCCATGCGCACCGGCGAGCTGGACTACTCCCTGAACCTCTCCGACACCGACCTGCCCGACTTCCTTGAGGGCGGCGAGTACTCCGACCGCTTCGGCGCCTTCTCCTACATGGACAACCTGACCTACTGGCTCAGCGCCAACTGCAGCGACGCCAGCCCCTGCAGCGACATCAACTTCCGCAAGGCCATCATGTACGCTGTGGACGCCTCCGCCTGCGCCTCCGCTTCCGGCAACACCGGCGCCGAGCTGGTGTATGACTTCTACAACTCCAAGTATCCCGAAGTGAAGGAAGCCTGGAGCACCACCGAGGACACCTTCTACACCAATCCCTCCCTTGAGACCGCCCAGGAGTATCTGTCACAGAGCAGCTACGACGGCGAAGAGATCGAGCTGGTCACCCAGGACGCTCCCCAGGCCTGCCAGGATGTGGCCACCGTCATCGCCACCCTGCTCCAGAGCATCGGCATCAACTGCAAGCTGACCATCGTCACCGCCAGTGTCTGGAACGACGTATACGCCAACGACGACAGCTTTGACCTGCTGCTGAACATGATGGCCTCCGACGACTACGGCGTGGTCGCCTACGCCCGCCTGCTGGGCTCCGGCCAGATGCGCACCATCGCCGAGAAGGACCCCGAGCTGGAGCGCCTGGTCAACGCCTGCAACACCGCCGCCACCCACACCGACGAGAACGTGCAGGCCCTCCATGACCTGATGATCAACAACGCCTACGGCCGCGGGCTGTTTGCCGCCGCCAAGTACAACGTGATCACCAGCGACGTCACCCAGATCTGCAACAACTACAAATACTACGTCATCCCCGGCAGCTGCATCTACGCTGACAACGAGTTCTGATCATCCAGAGGGGTGCCGGGACACGCAGTCCCGGCACCCGCCTCTTATATTCTCCGTTTCTCTGGCAAGGAGGTAACAGACAGCTCATGTGGAAATACGTGCTCAAGCGCATACTCTGGATGGTCGTGATCATGCTGTGTGTAACAGTTGTCATATTCACCATCACCTACTTCACTCCGGGGAACCCGGCCCGGGTTCTGATGGGAAGTTCCGCCAGCGAGGCGGAGGTGGCCGCCAAGGCGGCTGAGCTGGGGATAGACCAGCCGTTCCTGGTCCAGATGGGGAAGTACTTCAGTTCCGTCTTCCTTCACGGCGACTTCGGCATCTCCTGGCAGACCAACAGCCCCGTTCTGGACACCATCATCGCCCGCCTCCCGGTCACCGTCGCCATCGGCGGCATCGCCATGCTGCTCCAGGTCATCATCGGCGTGCCCCTGGGAGTTCTGGCCGCTGTCAACCAGGGCAAGTGGCAGGACTACCTGTCCATCTCCCTCTCCCTTCTGCTGGTCTCCCTTCCTGACTTCTGGGTCGCCCTCATGGCGGTCATCATCTTCTCCGTCAAGCTGAAGATCCTCCCCGTCTCGGGCATGGACTCCTGGAAGTGCTTCATCATTCCCATTGTAGCCACGGCGTTCACCGGCATCGCCCAGAACGCCCGCCAGACCCGGTCCTCCATGCTGGAGGTGTTCCGGGCAGACTTCATCACCACCGCCCGGGCCAAGGGGCAGCGGGAGAGCGTTGTGATCTGGAAGCACATGTTCCCCAACGCCATGATGCCCATCATCACCATGGTCATCGGGGGACTGGGCCGGATCGTCGGCGGCTCCTCCATCATCGAGAACATCTTTTCCATCCCCGGCATCGGTCTCTACCTGCTGGACGGCATCAACAACCGGGACTACCCCGTCATCCGGGGGGCCACGGTGGTGCTCTCCCTCTTCAGCGCCGCCGCCGTCCTGCTGATGGATCTGGTGTACGCCATGATCGACCCGAGAATCAAGGCCCAGTACACCACCGGAAAGAAGGGGTGACACCATGGCCAGGAAAAAGAAAAGCAGCACGCAGCTGGCTGCAAAGCCCAGGCGCCGCCTCCCCATGTGGGTGCAGACCGTGCTCCGCGTCTTTGAGGGACCTGCCGCCAAGCTGGGACTGGTCCTCCTCATTATCATGCTGGTTCTGTGCCTGGGGGCGCCCCTGTTCACCCACTACTCCGTAAGCGACATGGACCTGATGAACATGCACAGCGGGCCCAGCGCGGAACACTTCCTGGGCTGCGACCGCATGGGCCGGGATCTCTGGACCCTGCTGCTGTACGGCGGCCGCACCTCCATCGCCCTGGGCATCCTCGGCTCCCTCTTCGCCGCCGTGGGCGGCACCGTGGTGGGCCTGGTCTCCGGCTACCTGGGAGGCGCCGCAGACAACCTCATCATGCGCTTCTGTGACGTGTGGAGCGCCATCCCCGGCATGCTGCTGTGCATGCTGGTGGCCTCCGTCCTGGGCAACGGCTTCTTCAACACCATCATCGCTCTGGGCATCGGGGCCATACCCAACGGCGCCCGCATGACCCGGGGGCAGATCCTCTCGGAGCGCTCCAAGGAGTACCTGGAGGCCGCAGAGGCCATCAACGTATCCAAGATCTCCATCATGTTCAAGCATCTGCTGCCCAACGTCCTCAGCCCCACCCTGGTGGGCACCACCATGGGCATCGGATCCACCATCATGCAGGCGGCCTCCCTGAGCTACATCGGCCTGGGCGTGGACCCCCTGCAGCCGGAGTGGGGCGCCATGCTCTCCGCCGCCAAGGGCTTCTTCTCCAAGTACCCCCACGAGATGCTGTTCCCCGGCCTGTTTATCGGCGTGTTCGTATTCGCCATCAACCTCATGGGCGACGGCCTGCGGGACGCCATGGACCCGAAACTGAGAAAGTAAGGGGAGGAACCGACAATGGCAGAAAACACACCCTTCCTTTCCGTAAAAGACATCGAGGTTGTATACACCTCCGCCGGCGAGATCGTTCACGCCGTCAACGGCGTGTCCTTCGACCTGCAGCGGGGCGAGACCCTGGGGCTGGTGGGGGAGACCGGCGCCGGCAAGACCACCATCGCCAAATCCATCCTCCGCATCCTCCCCAATCCCCCGGCCAAGTTCCTGGGGGGCCGGATCCTCCTGGACGGGGAGGACCTGATGGCCAAAAGCGAGGACGAGATGCTCAAGGTCCGGGGCGCCAAGATCGCCATGATCTTCCAGGACCCCATGACCGCCCTCAACCCCCTGATGACCGTGGGGGACCAGATCACGGAAGTGCTCCTGCTCCACAACAGCTACGGCAAGGCCAGGGCGGTGGAGAAGGCCCGGGAGATGCTGGAAATGGTGGGCATCCCCGGGGAGCGCTATGTTGAGTATCCCCACCAGTTCTCCGGAGGCATGAAGCAGCGGGTTGTCATCGCCATGGCCCTGGCCTGCGACCCCGAGCTGGTGCTGGCGGACGAGCCCACCACCGCTCTGGACGTGACCATTCAGGCCCAGGTCCTGGACCTCATCCGGGAGCTGAAGGTGAAGTACAACACCGCCATGATCCTGATCACCCACGACCTGGGCGTAGTGGCCCAGACCTGCGACAATGTGGCCGTTATCTACGCCGGAAAGATCGTGGAGTACGGAAACCTGGAGGCCCTCTTCGACCACCCCTCCCATCCCTACACCCTGGGGCTCTTCGGCTCCCTGCCGGACATCGACAAGGATGAGCCCCGGCTCCACCCCATCGGCGGCATGCCGCCGGATCCCACAAACCTTCCGGAGGGCTGCGCCTTCCATCCCCGCTGTCCCCATGCGGAAGAGTGCTGCCGGAGCGGGGACATCCCCCTGCGGGAGATCGCCCCCGGACACTTCTGCCGCTGCTGCATCCGCACGAAGGAGGAATAAGCCATGGCCGCCTCTCTGATCGAAGTCAGAAACGTCAAAAAGTACTTCAGCGTCCCCGCGGGGAAGAACCACGCCGTGGATGACGTCTCCTTCACCATTGAAAAGGGAGAGACCCTGGGAGTGGTGGGGGAGTCCGGATGCGGCAAGTCCACCCTGGGGCGGACCGTCATCCGCCTCCAGGAGGCCACCGACGGCCACGTGTTCCTCAGCGGCGAGGACATCACCCACGTCTCGGGCCACAAGCTCCACGACGTGCGGGAAAAGTGCCAGATCATCTTCCAGGACCCCTACTCCTCCCTGAACCCCCGCATGAGCATCAAGAGCACCATCATGGAGCCCCTGAAGCACCGGAAGCTCAGCCGGGCGGAGCGGAAGGAGAAGGCGGAGGACCTGATGAACCTGGTGGGCATCGACGAGCGGCTCCGGGAGAGCTACCCCCACGAGCTGGACGGGGGCCGCCGCCAGCGGGTGGGCATCGCCAGGGCTCTGGCTCTGGACCCGGAGTTCATCGTATGCGACGAGCCCGTCTCCGCCCTGGATGTCTCCATCCAGGCCCAGGTGCTGAACCTGCTGATGGACCTCCAGGACCAGCTGGGCATGGCCTACATGTTTGTAACCCACGACCTGTCGGTGGTAAAGCACATCTCGGACCACATCGCCGTCATGTACCTGGGCCAGCTGGTGGAGAAGTGCAGCACAAAGGAGCTCTTCTCCAATGCCCTGCACCCCTATACCAAGGCCCTCCTCTCCGCCATCCCCGTGGCCAGCATCCACCGGCCCATGGTCCGCATCCCCATGAAGGGGGAGATCACCTCCCCCATCAACCCCAAGCCCGGCTGCCGCTTCGCCTCCCGCTGCCCCTACGCCACGGAGGCCTGCCACCAGCCCCAGGAGCTGCAGGAAGTGTCCCCCGGCCACTTTGTCTCCTGCTGCCGGGTCAAGGAACTGTAGATCATGGCCGCACTCCAGTCTGCCGAAGCGCTGGCCCGGGTCTTCCCCGAGGGTCAGAAGCTCACCGGCTTCTGTCTTGATTACGGCTGCGAACTGGATCCGTCCTCCGTCAGCCCCTCTGTCTTTGCTGTCACAGACCGCTCCCTGGAGCCGGCGGTGCCGCCGGAACCCCTGCCCGTTCTGCGGGCGGAGGTCCGGGGCAGCCGGGTGCTGCTGGATACCGATCCCAGCTGCCGGGGCGCCTGGGCCATTATGAACTGGACCCACGGCGGACAGCCCAACCCCTTCGGTCCGCCCCTGAACTTTCCCGGGGGACCGGAGCGGACGGCACCCTCCGGTCCTCCCCCGGCGGGGGGACCGGACCCCGTTAAAATGGGGTACACCGGACCAAAGCCGCTGCACATTGAACTGCACCAGACCCAGGCGATCAGAACGGCAGAGGGGCAGACTGTCCCCCCGGGCAGCGTGTTCTGCACCCGGCTGACCTGCCCCGAGACGGAGCGGTTCCAGCAGATGCAGTTTGAGGACATGCCCTTCAGCCTCTTTATTCCGGAGCAGGCCGGCTCCGGTCCCCTGCCCCTGGTGATCTTCGTACCCGATGCCTCCGCCCGGGGGACGGATCCCACGGTTCCCCTGCGGCAGGGCATCGGCGGGGTGGTGTGGACCTCCCCGGAGGACCAGGCAAGGCACCCCTGCTTCGTGGCCTGCCCCGCCTTCGCCCCGGAGGAGCTGCTGACCCGGGACGACTTCACCTGTCAACCCAGACTGTACAGAATCAAAGACCTGGCGGACTTCCTGCTGTCCCGGTACAGCATCGACCCGGACCGCATCTACCTGACCGGTCAGTCCATGGGCTGCATGACAGCCTGCGAGCTGATGTGCACCTGGCCGGACTTCTTCGCCGGCGGCGTTCTGGCAGCCGGCCAGTGGGACCCGGTCCGCTGCGGCAGGGCCCTGGCCCGGCAGAACCTGTGGATCCTGGTCAGCGAGAACGACCGCAAGGCCCATGCCGGCATGGACGCAGTCACCGCAGCCATCCAGGAGAACGGCGGCACGGTGGCCCGCTTCCTCTGGGACGGCAGGGCAGACCCGGAAACCCTGGACGCTCTGGCCCGGGAGGCTCTGAAGACGGAGGCCGGGATTCGCTATTCCCTGTTTAAAGGGGACAGCGTGGTGCCCCCCGGGGAGGCCCCCTCCCCCGGAGCCTGCCACACATGCACCTGGCGGACCGCGTACTCCATCCCGGCTGTCCGGGACTGGCTCTTTACGGTGCGCAGAAACCCCTGAATCCATACATCCTGCAGGCAGGGAGGAACAACAGCTATGCAGAAGAACACCTTTCTGGCCGGTGCCGGCAAAGGGGAGATCCGCTTCCCCGGCGAGCTCCTCCCTACCCCGGAGGGCTACAGCGCAGTCCATGACAGCCCCCACGCCCGGGTGATCCTGATGGAGGCAGGGGGCGAGCGCTACGCCATCGCCCACCTGGAGCTGAACAACATCTTTGATACAGGCACGGCCCGCATGGTCAGAGCCGTCTGCGAGGAGACCGGGGTGGAGCCTGACCGCATCTACTTCCACTGCCTCCATGTGCTGGAGACCCCCCACCCCGCGCCTCCCATGGACACCTCGGAGGAGGGGAAGCGGTTCAACTCCCTCTTCTTCGCCGCCGTAGAATCCGCCATGCGCCAGGCCTGCCGCCAGGCTCTGGCCGGGCTGCGCCCCGCCCGGGCGGGGGCGGCCTGCAGCCCCTGCGCCACCTGCAACACCAGCCGCAACATCCTCACCGATCAGGGCTGGTGGCTGGGCAGCGGGGAGAGCGAGCCCGTGGACAAGGATGTGGCTGTCATCCGCTTTGAGGACCTGGAGGGGTCCCCCCTGGCCATTCTCTTTGTATACAACGCCCAGTCCAGCATCATGGACGGCTCCCGGGGCGCCGACGGCACCCGCTGGATCACCGCCGACCTGGCCGGGGCCAGCGCCGCCTTCGTGGAGAGCCAGTTCCCCGGCTGCATCGCCATGTACTGCACCGGCGCCGGGGGCGACGGCTGCCCCTCCTTCCAGTCCAGACGGACCGTGCTGGGGGCCGGGGGAAAAACCTGGACCCGGGACCTCCACGAGGAGGGCTTCCTCCTGGTGGAGCTGCTGGGGGAGCGCCTGGGCAGCGTGGTAGTCCAGTGCGCAGAGAAGATCTCCTGCAGGGACATAGACCGCATCTCCGCCACCATCGGCTCCATCCGCTTCGAGGGCAGACCCAGGATCCCCATGGAGGACATCCGGCCCAGCCGCCAGTTCGACTTCTCCGGGGACGGCTCCCTCCGGATCATGGAGCCGGTCATCCTCCGCATCGGGGAGGACATCGCCCTGGTGGGGGTGTATGCAGAGATCTGCGCCCGCACCGAGATGGCCATCCGGGAGCGCTCCATCGTCCCCTTCACCGCCGTCACCACCTTCACCCAGATGGGACTCCACGGAGGCGTGGGGATGGGGAAATACATGGGGGAACGGGAGATGTACAAAAAAGTTACCTTCCAGGCCATGAACTCCGGTGTCTGCTCCGGCAGCGCAGAACGCCTGTGTGACTATCTGACCGCTCTGCTGAGCAGAAAGTAAAGTGAGGAGGCCCCCCATGATTGACTTTTCCTGCGCCCACGGCATACTCATCCGGAATCCCGACGGCTCCCTGAGCCCCATGGACGAGCCCTATTTCCAGGCGAACCTCATTGCACCGGACACCTGGCAGATTCTGAGTTCCGGCGACTACTCCTACCTGTTTGCAGGAACAAAGGAGGCCGTCTCCGTAGACACCGGCTACGGGGCCGGGGATCTGCGGGCCTTCCTCCAGACCCTCACCGATGTGCCGGTGCGCAACACCTTCAACACCCACAGCCACTTCGACCACTCCGCCAACAACTGCTACTTTGAAGCGGCCTACATGGCTCCGGCGGGCATCCCCCTCGCCACCATCCCCTATGCCAGCTTCAAAGGCATCCACTTCCCCAGGGACTACAGAAAGGTGCCCGTCTCCGAGGGCTTTGTGTACGACCTGGGGGACCGCACCCTGGAGGTGTTCGACATCCCGGACCACACCGACGACGGCATCGCCCTCCTGGACCGGAAGGGGCGCCTGCTGGTCACCGGCGACGAGTTCATGGTTATGGGCAAGAACCTGCGGGTCACTGTGGAGACCTTCCATGGATACACAGCCAAGCTGATGGCCCACCGCCGGGAGTTCGACCGTCTGGCCTGCGGCGGGGGCGTCTTCGATGCGAAGCTGCTGGACGACTACCACGCCTGTGCAGAAAAGATCCTGGACGGGGACCTGGGGGAGCCTGACCTGGACGGCGGTCCCAAGGGACCTCCGCCCCTCCCTGCGGGACCTCACGGGGAGACCGTCTACGACCGGATGATGCCCCACCCCGGAGACGGGGGCGCAGGGGACCCCCGGCCGGAGGGGGACTACCGGGTGCAGCATTTCGGCAGTGCAAGGATCATCTACCGGGCGGACAGGATCCGCTGAAAGGCCCGGAAACCGGGCCTGCAGGACTCCGTCCCCCCGGCAAATGTGTGAAAAGAGGGAACAACCGTGAAAAGGAAAAATCTGTCGCGCATCATCTCCCTGGCCGCTGCAGCAGCGCTGCTGCTGTGCCTGCTCCCCGCCGGCGCACTCGCCTCCGGGGGAAGCGCCGGGCTGTACAGCGACATCACTGTGGACGATGACTGCTTCCAGGCAGTCAAGACTCTGAAGGAGAAGAACATCATGGTGGGCACCGGTTCAGGCTTCGACGCCGAGGGACCCGCCACCCGGGGCCAGGCCGTCACCGCCCTCTACCGCATTGCGGGGAAGCCGGAAGTGACCGGTTCCGCCAGCTTCACTGACTTCAAAGAGGGTCAGTACTACTCGGATCCGGTTATCTGGGCTGTGGACCAGGGCATCCTCTTCGGGTACCCCGACGGCACCGTCCAGGCTGACAGAGTCATCACCACGGAAGAGGCCAACCTCATCATCGGCCGCTATGCGGAGAAGCTGGGCGTGACCCTGCCCAGCAGCCTGATGCGTGAGACGGTCATCAGCACCGCCTCCAGCAACGGCGGCGGCGCCGGCCCCCAGGGCGG
>CAYYHY010000056.1:0-1779 GCA_964471855.1 uncultured Oscillospiraceae bacterium | reverse complement strand
GCGAGCCTGCTGAGCCCGCCGTGATCAGCCGCGGCGATTTTGCAAAGGGTCTGTGCGAGATGCTCCGCTGCATCGACGGGTACAGCCTGGACCTGAAGGACTACATGGACGAGTGGGTCTACATCACCGCCGACCGCAAGCAGAACAACCTGGGCCAGCTGATGCTGGATGAAGATGGGAACTTCACCACCCTGCCGGTGGAACCCGCCTACGCCCTGATGGGTCTGCCCTACTGCGCCAGCCCTGAGGACCCCTTTGTCCAGAACCTGGACATCTACGTCCCCGCTGCGTATGTGGACGCCGTGCCCAACGGCGACGGCACCTACACCGTGTCCTTCAATGACAGCACCGTCACCAACAGCAACGGAACCACCTACAGCGCCGAGACAGCCCCCATTATCTACCAGACCACCATCGACGGCTACAAGGAGGGCTACTCCATCACCCTGGCCACCGACCTGAAGGGGACCCCCGGTGACATCACCCAGGTGGAGGAGACAAACCGGGCCGCCCACTATGAGGACTTCATCAAGGCCGGCTACATCCTTGCCGTTGTCAGCAGCCGCGGCGTCGACTCCGTCTACGCCACAAACTCCGCCCCTGTACAGATCGTTGACCTGAAGGCCGGGGTGCGCTATCTGAAGCACAACGCAGAGACCATGCCCGGGGATACCGACAAAATCATTGTCATCGGCGGCTCCGCCGGCGGATCCTGCGCCTCCCTGCTGGGGGCCTCCGGCAACTCCAAGGCCTTTGAGCCCTACCTGCAGAAGATCGGCGCCGTCATGGACGCCACTGATGATGTATACGGCGTGCGCGCCATGGCCACCATCGCCAATGTCCATCTGGCCGACGCAGCCTACGAGTACCTCCACAGCCTGGAGACCAGCTTCACCGGCATGGGACCCAACGCCGGCGTCACCGAGTTTGATGAGTTTGAGACCGCTCTCCACAGCGCCCTCATTGACACCTTCGGCACCTGCCTGGAGGATCTGGGCTTTGACCGGGACACCTTCATGGACGGCTATCTGGACGCCATCAACGCCTGCCTTGACACCTATGTAAAGAACTACGTGGACGACGTCGACGCCTTTGCGGCGGCGAACCCCACTCTGGTGCGGAAAGGCGACACCTTTACCGCAAAGAGCGCTGCGGAGTTCGTGGACACCTATCTCCACCGCAGCAAGGACATCATGGCCTTTGACACCCAGTCCCGGGGCAGCTGGGAAGCGAAGCTGTTCGGCGCAAAGCACTTCTCCCTCTCCCTGCTGAACACCATCAAGTCCCTGGAAAAGGACTATCCCGAGCAGGCCGGTGCTCTGGCTGCCGAGTATGAGACCGAGGCGAACGATGCGGCCCAGCAGGACATGGTTGAACTGATGGCCGTACTGACCTACCTGACCGGGGATGCGGAGTGCGACATCGCGCCCCACTGGCACCTGTGCAACTCCACCATGGACGGGGACGTGGGCTCCATCATGGCCTACCTGACCTGCAGCATCCTCAACCGGGACTTCGCTGACAGCGTGGACGCCGAGTTCCATCTCGCCTTCGACGACAAGAGCGAGGCCGGACACGGCTACGGCGACTTCTCCTTCGACCAGCTCGTGGAGTACGTGGACGCCGACGTGGCCGCCGGCTGAACTGAACCAGACCGGCCGGCACAGACGTCCTGCGTGCCGGCCGTGAGGACTGCGGCGGTGCGGCGCTCCTTCCCCAAGGGGGCGCCGTGCTGCTGCTCTGCAGAGCAGAGTGCTCTGACTGACCGCCGCATACATC
>CAYYHY010000055.1:0-14190 GCA_964471855.1 uncultured Oscillospiraceae bacterium | reverse complement strand
GCTTCTGGTTATAGCCGGTGCCGGGCGGTGTATCTGCCCGTCTGCCGTGCCATGCTGGAGGCGGGTTTCAGCCGCAAATGTGGAGTCTGCGGAACCTGGCGGGTGACTTCCGGTTATGCACAGGCGCCGTTTCGAGCCGGCGAGGGCGGCTGCCCGTCGGCTGTTCCATGCAAGGGGCGGCTGCCAGTCAAAACTACGGTGTCTGTGTAATCCAGGAGCTGGCTTCTGGTTATGTGCGCCATGCCGGCAAGGTATGCCGCCAGGCGGCTGTGCCATACATAATTCGGATGCCAGCCGCAGGGAGGGGTATGAAAACCAGAGGGACAGATGGGGCTGTGTCTGACTGGCCGCCAGACTGGTCCGCCGGGTCTGCCTGCTTCATCTGCCGCCGGGTACTCTTCTGCTGGTTCTGGGTTATGCAGCACAGGAAACAGGGGCGGGCTCTGCTCTGCCCTGCTGTCTTCCGGCACTTCCCTGCAGGGGGATTAAAGGGGCTGCTGGGGCTGCTGAAGCGCCTGCTGATGGCTCTCCGAGGGTAACCGGCGGCTCTGCTCCGTGGCTGGCGGCGGGCATGCCCTCAGGTTCTTCTTCCAGAGGAAGGAATATATGGCAAAAACTGTCAGTTTCAGGGGGAAGGAAGACCGCGGGAGTCCTCCCACGGCTCATATCCGCAAGCTGTCTGTCTCCCTCCGCCTGCCGGGTTCCCGGGACCGCCTGTTCCGTCGGTCTGCCCCTGCAGAGGGATGATGGCACCATGCAGAAAATTCATAATAAGGGGCTTAAAATGAGGCCTGGATCACCGCCTGAGGCGGCCGTCCTGCCTTCTGTCTTTCCTGATGCCTGCTGGTTCAGCAGGGTCCTGCCGGACCGGCGGCCGGCACCGGCAGGATCTGACGGGTCTCCCCTCCCGGGGAACATGAGAGCGGACAGCTGTCCGGTTTCCGCCGCCCTCTCAGCCGCAGCAGCCGGAGGGGCGGCCGTAGGCGTCCAGACCGTCCTGAGACGGGTCCTTCATGCCCAGGTGCACCGCAGCGGTCTTGAAGGTGAGGGGCAGGGCCAGAATGTTGGGATCCGGTCCCACAAACTTGCGCTCCGCATCCTCCAGAGCCTCCTCGAAGGTGGCCCTGGTCTTGAGACCCATGCCCCGGGCCCAGCCGGGCTCCTCTGCCCCCACGATGTAGATGGCGCTGGTGTTCATCTCTGCGATATGGCCGCAGGCCATCATGGAGAAGCCGTGGAAGGGGTGGAATGCGTTGGCGAAGCGGTAGCGGCGGATATACTCCTCATTGGTGGCGAAGTACTCCCCCAGCCGGTCCATGTCCGGCAGGATCTGCATCTGGTCCCGCTGGAACCACTCGTACAGCTCCCGCAGGTAGGGCCACTTGTCGTCGTTGAAGAAGCCGTTGCAGATGCTGGAGCAGATCATGACGCAGCGGTCGCTCATGACCCGCTTGAAGCGGAGGACCTGGGCGGACAGGGCCTGCATCATCATGATGGGGTTGGTCCCCATGCCGTCCCCGTAGTGGAACTTCTGGGGCATGCCGAACACCAGCACGTCGTACTTCTTCTCCGCCCAGTGGACGTAGGTCCGCTGGTCCGCCACCTTCCAGCTCAGGGGCATCATCTCTTTGGCATAGCCGGAGAAGATGGCGATCTGGCGGGACTTCGAGTCCAGAACCGCGTCGCAGCAGAAGAAGGGATGGCCCATGCACTCCTCCATCTTCATGCTGATCTCGTTGAACTTTGTCCGCATGAGGCTGCCCCCGTTGACAGGGGTGAAGTCCGGGCGGTGCATGACGGAGGGCACGTGGTGGCTGGCGATGCTGCGCCAGTTGGTGATGCCGGTGGCGGAGTGCTTGTAGCCTCCGGAGTAGCCCCCGTAGGGGTTCCCCTGGACGTGGCCGATGAGGATGGGCAGGTCGCAGTCGAAGACGTACCGGTTCATCCACACCGGGTCCCCCCGGTCCGTGAGGCCCAGGTCGATCATGTGGTCCGGGTCCTCGGAGTCGTGGCTGATGATCTGCCCCGTGGGCCAGAACTGGTCATAGAGCTCCTGCCCGAAGAGGGCCAGGGCATCCTGGCTGGTGGAGCGGGGATGGAGACCGTTGGAGATGATAAAGAGGATGTCCTTCTTCTCCACCCCGGCGCTGTACAGCTCCTGGAGCAGGTACTTCACCGCCAGCTTCCGGTGGCTGGTGGGCTGCTCCCCGCCCTTGACCCGGTCCGGGATTACAAAGACGACTCTGCTGCCCTTTTTCACCAGCTCGGTGACAGGGGGCATGCCGATGGGGTGGCGGATGCTCTCCAGGTAGGCCGCCTCCAGCTGGTCCTCGGGGATGCAGGGGGGATCCGGCACGGTGACGCCGGGGATAAAGACATCGGTGGTGTCAGGGAGCTCCGCCCCCATGGTGCCGGTGCCGTATTCAAAGTCAAAATGCATGAAAAACTCCTTACTTGCCCAGATACAGGCGGATAATCTCCAGATACTCCCCGGGGTAGAAGCCGATCTCCCCGGTGAAGCGGGTGAGTGCAATCAGGCCGCCGTCGATCTCGGGGATGGAGGCCAGCATGGCGGCGTTGTCCGCCTTGAGGCCGCCCCCGTACACCACGTCCATGCCGCCGGTGCGCTCCTTGACGAAGCGGGCGATCTTGGTGATGTACTCCTTCCCCGCCGGGGTCTTCCCCGGACCGATGGACCATACCGGCTCGTAGCCGATGACGATGCGGCTCCGGTCCGCTCCCGCCAGGCCCGTGTCCAGCTGCTCCCCCAGCACCTCCTGCCAGCGGGGCTGCTCCTCGCTGGTCTCGCCGATGCAGTAGAGGACGGTGAGCCCCGCCTTCTGGGCGCAGAGGATCTCCTGGTTCAGGATCCGGTTTACGGCGGCGGTGTCCGTGACCCCCGCCTCCCCCAGGATCCCCTTCTTGTCGTTGCGCTCCTCGCAGTGGCCGATGAGGGTGGAGGTGCAGCCAAGGGCCTTTACGATGCTGGCCGTGCGGTTTGTGGTAAAGGCGCCGAAGTTGCCGCCTGGGGCGGTGTCCATGCGGTATACCCCCTGGGAGCCGATCTGAAGGGGGCTGTCCCGGGAGAGGGCCGCCACCGCGTTCATCAGGTGGGACTCCGGCAGGTACTGGACGAACTCCACCTCCGCCGGGTCGTACTTCTTCAGCTGCTCCTGGGTGCTGCCCACGATGGTCTCCGCCCACTTCTCCAGGGGTGCCAGGCGGTTGACGCCCCCGTACTGAACCGGGGTGTCAAAGCGCTTCAGGTTGAGATAGATGTGCTTCATGCCGCCGCCTCACTTTCTGAGCACCGCGTACTCCGGCAGGTCCCCGCCCATGAGGGGAAGAGCATAGTCGAAGTAGGCGTCCGCGATCTGGTTTGTATCCTCGATCCACTCCAGGGGGAACTTCTTCTCCGCATTGGCCACCCCCTCCAGAGGGGTGAGGAAGAGGCTGGAGGAGTAGGACGGTTCCCGCTCAGCGCGGATGGCTGCCATGCAGCCGCTCTCCCCCCGGAGGGCCGCCTCTACAGCAAAGGCCCCTGCGTCATATGCCTCCTGCCGGTCCACGGGTGATACATAGGGGATGCTGGCCCGGCCCAGAAGTCCGGGCTTCTCCGCCCGGGCCTTGAGACCCAGCTTTGTAATGATCCGGTCCGCCACATGCTGGGCGGTGCCCCCCGGGACCACGTGACCGAAACCGTCCACAATGCCGGTGTCCGCCAGGGGCTTCCCGTCCAGGCCCCGGATGCCCTCGCTGACGGTGACCAGGAGTCCCTTTCCTTTTGCATACTCCCGTTCGATGTCCGCGAGCATCTTCTCCTCGTCCACCGGAACCTCGGGGAGGTAGGTGAGGACCCGGCAGTCCGTAAGCCGGGAGGCCAGAGCGGCGGCGGCCGTCACCCAGCCCGCGTTGCGGCCCATGAGCTCCAGCACCACCACGTGGATGGGGAGGCTGGAGGCGTCCAGGGCCAGCTCCGAGGCGCTCAGCCCCGCATAGCGGGCGGCGGAGCCGAAGCCGGGGCAGTGGTCGGTAACCTCCAGGTCGTTGTCCATGGTCTTGGGGATCCCGATGACCCGCAGGTCCAGGTGTTCCTGCACCGCAAGGGTGTTTACCTTGCTGCATGTGTCCATGGAGTCGTTGCCGCCGTTGTAGAAGAAGCAGTCGATGTGGAACTTCCGCAGGGTGTCCAGCACCACAGGATAATCCGCATCCCCCAGCTTGCGCCGGCAGGAGCCGATGGCGGAGGCGGGGGTGTCCCGCAGCTTCGCGATGGTGGAGGCGGGGACGTCTGTGAGATCGATCAGGTCCCCCGCCAGAATCCCCTCGGCGCCGAAGCGGGCAGCGTAGATTCTGCTGACCTTCCCGGAGGCCCGGGCCGCCTCCACCGCCCCCTGGAGGGAGCAGTTGATGACGGCTGTGGGACCGCCCCCGTGGGCGATGAGAATATTGGCGCCCATGCTCAGATCCCCTTCCGGCGGTAGCGCTCCGCCATCTCCTCCAGGGAAACGTTCTCGATCAGGGGGGCCTTGCCCACGCTGTCGAACTCCACGATCAGGGTGCCCACCACTTCCTTCACGCCCCGCTCGATGCAGTCCACGATGCGGGCCACGTCATCGTCCGGGACGACGCCGTACATCACGGTGTCCATGATGGGGGGCAGGAAGACACGGGGGTCGAAGGCGGAGGGGTTCTTCACCAGCAGGTCATAGATGCCGCCGATGGAGGGGCTGGTGCGGAGCTCCGGATGGTCCCGGAACAGCTCCCGCAGGTTGCGGGTCACCGCCAGGCGGATGTCCGTATCCACATTGATCTTGCGGATGCCCAGGCGGGAGACCTCCTTGAGCTGCTCCTTCTTGATGCCCCAGGCGTCCCGGATGTCGCCCCCCAGGGCGTTGATCTCCGCCACGATGTACTGGGGCACGGTGGAGGAGCCGTGGCTGACCAGGGTGCCCTCGATGCCGGCGTGCATCATGCACTCCTTGGTGGCGATGGCGATCTCCTTGCGGATGACGGTGTCCTTGCCCTTGTTGGCCCCGTGCTTGGTGCCGTAGCTGATGGCCAGGGCGTCCACCCCGGTCTGCTGGAAGAACTTCACCGCATCCAGGGGGTTGGTGTAGGTGGAGGTGGCGGCGAAGACGTGGTCCTCCACGCCGGCCAGCACCCCCAGCTCCCCCTCCACGGTGACGCCCCGCTCGTGGGCGTACTTCACCACTTCCCGGGTCAGCTCCACGTTCTTGTCAAAGGGAAGGTCGGAGCCGTCGATCATGACCGAGGTGTAGCCCCCTGCAATGGCGGCCACGCAGGCGTCGAAGGTCTTGCCGTGGTCCAGGTGGAGGGCGATGGGAATGGGGCTGTTCTCCCCGTACTTCTTCACGGCATTGGCGATGTTGACGGCGCCCTTCTTCTTGTCCTCCAGGGTGCCCTGGGCGAAGTCCGTGCGGCCGCCCATGAAGGCGTTGGCCAGGTCCGCCCCCTGGAGGATCGCGGCGGAGCGGAACATCTCATGGACCTCAATGACGGCCTTCGCCTGGCAGACCGCATTGACATTGAACGCCCCCTGGGCGTAGTTGTACTTCTCGGTGGCGTCGAGAATGGCTCTCATTGGTACCAGCGGCATGCTGCATAACCTCCTGCTAATATCTTAAAGTGGATGCCTGCCTGCTCCCGTCTGCCGGAAGCCCGGTGCAGCGGGCCCGGCCCGGCTGTTCTTCCCCGTGCCTGCGTCTGTCAGGAATGACCGGGCAGATGGAGAGAAGCGCTCTTCTCTTCTGGGATGCAGCCGGAAGGAAGCGGCAGAAAAGGAAAAGTCTGGAAATGAAGGGTCAGACGGAGGGTCTGACATAGACCGTCTCCCCGGCTGCAATGGTCCGGCAGACCTGGAGGTCCCGGTCCAGCAGCACGAGATCCGCCTCCATGCCCGGGGCGATGCGGCCCCGGTTCTCCCAGCCCATGAGGGCGGCCTGGTTTGTACACAGAAGGCGGGAGACGCTCTCCAGGGGAAGACCGGTGAACTGGAGCAGATTCCGAAGCGCCTGGATCATGGTCAGGGTGCTTCCCGCCCGGACGCCGGTGTCCGGCAGCTTTGCATCCCCGTTTATAACCACAACATCATTGACACCCAGGCGGTACCGCCCGTCCGGAAGACCGGCGGCCATAATGCTGTCCGTAATGGCCACGGCCCGGTCCAGACCCTTGGTCTTGAGGATCAGGCGGACGGAGCCGGGGTGCAGATGACGGCCGTCGCAGATCATCTCGCACCAGACATCGGACTCCAGCACCGCTCCGAAGATGGCCGGCTCGTGCTGGTGGAAGAGGCGCATGGCGTTGGCCGTATGGGTCGCCGCCCTGGCGCCGGCCTGAATGCAGGCCATGGTCTGGTCGTAGGTGGCTCCGCTGTGACCCAGGGCCACGGTCATGCCAAGCTCCCGCAGGGCAGGGACGAGTTCCGCCGCCCCCTCCGCCTCCGGTGCAATGGTGACATAGCGGATGAGACCCTCCGCCTCCTCCTGGTACCGGCGGAACAGGTCCGGGGACGCCTTCTTCATGAGCAGATGCTCCGGCATGGCCCCCTTGTACTCCGGGGAGAGGCAGGGACCCTCCAGGTGGATCCCCAGCAGGCGGGCTCCGCCCCCGGGGTGCCGGATGACCTCCTTTGCCTGGCGGATGCACCAGATGGTCTGCTCCGGGGTGTCCGTGAGGATGCTGCACAGCCAGCCGGTGACGCCCTGGGATGCGAAGAAGGCTCCGATCTTCCGCAGGTCCTCACTGGAAGCGGCGTTCACATCCACCCCGGCTCCGCCGTGGGTGTGGATGTCAATAAAACCAGGCAGAACGGTCAGCCCCGCGGCGTCCACCGTCTCATCTGCAGGGGTAGAGGCATCCAGAGACTGGATGACCCCGTCCCGGATGCAGAGGTCAGTGTCCCGGAATCCCGAGGGGGTCAGGACCCGTCCCCCGGTGATGCGGACTGTCTTTCCCATGTTCTCTACCATGGCAGCTGCGCAGCCGTGCTGTTGACGTAGAGGACCGCGTCCGGATGGTTCTGGGCCAGGGTGGCGGGGAAGGCGGAAGTCACGTCCCCGTAGGCCGCCCTGCGGCACACCGCCCGGTGCCAGTCGCGGAAGACAGCCAGACGGAGCTTCCTGGCGGAGAGGATCTCCTTCATCCCCAGGGTGACCGCCAGCTTCGGCATGGCCTCCATGGCGCCCCCCAGATCGCCCACGCTGTTGACCGCCAGTGTCTCCGGTGCAATCCGGAGCACCCTTGCGGTGAGCTGGCTGAACTGTTCCGGCGTCAGCTCCGGCTGGGGTTCGTTGAAGGCCAGGTGACCGGTAATGCCGATACCGCCCACAGCCAGGTCCGGCCAGCCCAGCTCCTCCATCTTCGCCGTCGCAGCGGCGGGATTCCGGGGATCCGGGAAGATCCTCTGCTCCGGGGGCATCAGCAGATCCGGGTCGATCTTTCCGTAGAAGTTCCGGTTCATGAAGCCCCGGAACGAGAGCCGGTCTGACTCGTCGATCCACTCCCCCTCGTCTGTCAGATACTCGTCCATGTTGAAGATCCAGACGTTCCTGAGGGAGAGCCTCTCCCGGTTGATGAGCCGCACCAGAATGGGGTACTGACCCACCGGTCCCACCGGCATGATGAGCACGGTTCTCTTTCCCGCCGCGCTGTTCTCCCGGATTGTCCGGCAGACCTCCATGGCCAGCTCGTAGTACACCTCGCCGGAATCACCCAGCACGGTGAGAGGGATCTTCGCCCCCCGGCCCAGTTCGCCGGGTGGTATTGCGTAGTAGTCCATATGCTGTGAACATCTCCTGCACGTTTGTAAGCCGCACACGGTCTGTGCGAAACTGCCGCTGCGGACAGCCGGCAGACTGGCATGAATCACCGTTTCCTGCCCGGTTGCAGCCGGGCGGCAGATTCATGATTTTTCATGAGGGGCCGGACCCCTCCTGGAATCCGGCCCCAGGATTCGTATTCTTCCTGCTCTCAGGGAAGGCGCATATGCATGAAGCGCATGATAAATGCGGCCGCCTGGGCGCGGGTTGCACTGCCGCCCGGCATGAGGGATCCGTTTCCGTCACCCTGGATCAGTCCGGATGCTGCAGCCCACTCCATGGCTTCGCGGCTCCAGCTGGATACTTCGGCGCTGTCATTGAACTTCGTCAGGTCTGCCCGCTTAGAGACGTCCAGACCTTCCTTCTGTGCGTAGCGGAAGAGCATGACGACCATCTGCTCCCTGGTGATTTCCTGCTCAGGAGCAAACTCGTTCTCGCTGATTCCTTCCACGATGTCGTTCTGGTGTGCCCACGCTATGGCGTCAGCATACCAGGCGTCATCCTCCACATCCCCGAAGCTGTCCAGGTCCTTCGCCTCCGGCTCATACTCCAGCCGGTACAGGAGGGCTGTGATCATGCCCCGGGTTGTATCCTCATCAGGGGAGAACTTGTTCTCCGCAGTGCCCTCAAAGAGGTTGCGGGCTGAGGTGAATGCGATGGCATCCTCTGCCCAGGGGACAGATGCCGTGTCATCAAACTCGCCTGCGTTGTCCACAATCTTCACAGTGGCGCTGCCCTCTACGCCGAGGATTACGCCGTCCTCGCCGATGAGGCAGTCACGCACCACGGTCTCGTTTCCGTCCTTGTCCACAACGACAGCCACCGTTCCGGGTGTCAGGTTGGAGACAGGGATCTTTACGTCCGTACTGCCGCCGCCTTTCACCTGGACAGAGACCTTCGGGGCGTCCTCTGTACTCTTCGTCGCCTCTACATGGTCGATGGGCGCAGAGACTGTTCCGGTCCCCTCCGCAGCGGCGGCAGGGATTGTCACCTCTGCAGAAGTGATGGTGCCGTTCTTGTCCTTGTTTGTCTTGCCCACAACGCCTTCCTTGGTCGTTGTTGTCTTTTTCACGCTGCCGTCCCGGCTGGTGGTGGTCTTTGTCACAGAACCGTCGCTGTTCGTTGTCGTCTCGCTCCTGCTGCCGGAAGTGGAAGATCCGGAGGAACTGCCAGGTCTGGACGGCGTGGACGGCTCGGATGGTTCAGAAGGATCTGACGGTTCGGATGGATCGGATGGGTTGGTATTCTGTTCAAGCTTTGGAATGACCAGCTCGCTCTCCGTCGTCTCCTGCTTCCCTTCCGCATCCAGGAACAGCTTGCCGCAGACATCACATCTCCAGTGCCGCTTCATGCCTTCTTCCGTGTATGTGGCATCCTTCTGCGGTACCTCTGTCAGTTTGTGAGCTGCCTTTCTGATGGTATCAGCTTCAGAAATCTCATCTGACGCCGCAGCGTTCCCTGTCTTGAAGTACCTGCCGCATACCTTGCAGTACCAGTACTCAATATTGCCGTCTTTCTCGCAGGTCGGTTCAACTGCGTCAACATGTTCCAGTGTATGGGCGTGAGCTGCACCGAACTCTGCAGCACCGATGTCGGGCTTGTCTGCCACGGCATTTCCAAAGAAGTCAGTGCTGTAGTTAACGCCGTTCAGCGTCTTTGGATGGATATTGGAGTAGAAAATTGACTCTTTGCTGCCCTCGCCATATGCCAGCGCATATGCCTCAAGGGGCGATTTCTGCGTAATATCGACAGATTCCGCTGCATTGCCTCCGAATTTAGCTACAGCTTCCTCAACAGTAAGACCCGCATCAATCAGCTGTGAGCCTTCTGCCAGCTGATAGCCGTCGAGTTTGCCGGAACTGCCGGTGTGGGCCGTTCTGTCTCCTTCCTCATAGCTCTCAGGGGCTTTGCCGGCGTCTGCAAAGACAGCAGATTTATCCGCCACAGTGACTGCTCCCGATTCTTCCTCCGGAGGAGTTATGCCGCCAACATAGGCGTTGTTGGACAGTTTGACTGCACTCTTCGTGTCGTTCACGCAAGCGTCATCCGCGCCTGCAAAGAAGTTCTGTCCATTGGGGAAACAGAAAATATTGTTGTAGACAAATACGCTGCTGTTGCCTGTCTTTGAATCATTGTTATTGGGGCGCCACAGTATTCCGCGGGATGTCGCATTGTCAGAATAGAACACATTGTTGTGAATCATGGTACCTTTTACGGTGCCGCGTACAAACTCAAACATCTTGTCTTTGTCATTCTGACTGATGTTGTACTGCACAGTCACAGAGGTATGCTCCCACTGACCCATGATCAGCATGAACCCGCCTTCGTTGTTGTGGCTGTAGTTGTACTGCATCACAGAATTGCTTGACAGATGGTCGCAGTCAAGTCCCTGTCCGTCCAGCGTGCTGTGCGTGTTGTATGCCTCATTATACTGCAGCACGGTGTTTGCAGCCTGGAACGGCCAGATTCCCACATTGTACATGCTGCCGGGATTGGCCGGGCAGTTTGCCTGATAGTTGCAGTCTTTTGCTACGTTGTTTTCAAGCACGGCGCCGTCGGTGTCACGAACGGTGATGCCGTCACCGCCGATTCTTTCCATGTAGTTGCCGCGGACCACTACATTGGTAGATGGATACCAGCTGATCGGAACACTGTTGTTGTTCTGAATTGACTGGTTGCAGTAGTTGGAACTGACCAACTTAATAGCAGAACGGTTGACATCGATAATTGTATTATTTTCAATCAAAATATCATCATACTTGGTCGGGACACCCGCAAGCACGCCGTTTTCAACCCGGCCCTGTACATCAAAGAAGATGCCGCCGTTCCATTTGCTGCTGAGACTGCCGTTAACATCATGGATGTAGCAGTTTCGAATGGTGATGCCGGACAAAACTCCGAAGTCGCCTGCATAAACCTGTACAGCTCTCAGCAGCTTCTCCTTATTCGTCGCTGATTTCAGAACAAACTCCCCAGTGCCGTATGCAGGATCCAAATTCGTAATTTCCAGATTCTCAACAGTAACATACGGCTGGTTGTTCAGAACCAGAACATTTGTAATCTTGCCTTCGCCGTTGAGCTGCGGGAATTCGCCTTCACCATAGTCAGTGACCGTGATACGGGCATCAGATGTTCCGCCGCTGCCCTTGAAGGAGAACTCCTCGCCGTTAAATTTGCTGCCGCGTTTCAAATAAACTGTTGAACCTGGTGTCACCACAGAATCTCGCAGCGGGCTGAAGGACTTCCATGGGGCCTCCATTGTTCCCGGATTTGTATCCGATCCTGCATTGGAATCAATATAGTAGTCCCTGACAGCACCCAGTTCAGCTGTAACAAAGCTGGCTGTTATGACTATGTCTTCAGAAGCCCCTGCAGGTATGCTGAACTTTCTGTCTTCGCTGATTTTCAGATCTGAATACGGTGCTTCCGCTGACAGACCCGCAAGTTTGTATCCCGATTTTTCTATTACATTCAGAGTGACAACGTCGCCGTCGACGCCCGTTAAAACATCTGTGCTTACTGTGCCGGCTTTCAGATCCGTGTCCGGTTCTCCATTGAGTTTTGTAGCAGTCTTGATATTCACCGTATCGGGGATGATCTCAACAGCAAGATTGTCAAAGCATACCGGTGAACCCTTTGTCATATTGATCAGTCCGACTGCCGGGACGCTTTCCCCCCAGTTATCAGGATCGCTGTAACTGAGGATCTCTTTTTCTCCTGAAAGCAGCTTCACCGTATTGCCAGTAACCTCGATTCTCAATGAAGTCACTGAATCGTTAAATACGAAATCTGCAGATGCAAGTTCCTTGTTCTCTCCGTCAACAATGATATGCCGCACTAAAGCCTTGGATCCGTTAAAAACTGCAACATATCGGTCATTAAAGGCATCCTCGCCTGCACTGCGGCCGCGGAACATGATCTGCATTGTCCCAGAGACAGAACTGCCCTTCCAGGAATCCACAGCAATGCTGTAGTTTTTACCAATGAGCTGGCTGGATACTTCTGCTGGAATCTGGAGGCAGTTTGTATCGTTTCCATCAACTTTAGCTGCTCCGTTTTCCAATGTTGCAGATTCGGGGTGCTGTATTAAATAACGGTTGTCATTATGAGAAGGGTCATGCCCTTCTTCATTGAACGCCTTATACCCAAAATCGTCCCACCACAGTTCAAAACGGCCCGGCTCCCGCTTCTTAAAGTTGGCTGTTACCACAAGATTCTCGTATTTTGAATCCATGGTAAAGCGGTTGTTCTTTACTTCAAGGAGTCCGTCTGTTGAAGTTGTCCACTGGTCAAAAACATAGCCATGATCTGCAGTAACTTTCAGTGTTACCAGATCACCCGGATATGCCTTCCAGACACCGTCAATAAGTTCTGCTCCGCTAACTATTTCTGCGGAACCGCCTTCAGTGGATTTGACAGTTACAGGGAGTGGATCTCCAGTTCTTGCTTCATTTGTTGTTATTGAGAAGTTTTCTATCGTGAAATCTTGATTTGGGTACTGTCCGCTGATAGAGAATACGCCGCGTTTCAGGTCAGACCAGTTATGTTCTTCATCATTGTTGACTTCTATAATCTTTTCAGAATTGATGTATAACGTGACATTATCTTTTGAAACCATTATATCTATGCCATAGGTCTGTCCTAAGTTCCAGCTGAAATTTTCACGTATATAATAAGCATTCAGGTCATCCCCGCGCTGCAGCGTGACATGATCTTGATCTGTACTATGTGTCAGTCTGGCCTGCAGTCTGTCACCCTCATAGTTCTCCTGAGCCATGAATGCAATTTTGCAGGCTCCGTTTGTGTTTCCTGCATTAAAAGTGAAATCAAGTGATATAAGGTAGGAGTCAGCATTAATAGGACCTGCATTCCAGCCCATTCTGTTGTTTGCACCTGCTCCTTTAACAGTCGCCTTGCCGTCGGCTACAGTAACATTTGAATTAATATCCCAGTTGCCGGCATTTTCGAACGTATCGGAAGCCAGAACTCTTGCATCACTCAGCGGAGTTATGTGAGACGGTTCAGTAAAATCTGGCTCCGGAAGGGGATCTGTTGTTGAGCCAACTTTATCTGTTGTCACTTTAATATTATCAATACTGTACTCCTGATTCGGAAACTGAGACTCCAAGAAAAACTTTCCGGCAGGCATCTGTCCTATGATCTCACCCTCGACAGACACAACCTCTGTCCCGTTTATGTAAGCAGTGATTTTGCTGCTGTCCACCAGAACATCTACAGCGTAACTTACTCCAGTTTCAAACGTATAGTCAGCAGTCTTCTCAGGCACTGTCTGTCCTGTACAGACTCCAGAGATTTTTACATTCATGTTTTTGTAATTCAAACAGAACTGCAGCCGGTCACCATCTTGACCGTTAGGGGCTTTAAAAACAATCCGCAGTTCATTGTTCGTATTTCCCGCCATGGAAGTTACATCCATCTGAATGAGGAAACTGTCAGCATCCAGTTTTCCGTCAGTATCTCCATTCCAGAACAGTCTGTTTGCATTGCCGCCGCCTTTGACATATACTGCGTTGTTCTGTAATACTATTTGGCTAGTGCCAGTAGGCGAAGTTGTCCAGTTGCTTCCAAGTTCCGCTCTGTCAAAGTTGTCATCAATCAGTATATTTGTAAGTGGATCAATGTGCTTGTTTCCATTCTCATCATCCGTACCAGGTCCTGGAGTTGATGACACTGATTCGGGTGCAGTTATTTTAAAATTCTCGATAGTAAAATTTTGATCATTAAACTGTCCAGCAATGGCAAAATAGCCATTGCTCATAGAAGAAATATCATCATGTGTTTCCTTTGCTTTTTCCTCGCCGTCTAAATAAACACTGACTGTCTTAGCTTCGGTGTCGACTAATATATCAAGCGCCATGGTCTCGTTCAGTTTCAGCCCCATGCCGCTGTGCTCTTTTGTCCATGTTTTTTCGTAGCCAGCTGCACCGTTCTTATTTGTCCGCTCCACCATGATTTTATCTTCATTGAAACTCATGCGCACCTGAAGTCTGTCACCTTCAAATTCTGTACCGTCGCCTGTAACTTTAAATGCAAATTTCAGATCAGCGGCTTTTTTATCTGCCGTAAGATTTGGCGTCACATCCGCAGATATCAGAAACTTATCTGCCTCTATTTTTTCTGGATATCCAAGCCTGTTGTTTGGACCGCCGGTCGTAATCATTGCTTTTCCATCCTGGATAGTGACATTGTTTAACGTCTTCCACTTGTCGCTGAAACCGTTTACCAGAACAGTATCAAAACCGACCTCAGTGTGATGCTTGCTCTCTCCTGATGCAGCAGCACTGCCGGCCTCTGCCGAAACTGTTACCGGCAGCATGCCAAGAAT
>CAYYHY010000054.1:0-14282 GCA_964471855.1 uncultured Oscillospiraceae bacterium | reverse complement strand
AGGTGCCAAGGTTCCCTTCCGGGCGAACCCGGCATCCTACGCATGTGAGGTAAGCAAAAGAGGGTTCCTGATGGAAGTCCGGACGGACTTGCAACTGCAGCAGGGGTTTCCCGGTCCTGACTGCTTTCCCTTCTCCAGGAAGACTTAACGAAGCAGATCCTGCGAATTCTGCAGAACCTGCTTCGTTAACTTGATTATTTTGCTGACCATACGTCCATCTGACTCAAAGTGCACCAGGTTCTGCCTTTCAGTACCGGCGTGATGTGGTGCATGCAGCGGCGATCTGTTTGATGCCGGCTACCGCTTAAGCAGGTTTACCGACAGGATCACAACACCCAGGACAGTCAGGACAACACCAACGGCCCGGTTGAGGGTCTTTGCACTGGCCCTGTTGGCAAACAGAGCGGCGATCCTGGCCCACAGCAGTGTGAAGACCACACAGAGGACAAGGCAAAGCGGATCCGGTGCTCCTCCGATTGCGAAGTGGCTTGCTGCACCTGTCAGCGCAGTAAATGTCATGATGAAGACGCTTGTGCCGACGGCGGTCTTCAGCTCATACCCCAGAACACTGGTCAGCAGAAGGAGCATCATCATTCCCCCGCCCGCGCCGATGAAACCGCAGATAAAGCCTACGGCCATGCCGCACAGGACTGACTGGACTGCACGTTTCCTGGCGCTGGAAGATGCCATCGCTTCCTTTTCGGTCATTACCGGTTTTACGATGAACTTGATGCCCAGCAGCATCGTCATGAAGACCGAGAAACTGCCCATCGTCCTGTTGGGAACAAGGCTGGCTGTCCAGCTCCCCACAAGGGTAAACGCCAGTACAGTCACCATCATTACAAGACCATTACGGATATCGAGGTTTCCGTTTCTGCCGTAGGTGTAGGCGCTCACCGCGCTGGCCAGCACGTCGCTGGCCAGGGCAATGCCAACAGCTTCGTAGGCAGGAAGGTCCAGAAACGTAATCAGCATGGGGCTGATCACAGCGGCGGCGCTCATGCCCGCAAATCCGGTGCCGAGACCTGCTCCGGCCCCGGCAATGAAGCATACCAGCACCTTGACAAAGAGATTCATTCTGCGTGTACCTCCAGGTACTTTTTGATATTCCTCCCGATCCGCTCAAGGGTGGAGCGGATCTGCTCCTTCTCATCCGGGCTGAACCCCTCTGAGATGATGTCGGCAAAGACAGACTGCCGGTTCCGTCCTGCACGGATGACGTCCTCCGCGGCTGCGGTCAGCTTCAGGTGGACCTTCCTTCTGTCCTCCGGTTCCGCTGCCTTTGTAATGTATCCCCCCGCCTCCAGCGATTTCAGCGAGGTGGACACATGGGACTTGGCCAGGCAGCGGATATCTGAAATCTCTGCGGCTGTATCGTACTCCGGATTGTTGGCCAGAAACAGCAGGATATCCAGCTCCGTCCGGGTGACGCCGCAGCTCTGGCACACCGGCTCCACGCACATGGTATAGAGCTGGCGCATCGAGGACTGCATGTCCCAGAGAGCAGCCGGTGTCATGGCAGTCACCTCCTCCAAACAGTTCTAAACAGAACGTTCTGTTTCGAACTATTATAGCCGGATAAATCTCCCTGTCAACAGGCAGATCAGAAACTGCGGACCGCAGGAACCGCCCCCTGTCTTCCGCCGCAGAGCAGAAAAAAAGAGGGACGGTCAGACCCGTTCCTCTCACTGGAATATCAGTCATGCTGTCACAGGCAGTTCAACGAAAAAGGTGTTGACGCCGTTCCCGCTCTCCGCCCAGATTCTGCCCCGGTGGGCCTTGACGGCAGCAGAGGCAATGGAAAGCCCCAGGCCGTAGCTGTGGTCCATCTGTCTGACCTTGTCCACCCGGTAGAACCGCTTGAAGATGTTTTTCAGATCCTCCCTGCTGATCTCCGCTCCCGGGCTGGCCAGGGAGATAATACAGCGTCTCCCCTGCCGCTTCAGTTTCAGAGATACCGTCCCGGGGGAAGTGGAGTATTTCAGCGCGTTGTCCAGCAGCACATCCATGGTCTGGCGCAGGTGCATGTCGCTGCCCTTTACCATGATGTTCTCCTCGATGCTGCTCTCCAGCATCAGGTCCCGTTCAAAGTAGAGAGCCTCGAAGGGCAGCAGACAGTCGGAGACCAGTTCGCTCAGGTTGAGCCTCGTCATGCTGGCGGGCACCGCTCCTCCGTCCACCCTGGCAAGTTCCAGCAGTCCATCCACCAGTCCCCGCATCTGCAGGGTCATGGTGTGGATGATCTCCGCCGACCGGGCATGGGTCTCGCTGGTGCAGTCCTTCGAGAGGAGGATCTCCGAGTTTGTAAGAATGACAGTCAGCGGAGTCTTCAGCTCGTGGGAGGCATCTGCAACGAACTGCTTCTGCTGGTCCCAGGCCTCCTCCACCGGTTTGACCGCCCATCGGGCCAGGATCAGACAGGCGAAATGAAATACGAGGAAGCAGATGATGCCGATCAGACCGCAGGTACGGTTCAGGCTGCTGAGCAGGTTCTTCTCCCCGCTCATGTCCGCCAGTACAATGACTGTGCCCCTGTCCCCGTCGTTCAGACAGTAGCGGAGATTCCGGTCCTCCAGAACCCCCGCCTGATGTCCTTCTGCCAGCACTGCCTCCACCAGACTGTTCAGGTCCTCCCTGTCTGTCACCTCGAAGTAGCCCTGCACACGCTCCAGACTTCCGTCGTCCTTCCGGAGCAGCACAAGGTAGGGAAGATTCATGCCCTTCTGGCAGTCCCGGACGCTGTCATCCCAGGGGTCTGCAGCGATCATCTGCATCTTCTGGATGCTCTGGGTGACGATGTTCTTTCTTGTCGAATGGTAGATGGCGCTGATGCTGAGCAGAAGGATCGTCACCACGACGAGCATGTTGATGACAACGAACTTGCGTCTGAGCCGCTTCAGCATTCAACTTCCAGGTGATACCCCTGGCGGCGGACCGCCTCGATGCGCACGTTGGAACCGACGCTGGCCAGTTTCTTGCGGAGGAACCCCACATATACCTCCACGTGGTTCTCCACGGCATTGGAGTTGTAGCCCCAGACCCGTGCCAGGATTGTCTCCTTCGAGATGTTGCGCTCCCCTGACTGCATCAGGCAGCGCATCACGTCGAACTCCCGGGAGGAGAGCCGGACCGTCTTCCCGTCGCAGACGAGGGAGCAGGAGCCGAGATCCAGAGACGTATTGCCGCAGACCATCTCGTCCACCTGGGTCCCCTGCCGGCGGAGCAGTGCATTGATGCAGGCCAGCAGTTCCCGGGAGTCGAAGGGCTTGGTCAGGTAGTAGTCCGCGCCGGCGTTCAGTCCCTCGATCCGGTCGTCCACCCCGCTGCGGGCGGTGAGCATGAGTATGGGGGTTGTACAGTGTTTGGCCCGCACCCGCCGCGCCACCTCGTACCCGTCAATCCCGGGCATCATCACGTCCAGAATCAGCAGGTCGTAGATGCCCAGTTCGGCATACTCTGCACCGGCTTTGCCGTCGTAGACAGTCTCTACTTCAAATTCCTTGCTCTCCAGCAGGGTTTTCAGGGATTCAGCAAGGAGCTTCTCGTCTTCTATGACCAGTATCTTCACGATATGTCCCCCCTGATTTCATTAACAGTTATTTCGCAGTATAGTAATGGCTCCTGAAACGACCCTGAACCAAAAACTTAAGCTCTGAGCGGATGAATATAATTTTGAGAATTTCCTTCTGTGTTGTGTAATTTTCATGCAAAGCAAAATTCAGCATGGAATAATTAGCTTTAAATTTTAACTTCATCTCCATTTCAGCCGTCATGTTCAGGCTCCTGCGTATCTGGAACTAAATTCCAGCTGCCGGAATATGCTGCAGAGGACTTTCCTTCTGTCTTCCGCCGGTACCGGAACAGAGAAAGCACGACTTCCGGAAATCAGAGGCATCTCATGCAGAGTGCCATACCATTTTCCGTCTCTGCTTTCATTGAATTTTATCGATAATGTTCTTTCGCTCAAGATTCTACTGAAAATCTCGTCCTGTGTCAAGACTTTTATAATATTTCCAAGTCAGATTCAATATTTTCTGCGAAATTTTCAAAATTGCATGAAACAGCTCTTTCTGTGCACTTATATCACGCATCTGCTTCTTCTATTCAGATTCTCTGCTGTTCCGCAGACTGAGGTTTCTACAGCACCCAGGCAGAGAATGAACGGAAAATGGTTAGAAAAAACTGATCCAGCTTTCATCCGGGAAGATAAAAATAAGACAGGACATCCCGTGTCCTGCCTGTTTCACTGCGCTGCCTGCGGAAATCTTACCGGGTCCGTACCTCTGCTGCCCGCAGAACGCAAAAAAAGCCCCCGGGTCCGCAGAGGACTTCCGGGGGCACTGTCTGATATGGACCGGAGTCTGTCGTCTCCGGATGCTGTCTGACTCCATTGCGGTTCCCTCTCCCCCGCTTCGGAAGAGATGGCGCTCACGTGTATTTCCAGCGGATCGTCTTCTTCTGGATCCACTCGATGAGCACATTGAGGATGGTGACCACCAGGGCCATGAGCAGGATTCCTGCCAGGACCTGCGTATAGTTGGCGTAGTCCGAGGCCCGCTTCACGAAGAAGCCCAGTCCGGAGGTGGCCCCCAGCAGTTCCGCACCGCTCAGGCAGAGCAGCGCAGAGCGCATGGTTGCCGGCAGACTGGATATGATGCCCGGCATGCAGTAGGGGAGAATGACGCGGAACAGCATCACCGGAGTGGAGACATTCATTACCTGGGCTGACTGGATCACCTTCTGGTCCACGCTCTGCACCCTGCCGATCATGGTCTGGAAAGTGGGCATGAAGACGGCAAAGAAGATGACAAAGATGGAGGCCAGGCGGAAGGTCGGCATCACTGCCACCACGTAGGGGGTGTACACCAGCGGGGGGATGGGGGCAATCACGTGCACGATGGGCAGCACAGTACCCCGCAGCCGGGGAATCCAGCCGGTAAGCAGACCGAGAAAGACGCCCAGCAGCAGCGCCGCCCCCACAGAGATGAAGAGCAGCTTCAGGGAGCTGACGACGCTCTCCGCCATGAGTTTCCGTTCGGAGACAAAGACCCAGAATACATTCTCCGGGGGAGGCACCAGCACCGGATGGGTGAGATTCAGACGGGCCAGCACGTCCCATACGCCGAGAAAGATCCATGCGGCGCAGGCCACATCCAGGGTGCTCTGCCTGCGTTTCCGGGCATACTGGATCAGGAAGAGGAGTTCCCCCGCCGCCAGCACGGCAAGGAACATCCACGGTTCACTCAGTTCCCGCCGGGCAGGGACCAGCAGAACGGCTGCCAGAAGTGCGGCAAAGAGGACGTTGGCCCGGTTGAACAGGACCTTCACAGCACCACCCCTTCTCCGATGGAACTGGCCACATGCTCGTAAAACAGGGACATCAGCCTGTTCCGCAGGGGAAGATATACGGCGCTGGCCGCCAGGGTCTCCCTGTCCCGGGGACGGGGCAGATTCAGGCGCTCCTCGGCCCGGATCCTCCCCGGCTCCATCACAACAATCCGGTCAGCCAGGATGATGGCCTCGTCAATGTCGTGGGTCACAAATACCACTGTCTTGCGGTGGTCCCGGCACAGAATGCTGATCAGCTGCTGCAGATCCTGCCGGAGTTTGGGATCTATGGCACCGAAGGGCTCGTCCATAAGCAGGATATCCGCCTCCATGGCCAGGGCTCTGGCGATGGCCACCCTCTGCTGCATGCCGCCGGACATCTCGGAGGGGTACTTCCCGGCCGCATCCTTCAGCCCCACCTTCTCCAGGAAATCCGATGCCATGGCCCGGGACTCCTGTCTGCTGTGCTTTCTTCTGCTCTGCCGGATCCCGAAGAGGATGTTCTTTTCCGCCGTCAGCCAGGGGAAGAGGGAATAGTGCTGGAAAACCACGGCCCGGTCCGGTCCGGGTCCCTTCACCTTCTCCCCGTCAATCCGCAGTTCCCCGCTGCTGGGGGTGTTGAGTCCGTCCAGAAGGCTGAGCAGGGTGCTCTTGCCGCAGCCGGAAGGTCCCAGCAGGCAGACAAACTCCCCTTCCTCCACGCAGAGGCTGATATCCTCCAGCACCGCCCTGCTCCCGGCATCCTCCCCGTAGCGGAAGGACAGATGGTTCATTTCTATCTTGCTCATCACAGGCACCTCCCGGCATGTTTCCATTCCTGCGTCTCAGGACCGGCCCGGCTGTCTGCCGGACCGGTCCGAAAGCGGCGCTCAGATCTGTGCGTCGTTGTACTCTCTGTACAGTTCCAGCTTGTCCTGGAAGAAGGGATCGTCCGGATAGCGGTCCAGCACGGCCTGCAGGGCCTCCTCATAGACGGATGTGTCGATATGCTCGCTGATGTCCACAGCGGAGGCGTCAAAGTAGCCGGAATCTCCCAGGGTCTCGTAGAAGGCCGTTACGCCCTGCTGGTTCGGATCCAGCGTCAGTTTTGTCCGGTACTGGAAGAGGTAGCTGCGGACATAGTCCTCGTCCTGACCGGAGTACTCCGCCAGAAACTTCACGATGGAATCCCGGTTTGCCTCGTCCTCATAGTACTCCCAGGCCCGCAGGTTGGCGATGGTGAACCTCACGAAGGCGTCGTGCTTCTCTTCCAGCTTGGAGCTGGATGTCACCTGCCGGCAGCAGACGTAGTTGGGCTCCAGTTCCCCTGTCTCCATTACCAGCTCGATGCCGATGTCCCTCATGGAGGTGGCGTACTGAACCGGGAGGAAACCGACGGCGGCCTCTCCCTTGGCAACCGCCTGGCAGACGCTGGCCTGGCTGTCCACCTCCATCAGCTGGATGCTGTCCAGATCAATCCCCTGCTTCAGCAGCTGCGCCCGGGTAACCAGCCAGGCGGTATCTCCCCGGACCAGAGCCGCGGTGATCCCCTCGTAGTTCTTCAGATCTCTGTAGGTCTCCACATCCTCCGGCTTTGAGATGATGCAGCCGCCCTCGGCCGCAGTGCCGGCGAAGACCACCAGATCGGAGCCGTTGGCGATGAAGGTGAGATCCGGTACGATGCCGGTGCCCAGCACGTCGACATCGCTGTTGCCCGTGGTGATGGCCGTAAGGGCGTCTGTGCCGGAGCTGTTCACATACTCCACCGTGACGCCCTCCTCCTCATAATAGCCCAGGTCCTGGGCCAGCAGCTCGATGGCGGTCCGGATCTGCCCTGCAGGCTGGCAGAAGCGGATGGTGTCCGCCTCTCCGCCTGAAACAGTGCCGCTGCCCGAGGCAGTTTCGCTCCCGGAGGTGCTCCCTCCGGAAGATGCGCTCTCCTGGGACTGGGACTGGGAAGCGCTCTCCGGGACACTGCCGGAGGTGCTGCCTCCCGTCTGGCTGCTGCTTCCTCCCGAGGTGTCGCCGCAGGCGGCGAGGAGAACAAGGACGAGAGCAGAAGCGAGCGCTCCTGCGAGGATTCTTCTGTGTTTCATTGTGATTCCCTCCGTTTTCTGACATGGTGCGGCGGGAAGAAAAAAGGAGGCTCTGCCCCAGAAGGAAGGTCCTCCTGGCAGCAAAGCCTCCGGTATCTCCGGTCAGCACCTGCATGCTTCTGTTGTGCGGGCTTTCTGCACCTTCAGCGGTGCAGCGCCCCTGTGTCCGGATTCTGGCTGCAGCCTGTCTTAAGCAATAAGAAAGCCCGGGCAGCCTGATTAAGCTCCCGGACCTGCATGACCAGAACAGTTCACTCCGCCGCTGCGGCAGAATGTCTGAAGGCGCACCAAAGCACCCGGCCAGGCAGAGTCCGGGAGCACAGCATTCGACCGCAGCGGAAGTTGCTGCGAAGCAGATCCTGAAAGTTCACGCTCATCCGGCTCGCCTCCTCTGAAGAATTAACCCTCCAAACTGGTAGGTTTGTGGGGATTATAGCGCCGCCCTTTTCCCCTGTCAATCCCCTTTGGAAATGTCTGTACTTCTGCACAAACGGCGCCTCCGGAAGCCGGTCTCCCTGTCCTTTTTGACCAAAACTCAGGTCCGGAACGGGTCTCAGTTTCCATTCATTTCCTGTCCTCGCCCCCTGCAGATGCAGAGATCCCCTCCCCGTCCGGTGCTGCCCGGCGGAGAGGGGAAGAAGGTCCTTTACATTTCAGCTCTGACTGCGTTCCATTATCCGCATGCCCTGTCAGTTTCCGGTCTGGCGTGTCCCGTCTTGCCGTCTCATCCCTGCTGTGTCAGCGAATAGGTCCAGAGGTTTCGGATCTGCCCTGACAGCGTATCATAGTCCCAGAGCTTCTCGCTGTTGGCTCTCCGGTTTGGATCCAGGACCCGGAACCTGCCGTCTTCCACTCCTGTAAGAACGATGAAGTGGCCGGATGTGGTGAAGTCACCCGCCCGCATGCTGCAGATGATGGGCTTCCCGTTCTTCAGAGGCCGCTCCATGCAGCCCGGGTCCAGGGGGAGCTCCTCTGCGGTGAGCCCAAACTTCCTGCATCCCTCCCGCATCAGGTCCCAGGAGGTTCCGCTGCCCTTCACGTACATGAGTCTCCGCTCCGCCTCCGCCGCCACCGTCAGGGGCGTCACATCCTTCCTGCCGGTCATCCCGCAGACCACCACAGCCAGGCAGGTGGGGCCGCAGCCGGTGAGAGCCATGGGTCCGTCCCCGTATTCAGCGTATCCCCACCGGGGGTCCCACTGCATCAGCGGGGGGAAGGTCCCCAGCCGGGCCTCCTCCACAGTGTCCGCCAGTCTGTCCTCATGGTGCTCCGGCCAGTTCAGCACGAAGTCCACAGTCTCCGGATTCCGGGCCGCCAGTTCCAGAAGGACCCTTGGGTACCTGTCCGGATTCTCGACAAGATCTGCGGCGGCCGGTTCCTCCTGAACCAGTTCCTCCAGAAGCTCCGTCAGTTCCTCCGCGGACATGCTCTCTGCTCCGGGATCTCCACCCTGCCAGATCACAGGCTGCCGGTGCATCTTCGACCCGAGGAAGAGCCCGCCCAGAACCAGGGCAGCCAGCAGCACAAGCGGAAGAAGGAACCTCCTCTTCTTCCGGGCGCTGCGGTCTTCCTCCTGCCTTTTCCTGCCGCTCATAGATGACTCCCTCCTGCTGGTCTGTTCCGTGGCTGCGCCCGCAGCCGGCAGCTTCCCTCAGGCCGTTCCGCCGCCTGGAGACCGGTCTGTATCATACCACAAAAAAGGCTCAGGATGTGAAGGTCCGCTGAACAGTGTTTTAAGACTTTCTTATTTTTGAAACGGGGGACCGGTGTGCCCTCATCGTCCGTTCAGGTTCTTCTGCCTGCGGATCCCCATGTCAGGAAAGGCACCCGCTCCCTCCGGCTGCATTCTCATCAGGCTTTAAGCCAGCCCCGGCCAGCTACTGAAGCAGAACAGGACCGGGAGCCTGACTTCCGGTCCTGCAGAAATTCGGTCCGCCTTCCCTCACTTCTGTCTCACCCTGCGGGCGGGCGCGCAGTGCTTTGCCACCTTGACGCCGATATGCTCCGCCAGGAAGGAGAGCACGCAGGACACCGCAAACATCATGGGCCAGTCGTGGACGATGGCGTGGGTCCAGCGTCCGATCTGCTCCGCCCTGGGTATGTCTGCGTTATACAGGATATTGGCTGCGGAGACCATGACGGTGACGCAGGTGTTTAGAACCAGGTGACCTGTTTCCAGTCTGACCCGCTCCGCACCCCATCCCGGTCCGGTTGCCTCTTCTTCCCTTCAGGCCGGACCCCAATGACAAAACGGGACCGGCGCTGTGCCGGTCCCGCTGCTCCCTGTCATTCTGCTTTCGTCACCTGGATGGTGCCTGACATGTTCTGGATCTCATCCGCTCCGGAAACTGCCTGTCCCAGTTCGTAGAGCCCGGGGTAGGAGCCGTAGTCCCTGTAGTACATCACCACGTCCCCCCAGGGCGAGAAGTAGGCCAGGGTCCCCTTCTTTGCATTCGCGTCCACAGTGGAGGACGTGTCCAGCTTCTCGGGGTAAAAGATCTTCTCGTCGTCAGAGTAGTTCTCCACCTTGACAGACAGGGGAAGCTGGCTGTACAGGGACTTTGCTGCGCTGCTGCTGTTGAGCTGGAATACAGCCTCGTGCTTCCCGTCCGTGACCTTGATCTTCATGACCTCTTCCTCCTCCGGCTTCTGTGTCTCCAGATTCTGTTCCTTTACCCACGCTGCCGCTTCCTCATCCGTGGCGCCGGCGGAGAACCGCTTCCCCTCGCGCCAGTCCGCACCGGGGGCGGCCTTCTTCAGTTCCGCCTCGCTGCCGCCGATGCCGCTGCTTCCGGAGGTGCAGAAGGGGATCACTGTCTTGCCGCTGAAGTCCCCGCTCTCCAGGAAGGTGAGCATGATTCTGGGCGCCCTGCCAAACCAGATGGGGTAGCCCAGGAAGACTGTATCGTACCTGTCCAGACCGGCTGCAGGACCTGCAATCTCCGGCCGGGCATCCGGGTCATTCTGCTCGCGGCTGGTCCGGCTGTCTGCATTGTTGTAGTTCAGGTCTGCTGAGGTGTAGGGCTGTGCCGGCCTGATCTCCAGGAGATCCGCACCGGCCGCCCGGGCGATCTTCTCCGCCACGCCTCCGGTGTTTCCTGTCGCTGAGAAGAAGGCCACCAGCACTCTGCTGTCTCCGGTTTCTCCGGGATTCTCCTCCGGCATCTGTTCCGCGGTCATGAGGGCATAAGCCGCCTCGGCCCGGGTGGCAGGTACCTCTGGATCCATGTCTCCGCTGTCCCGGGGCAGCAGGATCTTCTTCTCGGCCGCCCAGCTCATCCCTTGCTTCGCCCAGCTGCTGACACTCCCGGCGTCCGGGAACCCGGCCTCCTCCGCTTCCGGCTCTCCCGCATGGCGCCAGAGGATGACGGCTGTCATCTCCCGGGTGACAGGGTCCTCCGGTCCGAAGAGACCGGTGTCATAGCCCGCCAGGATGCCCTTTCCGGCCGCCCATCTGACAGCCTCGCTGTACCAGCTGCCGGGGACACAGTCAGGAAACTCCCTGTCCCCTTCCGCTGCGGGGGTTCCCTCGGTCCTGTGCAGCAGGGTGGCAAACATGGCCCGGGACAGCTCCATGTCCGGGCTGAACTGGGTCTCCGAGGTCCCCACCATGATCCCTCTGTCTGCACACCAGGTGACGGCTTCCGAGTACCAGGCATCCGGGTCCACATCCGCAAACCCGCCGCCGCTGTCCGTTGACGCCATAACGGCAGGGACTGCAAGCAGGGCCGCCGTGAGCAGGACCGCAAGGGTCAGAACTGCAGCTGACTTCCGTTTCATGTCCGTATTCACTCCTTCTGTCTGTGTCCGTCGCCCGTCAGGCGCGCACCGTGCTGGACTGTCCCCGGCAGGTAATGATGCGTCCCTCCGCCAGGGGGTCGTCCATGATCACTTCGTCCACCCGGGGCGTACAGATGGTTCCCCGGCGGGGGTTCTTGATGCTCATCACCGGGGTCAGGATGCTGGCTTCCACCTCGGAGCGCTCAAAGCACAGATCCGTGTCCGCCATCTCGCAGTCCACCAGCTTCAGATTTCTGCAGTAACAGAAGGGCTGGGTTCCCTCGATGCGGCAGTTTACAAGGGTCAGACCGTCGGAATACCAGGCCAGATACTCCCCCCGGATGACGCTGCTGCGCACCGTGACGTTCTTCCCGTGCCAGAAGGCGTCCTTGGTGTCGAATACGCAGTTCTCAAAGACAGCGTCCTCGATATACTGGAAGGAGTATTTGCCATGCAGAGTCACATTGCGGAAGTTCAGACCGGTGGAGCGCATCATGAAGTATTCGCTCTCCGCCTCCGTGTCCTCCATGCGGATGCCCCGGGTGGACCAGCCGAACTCCGGGGAGATGATGCTGCAGTTCTGTATGGTCACGTCGCTGCACTCCCGCAGAGCCTTGATGCCGTGCATCTTCGTGCCGGAGATGTCCACGTTCCGGGAGTACCAGAGGGCCGCCCTGCATTTCTCCGTCATCTCGCAGCTGTCAATCTGCAGCCCGGTATCATGCCAGAAGGGGTAGCGCAGGTTGAACCGGCAGTGCTCTGCCGCCACGTCCTTGGACTCCTTCAGTGCGCTCTCGCCGTCCGCGGGACCGTCGAAGACGCAGTCCCTCACCAGGATGCCCCTGCTGCCGTAGAGGGCCCGCTCCTCGTCAAACCTCTGATTCTCAATGATCTCCACGGGAAACACTCCTTATGATTTCAGGCTCTGCTCCAGGGAGCAGATGAGAAAGTCCACTGCATCGACCCGGCGCTGAGCCAGGTGCAGGCTGTCCATCAGGACCCGGCGGTGCTGCTGAAGCAGCCGCAGCTGATCGGCTGTGCGGTTCTCTGCTCCGCAGGCGAGGTACTCCTGCACCGTCTGTTCGCAGCACCCGCAGTCCGCCAGGCACGCCTCCGGATTCCCTCCGGGAAATCCATTCCGCCTCACATGGCTCCCCCCTTCGACTGCAGCCATTGTACTCCCGGGACCTGCGGATTACAAACAGCTGTTAAACATGCTGTATCATCGTTTACAGGAATGATTCCGGCTGGTATAATGACCTGGAAACTGCGGGCAAGGAGTGCATCTCAATGATCGAGACCAGACTGCTCAACTACTTCCTGGCCGTCGCCCGGGAGCAGAGCATCACCCGGGCCGCCGAGACCCTGTACATCTCCCAGTCCACCCTCTCCAAGCAGATGATGGAACTGGAGCAGCAGCTGGGGCGGCAGCTGTTCATCCGGGGCAAGCGCAGAGTCACCCTCACCGAGGAGGGGCGGTTTCTCCGGAACAGAGCCCAGGAGATCATGGAGCTGATGGACAGCACGGAATCCGCCTTCCGGGCAGAGGGGACCATGCTCAGCGGGGACATCTCCATTGTCTGCGGGGAGACCGCTGGCATGGAGCATATCGCCGAGGTGTTCCGCCGCTTCCACGCCCTTCACCCGGATGTCCGTCTGCGTCTCTACAGCGGGGACGCCGGGGCAGCCACAGAGCGCCTGGACAAGGGGCTGGCCGACATCGGCCTGCTGCTGGGACCTGTCCGCCAGGAGCGGTTTGACTACTTCGACCTGGGAATAAAGGACACCTTCGGTCTCCTCATGCGGCCGGACGACCCTCTCGCTGCCCAGGAAACCATCCAGCGGGAGCAGCTCCGGAACATCCCCCTCATCATGTCCGAGCAGGTTCTGGACGGCCGCCATGGCAGCGGACTGCTGGGGCTGGACATGTCCTCCCTGCATATCGTCGCCACCTACAGTCTCATCTTCAACGCAACCTACCTGACGGAGAAGGGCATCGGCTGTGCTTTCTGCCTGGACAGACTGGCGGGGAGCCGCAGCCAGGAGCTTGTCTTCCGGCCCGTCGTCCCGGAGATCTCCGTGGAACTCAGCATCGCGACAAAGAAGTACAAGACCTTCTCCCCTGCCGCGAAGGTGTTTCTTGACATGCTGCGCAGCAGCGTGCCGGACCGCTCCCCGTCTGGCGGCGAAGTCCCTCTCTGACAGGAAACGCCGGGCTCTGCATCCCCTCTCCGGCACCCTCTTCCCGTTGCGCCCCCTCTTCCAGCGTGGTATAATGCGTCCTGCAGCCGCATTGTTTCCCGGACCCCTGCCGGTTCAGGACATCTTTTGCACGGAGGTGCTGTACCATGCGGGAGCAGTCACAGAAAGTTGCGACCTGCGGTCTCTCCGCAGCCCTTGCCATTGTCATCATGGTCCTTGGCGCCGTCACTGGTGTCGGGACCTATGCAGCCCCCATGCTGGCCGGCCTGTGTCTGATACCGGTGGGCAGAAAATGGGGGGCAAAGTATCAGCTCACCTGCTATGTCGCCGTCAGCCTGCTCGGCCTCATGCTGGTGGCCGATGCAGAGCAGAACCTCATGTTCATCGCTCTGCTTGGCTGGTATCCGGTCCTGAAACCCCGGCTGGACAAGATTCCCCGCTCCTTCCGCCTGCCGGCGAAGCTCCTTCTCTTCAACGTCATCATCATCGCAGCAGAGGCCCTTGTCATGTTTGTGCTGGTCCCCGAGGTCACCGGCATCCCCCTGCTGCTGGTGCTCCTGGTCCTGGGCAATTTCGTATTCCTCGCCTATGACTTTCTGATCCCCCGCTTTACAGTAGTACTGGACCGCTTCCTCCACCGCATCTTCCGGGGTCACTTTTGAGACCCCGCCGCCACAGTGCATCCGGTCCTCCTGCGTTCCGCCGCTCAGACGCAGGCAGGAACTCATATCAGACAGCATCCCGCCCGGTTCCCGCATCAGGAACCGGGCGGTTTCTTTTCTGAAGATGCTCTGCTCCAGTGCCGCGGCTCAGAGCGGGCTCCTGGTGGACCTGGGTCTTCCCTCCGTCAGGCGTCTGTACAGGAAACCACTCCTGGAGTCCCTTCTCCCAGTTGCA
>CAYYHY010000053.1:13384-14463 GCA_964471855.1 uncultured Oscillospiraceae bacterium | reverse complement strand
GTCTCCACCCTGGCCTGGGGTCTGGGCTACTTCGGCATGCCCCACATCCTGCTCCGGTTCATGGCCATTGAGGACGACGCCAAGCTGAAGATCTCCCGCCGCGTCGCCTCCGTGTGGGTTGTTGTCTCCATGTTTGTAGCCATCGCCATCGGCGTCATCGGCTACTCCGTCTCCGTAAAAGGTGCCATTCCCACCTTCACCACCAGCGCCGAATCCGAGACGGTCATCATTGCCCTCTCCAACCTCATGAGTCAGCACGGCATCCTCTTCGCCGTCATCGCCGGCGTGATCCTGGCCGGCATCCTGGCAGCCACCATGTCCACGGCCGACTCCCAGCTGCTCACCGCAGCCTCCGCCGTGTCCGAGAACCTGGCTGAGGAGTTCTTCGGCATCAAACTGTCCGAGAAGAAGTCCATGATTCTGGCCCGCGCCACCGTCATTGTCATCGCCGTGATCGCCGTGGTTCTGGCATGGGATCCCAACAGCAGCGTGTTCCAGGTGGTGTCCTTCGCGTGGGCCGGCTTCGGCGGCTCCTTCGGCGCCCTGATGCTCTTCTCCCTCTTCTGGAAGCGGACCACCAAAGCCGGCGCCCTGGCCGGCATGATTGCCGGCGGCGCCATGGTCTTCATCTGGAAGTTCGGCATTGCAAAGCTGGGCGGCGTGTTCGCCATCTACGAGCTGCTCCCCGCCTTCCTGGTCAGCGCCCTGGTCATCGTGGTGGTCTCCCTCCTGACCCCCGCCCCGGACAGAGAGGTCATCGAGACCTTCGAAACCTACAACCAGTGATCCCTGTCCGCTGCGCACGGGCAGAAACGAGATCCGGCCTGTTCCTTATGAGAGGAGCAGGCCGGATCTGTCTGTATTCAGGTTTGTCTGAAGACGCCGGGAGCGGCAGAGGCTCCGCCGGTCTGCTTCCCTGAGTCACAGGAGAGAGACAGGCTGGCTTCCGGCAATCAGGCGGAGAACTGCATTGACCTGGTGGGACTCCGATATGCCGGTCTTGCACCAGATGGCGAAATGTTCGCAGTTGTTCAGGGCCAGGCTGTATTTCGTCTCCCCCAGCCGGCTCCGGGCCCGCT
>CAYYHY010000053.1:0-13284 GCA_964471855.1 uncultured Oscillospiraceae bacterium | reverse complement strand
CAGTTGTTCAGGGCCAGGCTGTATTTCGTCTCCCCCAGCCGGCTCCGGGCCCGCTGGATGGTCTCCTCAGGCGTGTGCACGTGGTATGCAAGGGACCTCAGAAGCTTGAGGATCTTCAGGGGATTGACCGGTCCTTCTATCAGCCCGGAGAAGGCTGGAAGAGATACGTCGATCTTCTTTGGGATGCTGCAGTGCTCCGGGAAGGAGAGGACGAAAATCGACTTTGAATCTCCTGCGAACTTGCGGAGCGTGGATGAGCGGATCCTGATGTCCCTGTCGAAGTCATTGCCGGATGCGGCATATTCGTATACACAGTCGTCACTCTCATAGACGCCGCAGTGGTCATATGCGCCGTGAAGGCGGTGGACGCCGATGACATCTCCATACTGAGGATAAGCCATGCTGATGCCTCCTGTCTCTGTTCAGCCTGCCGGCTGAGTCCGGGGAGCCCGGCTGCGGGGCCGGCTCCCCCTGCAAAGTATGCCGCCCGACGCCAGTGGCTGCCAAACGGGACTTCTGGTCTTCGCAGCAGGGCAGGAGACAGAGGAAGATCCGGTCTGTTCCTTATAAGAGGAGCAGGCCGGATCTGTTTTTGTTCAGTTCTGCGGTGCCGGGACCTATTTGCTGGCGTATCCCCCGTCCACGGGGATGACGGCGCCGTTGAGGTAGTCGGAGGCGTGGCTGGCCAGGAAGATGCAGCAGCCCTTCATGTCCTCGCCGGTGCCCCAGCGGTGAGCGGGGATGCGGCCGGTGATCTCCGCAAAGCGGGGATTTGCCGGGTCCATCAGTGCGGCGTTCATCTCGGTGGCCATGTAGCCGGGGGCGATGGCGTTGACGTTGATGCCCCTGCCGGCCCACTCGTTGCACAGGGCCTTGGTGAGCAGGGCGACCCCGCCCTTGGCGGAGGCGTAGGCGGGGATGGTGAACCCGCCGAAGAAGGACTGCATGGAAGCGATGTTGATGATCTTGCCATATCCTTTTTTGAGCATCTCCCGGCCGGCCAGCTGGCAGAGCTCAAAGGGGGCGGTCAGGTTGATCTCCAGGACGGAGTCCCAGTCGCTCATGGGAAACTCCTCCGCCGGGTGTCTGCGCTGGATGCCTGCGCAGTTGACCAGGATGTCGATGGTGCCCCCCAGCAGTTCCAGAGACTCTGCGAAGGCGGAGCGCAGGCTCTCCCGGTTTCCCAGGTCCATGGCCACGCCCCGGCAGGTGAAGCCTCTCTCAGTAAATCCGGCCGCCACCTCGTGCACCTTCTCTGTGGTTCCCCAGATGACGGTTTCCGCGCCGGCCTCCATGAGGCCCTCCGCCATGCTGAAGCCCAGCCCCCGGGTGGCGCCGGTGACCAGGGCTCTGCGGCCTGTAATGTCAAACAGATTCATGCGTTGTCCTCCGTATGGAAAAGGCCGGTGACCTTCAGGTAGTCCCCCGGGTGGTCTGCAAGCTCCGCCAGCATGCGGGGCAGTTCAGTAAAGGGGACAGTCTTTGTAAGGACCTTCTCCACAGGGACAGCCCCGCTGCGGATCAGTTCCAGGGCCTCGTCGAACTCCCCTGCACCGTTGCGGGAGCCCCGCACGTGCAGCTCCTTCTTGGTTATCAGGTTTGTGGGGAGGGTGATCTCGTGCTTCGGCCAGCCTGTGAGGGCGATGCGGCCGGTGTAGGCGGCGTAGTCCAGGGAGGAGCGGACGCCGGCATCAGAGCCGGAGGCCTCCATGACGCACTCGGCGCCCCGTCCGCCGGTGATTTCCCGGATCCGGGCCACGGCGTCCTCCTTCGCGGGGTTGACCGTCCAGGGAATGCCGAAGGACCGGGCGAGCTCCAGCCGCTGGTCCACTACGTCCACCAGGATGGGGACGGCGTGATACGCCAGGGCGCCCAGACCGGCCAGGAGCCCGATGGCGCCGGCCCCTACGATGGCGATCCGCTCCCCCTCCTTCAGCTGGCAGGTATGGAGCCCGTGCATGCCGATGACCAGGGGCTCCGCCAGAGGGGCCAGTTCCCAGGGGATGCTGTCCGGCAGCCGGCGCAGCAGATGCACGGGGTGGGAGAAGTACTCGCACATGGCTCCGTCGCAGTGGACCCCCAGGCACTTCAGGGTCTCGCAGCAGTTGGTCCGGCCCTGAATGCAGGGATAGCAGTGCCCGCAGTAGATGTAGGGGTCCAGGACCACCCGGTCCCCCCTGCGGATGCCGTACCGGTTTTCCTCCACATCCTCCACGATGCCGGCGATCTCATGGCCGATCACGATGGGGTAAGAGGAGACGTTTACATTGGTGCCCCGGAAGGTTGTGACGTCGGTGCCGCAGATGCTGGCGGACATGACCTTTATAATGGCGTTCCCCGGCACCCGCTCAGGCATGGGAAGCTCCGCCACCTCCGCATCCCGGGGTCCGTTCACGCGGATTCCCTTCATTGTTTCCATTCCTTTCAGAGCCGGGCGGGACAGGACAGCCCCGCCCGGCCGGAGTCATTCAGTCGTCAAACTGCAGGTAGGCGCCCTTCATGGGGGAGGCGGCGTGTTCGCTGAACAGCCGCAGGGTGCCCCTTTTATACTTTCTCGGCTTCGGTTTCCAGTTCTTCCTCCGCTCCGCCAGAACCGCATCGATCTCTTCCGGGGTCTTCCGCTGGCCGTTTACGCCGACGATGGCCAGGACCCGCCCGGGGACGTCGATCTGGATCAGGTCCCCCTCCTCCACAAGGGCGATGGGACCGCCGGTCTGGGCCTCGGGGCTGCAGTGGCCGATGACCGGGCCTGTGGAGGCGCCGGAGAAGCGGCCGTCGGTGATGAGGGCGATGGAGCGGCCCAGATCCTTGTCAGAGCTGATGGCCTCGCTGGTGTAGAACATCTCCGGCATGCCGGAGCCCTGGGGTCCCTCGTAGCGGATGAATACCGCATCTCCGGGGCTGACCCGGTGGTGGAGCACTGCGTCGATGCACTCCTCCTCGCTGTCGAAGGGGCGGGCCCGCAGGACGGCCTGGAACATCTCCTTCGGGCAGGCGGTGTGCTTGATTACAGCCCCCTCCGGAGCCAGGTTCCCCTTCAGCACGGCGATGGAGCCGTCCGTGCCGATGGCCCTGTCATAGGGGCGGATGATGTCCTCCCGGGTCAGGCTGATGCCGTACTTCTCATTGGCCTCTTCCAGCCGCTTCTGGCAGCGCTCGTAGAAGCCGTTTTCCCTGAGCTCCTGGAGGTTCTCCCCCAGGGTCTTTCCGGTGACGGTCATGGCGTCCAGGTGGAGGACGGGTCTGATCTCCTCCATGATGGCGGGGACACCGCCCGCATAGTAGAAGAACTCGGCGGGCCAGCGGCCGGCGGGCCGCAGGTCCAGCAGGTAATGGGCGCCTCTGTGGAGCCGGTCGAAGGTGTCGCCGTCGATCTCCAGACCGTACTCGTGGGCGATGGCGGGCAGGTGCAGCAGGGTATTGGTGGAGCCGGAGATGGCCGCATGGACCATGATGGCGTTCTCCAGGGCATCCATGGTGACAATGTCGGAGGGCTTCAGCCCTTTGAGGGCCAGCTCCACGGACTGCCGGCCGGCCCGGTATGCATAGTCCGTCAGGTCCGGGCTGGTGGCGGGCATCAGGGCGGAGCCGGGGAGGGAGAGTCCCATGGCCTCCGCCATGATCTGCATGGTGGAGGCGGTGCCGATGAAGGAGCAGGCCCCGCAGCTGGGGCAGGCGTTGCATTTGGCCCAGGTGAGACGGTCCTCGTCGATCTCCCCCCGCTCATACATGGCGGAATACATGCCCAGCTGCTCCAGAGTCAGCAGCTCGGGTCCGGCGCTCATGGTGCCGCCGGTGATCATAATGGAGGGGATGTTGACTCTCGCCATGCCCATGAGGTTCCCGGGCATGCCCTTGTCGCAGCTGGCGATGAATACGCCGCCGTCGAAGGGGGTGGCGTTTGCCTGGATCTCGATCATGTTGGCGATCATCTCCCGGCTGGCGAGGGAGAAGTTGATGCCGTCTGTGCCCTGGCTCTCGCCGTCGCACATGTCCGTGCAGAAGTACCGGGCTCCATGGCCGCCGGCATCTGCAATGCCCCGGCAGGCGGCCTCCACCAGCCTGTCCAGGTGGCCGGAGCCGGGGTGGCTGTCGCCGAAGGTGCTCTCTACAAAGATCTGGGGCTTGGACAGGTCTTCCATCTTCCATCCGGTGCCGAGCCGGAGGGGGTCCAGTTCGGGTGCGAGCTGGCGCATTTTCTGACTGGTCAGCATGGAACTGTGCATCTCCATTCCTTATGCGGATATGTGAAGAGGGGGACCCCGGGGGAGGGGAGCATCACCGCTGCTCATTATAAATCGGACGTCATACGACGTCAACTCGTCATTCTGCACAAATTTAGTAGCTGGAAATTGTGCATTGCGCCGAAAAATCGGGAGTTCCCCCGGAGCCGTTGACATGGGACGTCATACGTTATACAATGACCGCGTGAAGAGGGCTTCCGCTGCGGGGGAACAGCGGAGCACACCGGCCGGACCTGTGCCCCGGCCTGAGGCATCTGTCCAGGCAGATATTGCAAGGAGGAGGAACGTATCATGCTGCTGATTGTATTCCTGCTGTCCATCGTTGTTCTGCTTACGTGCATCATCAAGATCAAACTCAACGCATTCGTCGCGCTTCTGGTCTGCGCCTACGGCACCGGCCTTCTGGCCCTGGCCACCTATGCAGGGGGCAGCGCACCGGAGGGATTTGCCACAATTGGTGACGTTGTGGCAACAGTTACGAACAATTTCGGTTCAACCCTTGGATCGATCGGCATCGTAACCGGCCTCGGCGTGATGCTCGGGATGTTCATGTTCGAGTCGGGCGGTATTGACAGCATTGTAGATGCAGTGCTGAAGGCAGTTGGTCCGAAGCGCTCACAGTACGCTGTTTCTCTGGCTGGATTCATCACCGGCATCCCCGTCTTCGGCGATGTGGTGTACATCATGTTCGCCCCCATGCTCCGGGTTCTTTCCAAAAAGACCGGCTACTCCATGACGGCCTACGCCTGCGCCATCTCTGTGGCAACAACCTGCACCTTCGCCCTGGTGCTCCCCACTGCACCGCCTCTGGCAGTGGCGTCGGCCATGGGGATCAATGTGGGAATATTTTTCTTCTATGCACTGATCGCTGCGTTTGTCGGCATGTTTGCCGGCGGCATTGTGTATGGATCAATCATCAATAAAGCGGATCAGAAGAAGGGCAGAAAGTGGGACTTCTCCGACCTGGACGCTGAGGAAACTGGAAACGACAATGGCGGCAAACCGAAGATGGGCGGTCTGAAAGCCATCTCCATGCTGCTGGTGCCCATCATTCTCATCCTCCTGGGGTCCTTCTCCGCCCTTCTTCTCCCTGAGGGGAGCGCGGTGGTCCAGATCCTCGGCTTCCTGGGGGACAAGAACGTGGCCATGACCATCGGTGTCCTCTACGGGGCCTTCATTTCCCGCAAGTATCTGAGCCGTTCCATTACTGACATCATGACAGAGGGTGCCGACAAGGTCGGCCTGATCCTCCTCATCACCGGTGCAGGCGGGGCCTACGGCGGCGTTCTCAAGGCCTGCGGCATCGCCAAGGTCATCACCGACGGTCTCCAGGGCTTCAACATGCCCATCCTCGTCATGTGCTTTGTCATCGCCCAGGTTCTCCGGGTGGCCACCGGTTCCACGACAGTGGCGCTGACCACCACGGCGGCCATCGTCTCCGGGGCTGCGGCCACCTCCGGCATCTCCCCCATTCTCTGCGCCATCGCTGTGTGCGCCGGGGGCATCGGACTCTCCCTGCCCAACGACTCCGGTTTCTGGGCCATCTCCCGTTTCTTCCACCTCAGCGAGGTCGACACGATCCGCGGCTGGACCCTTGGCGGTTTTGTGGCAGGTGTCGCCATCCTGATCTTTACCTGCATCCTGAGCCTCTTCCAGGGATTCCTTCCCGGACTGCTTTAAACAGGACGTCATATGACACATGCGGCGGAGGTCCCGGGCAGCCGGGCCTCCGCCGGGCGCAGAACCCTCAGCCCCTTGCATTTCCGAAAAATGGCAGGTATAATGGACCGGACATGAAGCAGGTTGTATGATGTCTGCCGGTGAGCGGAGTTCCGGAAAGGACGGGGCGCGATGGATTCCGTATTTGAGAATATAAAACAGAAGGACAGTTCTCTTCCTGAGCAGGTCGCCGACCAGATCTCCCGGCTGATCATCGAAAAGCACCTGACCAGCGGGGACAAGCTGCCCAACGAGTTTGAGCTGGCGGAGATGCTCAATGTGGGCAGGGGAACCATCCGGGAGGCAGTGAAGCTGCTGGTCTCCCGCAACGTTCTCACAATCCGGCGGGGCGTGGGCACCTTCATTGCCAGCAGCCCCGGCCAGATCGACGACCCCCTGGGCTTTGCCTACTGCCCGGACCAGGAGAAGCTGGCCATGGACCTGCTGGAGGTCCGGGTCCACCTGGAGCCCTGGGTCGCCTCGGCAGCCGCCCAGCGGGCCACCGGGGAGAACATGGAGCAGGTCCGCGCCGCATGCAGGCTTGTGGAGGAAGACATCCTGGCCGGCCGCAACCACCTGGCCAATGACGTGGAATTCCATGTCTGCATAGCCCGCTGCACCCAGAACATGGTGGTGCCTGCCCTGATCCCCATCATCTCCTACTCGGTGGGCCTGTTCGGCCGCCTGACCGGCAACATCCTCCTCTCCGAGACCATTATCGACCACAGGGCCATTTCGGATGCCATCTGCAGCAGGGACTCTGCGACGGCGGAGCGCATGATGAGGCAGCATCTGGAGGAGAACCGGGTGGAGATGGAACGGATTATCCGGGAGAACAGAAAGTCGGAGACATGAGAACTGCCTCTCCTTAAGGGAGGACAACGTGAAAGCTTCATACATTACGCCTGCGGTGACGCTGCTGCAGCCGGACGGCACGCTGGACCTCGACAGCCAGGCGGCTCTGTACGAGAACCTGATTGCAAACGGGATCGACGGGATTCTGGTGCAGGGCAGCATCGGCGAGTTCTTCGCCATGCCCATGTACCAGAGGATGCAGCAGGCCAGGCACGCAGTGGACGTCATATCCGGACGGACGAAGTGTCTTGTGGGCGTGACCAGCATGGCGGCGGACGAGATTGCCCCCTATGCCAGCTGCTGCCTCGACTTCGGGGCGGATGCGGTGGTGATTCTTCCGCCCTACTATTTCGGGTTCGGCGGGGAGGAGCTGTTCCGGTACTATGACCGGCTGCTGCAGGACATCCGCGGCCCCGTGTATCTGTACAACTTCCCGGACCGCACCGGGTGCAGCCTGTCTCCGGAGCTCATGCTCCGCCTGGCGGACAGGCACCCCGGGCTGAAGGGGATCAAGGACACCATCACCGGAGTTGACCACACAAGGGAGCTCATCAAGGCGGTGAAGCCGCGGTTTCCGTACATGGAAATATACTCCGGGTTCGACGACAACTGCGCCAGAAACGTGCTCTCCGGAGGTGACGGAGTCATCGGCGGCCTCTCCAACGTGGTGCCTGAGATCTGCATGTCCTGGATCAGGGCGCTGCGGGACAATGATGCGGAGGGGATTGCCAGGGGGCAGACGGCAGTGGACCGGCTGATGGACATCTACACTGTGGGCAGCGTATTCATCCCCGCCATCAAGGAGGCCGTGCGCCTGAGGGGAATTGCGGCCTGCAGCGCATGCACGTTCCCCATGGTCCCGCCCTCCGGCCAGGAACGGGAGGCCATCATCCAGATCCTGACCCGGGAGGGGATCGAGCTTCCCGGCCGGGAAGAAAAAGACTGAAACCACAAAACCGCTGCGGAGGTCACGAAGAGTGCCCGCAGCGGTTCTTTTCTGTCCTCCCCTTATGGAGATTCTGGAAATGTCGCACGGCAGGCGACCATCCGGCGGAGCGGAAAAGGCAGAATACAGGTGCAGGAAGGAAAACCGCACACATCAGAAAGGAGACGTGCAGATCCATGACAGAACTTGTATTCATACTCGACCGCTCCGGCTCCATGCACGGCCTGGAGGCCGACACCATCGGGGGCATGAACTCCGTGCTGGACAGGCAGAAGAAGGAGAATACGGACGAGACCCTGGTTTCCACCGTCCTCTTCAGCGACAGCTCGGAGGTCATCCACGACCGGGTGCCCCTGGACCAGGTGCCGGACCTCACGGACCGGGAGTACCGGGTGGGGGGCTGCACCGCCCTGCTGGACGCCGTGGGGGGTGCCATCCAGCATATCGGCAATATCCACAAGTATGCCCGTCCGGAGGACGTCCCCGGGCACACCATGGTGGTCATCATCACCGACGGCATGGAAAACGCCAGCCGCTGGTACACCTATGACAAAGTGAAGAAGATGATTGACCGGCAGCAGAAGAAGTACGGCTGGGAGTTTGTCTTCCTGGGGGCCAACATCGATGCGGCGCGGGAGGCCGGGCGCATCGGCATCGACTCCAGGCACTCCGCCCAGTACCTGCACGACGCCCGGGGTGTGGAGGCGTCCTACGACGCGGTCTGCGCCGCTGTGGGGTCCGTCCGCCGCGGCGCCACCCTGGAGGCAGCGCACTGGAAGGACAGCGTCGCGGAGGATGTGAAAAAGCGCGGCCGCAGGCGCTGAGCAGGGAGTCCTGCCCGCCTGACGCCGGAAGGGCAGAGAGATGAGAGCAGCGCTGTGCGGCAGGCACCTGCCGGCACGGCGCTGCCAGTTTCTCCGGAGGTCCTCCCCCGGGGCATCCCGGGGGCCGGAAATTGCCGTATTGACTTGCCTCATGACCGGGAGTAAAATGTGTTTCCAATACAGATGGGAACGTTCCCGCTGCCCCCGCCTTAAGCGGGGAATTATTTTTGTCCGGCAGCCGGATGCTGCCGCAGAAAGGTGTAGAACTTATATGGCAAAGCAGTACAAGCTGAGCCCTCAGCGCTGGCAGGAGCTCACGGATGAGCTGGAGTACATCACCACTGTCAGAGAGAAAGAAGTGGCGGCGCTGATCAAGGAGGCCCGTTCCTTTGGAGACCTGAGCGAGAACAGCGAGTATGATGAGGCCAAGAACCAGCAGGGCAAGCTTTACAGCCGCAAGGCGGAACTGGAGGAGATCCTCTCCAACTGCGTGGTCATCGAGGAGGAAGAGCTCGAGGAGGACACCGCCGGCAACTATGTCCGCCTCGGGTCTACGGTGACCGTCCTGGATCTGGAGTTTAACGAGGAGGACACATACAAGCTGGTAGGCTCCCAGGAGGCGGACCCCTCCAACAGCACCATCTCCGAGGACTCCCCTCTCGGCAGGGCCCTGCTGGGCCACTTCGCCGGCGAGGAGGTCACAGTGGATGCGCCGGCCGGCCCTGTGGAGTTCAAAATCGTGAGCGTGGTGAGGTGAGACCGGGATGGCGGAGAAGAACAGTCAGGCAGCGGAACCCAGTCTGACCCAGCTGCAGCAGATCCGCAGGGACAAGCTGAAGGAGCTCCAGGAGAGCGGCATGGATCCCTTCCAGATTACAAAGTACGAGGTGGACAGCGACAGCGCCGCCATCAAGGCAGACTTTGACGCCATGGAGGGCAGCAGCGTCTCCATCGCCGGGCGGCTCATGTCCAAGCGGGGCATGGGAAAGGTGTCCTTCTGCGATCTCCAGGACAGGTCCGGCCGCATTCAGCTCTACGCCCGCAGGGACGAGATGGACGAGGCGGAGTACGCCCGGTTCAGGAAGTACGACATCGGTGATATTGTAGGGGTGAAGGGTACGGTGTTCCGCACCCAGCGGGGGGAGATGTCCGTGCGGGTGCGCTCCTGCACCCTCCTCTCCAAGTCGCTGCTGCCGCTGCCTGAGAAGTTCCACGGCCTGACCAATCAGGATCTGCGCTACCGTCAGCGCTACGTGGACCTCATCGTCAACCCGGAGGTGAAGCAGAACTTCATCATCCGCTCGAAGTTCATCCAGTATGTCCGCAGCTTCATGGACAGACGGGGCTACATCGAGGTGGAGACCCCGGTGCTCAGCACCCTGGCGGGGGGTGCGGCGGCCCGTCCCTTTGTTACACACCACAACACCCTGGATCTGGACATGTACATGCGCATTGCCACCGAGCTGCCTCTGAAGCGGCTCATTGTGGGGGGCATGGACCGGGTGTACGAGATCGGCCGCATCTTCCGCAACGAGGGCATGGACCCCAAGCACAACCCCGAGTTTACCAGCATCGAGATGTACGAGGCCTACTCGGACTTCCATGACATGATGGACATCGCCGAGGGGATCCTCTCCGGGGCGGCCATGGACATCCTGGGCACCTGGCAGGTGAAGTGGCTGGGGGAGGACATCGACCTGAGCCCCGGCTGGCGCCGTCTCACCATGGTTGATGCAGTCAGGGAATACACAGGTCTCGACTTTGCCGCCGTCAGCGATGACGGGGAGGCCTCGGCCATGGCGGAGTCCATCGGCGTGGAGCTGGCAGAGACCGCAGACAGGACATGGGGCAATGCCCTCTACGCCTGCTTTGACCAGCGGGTGGAGGAGCATCTGGTCCAGCCCACCTTTATTACCATGTATCCGGTGGAGGTCTCCCCTCTGACCAAGCGCTCGCCCCAGGACCCCCGGCTCACCGAACGGTTTGAGCTGTTTATCTGCCGCAGCGAGATGGCCAATGCATACTCCGAGCTCAACGACCCCATCGACCAGCGGGAGCGCTTCATGAAGCAGGCGGAACTGCGGGACCGGGGGGACGACGAGACAGAGATGCTGGACGAGGATTTCCTCACTGCGCTGGAGTACGGCATGCCGCCCACGGGGGGCATGGGCATGGGCATCGACCGCTGTGTCATGCTCCTGACCGGCGCTGAGACCATCCGCGAAGTGATTCTCTTCCCCACCATGAAGCCCCTGGACTGAGGGAAGAGATCTGTAAATGACCCCGGCTGCTCCGGCGGCAGCCGGGGCGTTCTGCTGTCAGGGCAGAGGAAGACCGGACGGGACGCGGCACCCGCCGGAGGGAGAGGAGGAGCAGTGCCATGAGCATGGCAGATGAACTGTTTATACAAAACTGCAGGGACATCCTGGAAAAGGGTGTCTGGGATACGGACCGGCCGGTGCGCCCCCGCTGGGAGGACGGCACCCCGGCCCACACCGTCAAGCTCTTCGGTGTGGTAAACCGCTACGACCTGCGGGAGGAGTTCCCCATCCTCACCGTCCGGCGGCAGTACCTGAAGTCGGCGGTGGACGAGCTCCTGTGGATCTGGCAGAAGAAGAGCAGCAGCATCCATGATCTGCACAGCCATGTGTGGGACGCGTGGGCGGATGAGAACGGCTCCATCGGCAAGGCCTACGGCTACCAGCTGGGGGTGAAGCATCACTACCCGGAGGGGGACATGGACCAGGTGGACCGGGTCCTATATGAGCTGAAAAACAGCCCGGCCTCCCGGCGGATTGTAACCAGCCTCTACAACCACCACGACCTGAACGAGATGGCGCTCTACCCCTGCGCCTGGTCCATGACCTTCAACGTGTCCGGGAATACCCTGAACGCAGTCCTCAACCAGCGCAGCCAGGACATGCTGACCGCCAACGGATGGAATGTGATGCAGTATGCGGTGCTGGTCCACATGTTTGCCCAGGTCTCCGGACTGGAGGCGGGCCAGCTGCTCCACGTCATTGCTGATGCCCACATCTATGACCGGCATGTGCCGGTGGTGGAGGAGATCATCAGCCGGAAACCCTATGATGCACCGAAGTTTTCCCTGGACCCCGAGGTGAAGGATTTCTACAGCTTCACCCCGGACAGCGTACATCTGACAGACTACCGGGCCCACCCCCTGGAGGGAAAGATCCCTGTGGCGGTGTGACGGACAGGAGGAACAGGCATGAACCTGATAGCGGCAGTGGACCGGAACTGGGGTCTGGGGAAGGACGGGGACCAGCTGGTGTACATCCCGGAGGATCTGAAGCGGTTCCGGAAGCTCACGGAGGGCCATGCCGTGGTGCTGGGCCGGAAGACCCTGGCCACCTTCCCCGGAGGCAGACCCCTGAAGGGGCGGAGAAATCTGATCCTGTCCCGGAACCCGGAATTCTGTCCCCGGGGGGCGGAGGTGTTCTCCAGCCTGGAGGCGCTGCTGCCGGAGATTCCGGAGGACGCCTTCGTCATCGGCGGCGCCTCGGTGTACAGGGAGCTGCTGCCCTGGTGTGACACTGCATATATTACAGAGATTGACGGCACCTGGCCTGCTGACTGCTTTCTTCCCTGCCTGGCCCGGGATCCGGACTGGGAGCGTGCAGAGACCTCAGAAGTTCAGGAATACGGGGATCTGAAGTACCGGTATGTCACCTACCGCAGACGCGTGCGGGAGACCGCCCCGCAGACGGAGTAAAGATGCAGCACCCCGGCGGGAGACAATCCTCCTGCCGGGGTGCTGCTGGATTTCTGCTGGTTTAAGAGCAGACTGTGTCATCTGCCTGCCCCTGACGGGGAGAGGAGAACCTACCGCCTCTTCTTGCCGGTGCTGCTCCTCTGGGTGATGGAGATTCCCGTGCCGGGAATCCTGACGGTGGTTGTCTTTCTTCCGGTAGAACTGATGGTGGTCCTTGCTCCCTTGCCTCCCAGGGTGACGCTGCTGCTCTTGCTGCCGACGTTGAGCCTGACGCCCGGGAGAATCTCCACGGAAGCCCTGAATCCGCCTCTTCTTGGCATAATTTGTACACCTCCACGAACGGCAGATGGATGAATTGTCCTGTTTGCAGTTTAGCATATGCCGGCGGAAAAAGCAAACCTGTTCTGGAGTCCGGATGAGAAAGAAATGCCAGACGCCGGGATCCGGATGCGGAACAGGCATCCTGAGGGAACCACAGCCGCACCTGCAGCGTGACCTCGGGCTGTACCATGCGGCCACAGGCAAGAGCATGCCTGCCAGATTACTGGCCGGCGGCATAGCAGGGAATTGGAACGCTGGAATGCAGCAGCAGGCAGCACCAAAATTCCATGGGGAACCCATATGGCGGCAGGAGCGGGTGGATACCGGCGGTATAAGGTATTCTAAAGGAATCAGGGCGGGACTTGCAACATGACTCTGGCCTTTGCCATACGGTCCGGACCTGTACACAACGGTCCAGCGAAGCAGGAACTGGCTTGAGGAATGCGACAGATGCCGGGTTGCTGGCCGGCGGATGAGGACTGGTATGCCTGGCATGCAGTAGCAAGCAGCGCCAAAATTCCATGGGGAACCCTTATGGCGAGAGGAGCGGGTGGATACCGGCGGGAGAGGTATTCTGAAGGAATCATGGCGGGACTTGCAACAGGACCTCGGTCTGTACCATGCATGTCTGGGTTACGCAGC